>DUUV01000047.1 GCA_012841375.1 Candidatus Fermentithermobacillaceae bacterium
CTTTGTTCCTCGGGGGTTGGGACGAACGCCTCGATTCCGCGATTGGCGAACGCATCCGTGTACATCCCGCTACTCATCGTAAACCCCGTGCCGAAGACCACCACTCTCTTGCAGCCCTTGACCTCGGCATACTTACAGGTCTCCTCCACAATGCTGATGAGAGGCAAGGGAGAGCGCGCCTGTACCCTGTCGAACACGATGTGCGCCGTGTTGCTGCCATCGTCGCGAATTGGGCTCCGGCCGCTGCCATCCGAACTACTCTCTATCCCAGTCCTGGTTGCGGGCCACTTCTCTGCCGAGCTCCTCGAGTGTCAGGATCACGGGTCCCTTTGGGTCAAACACCCTGCGTGGCACGTCGTCGGGGATGACCTCAAGGATTCCCCCGAGCGTCAGTACCCGGTTGTGAACCACCGAAAGCCTGATGTTGTTGTCCTTGCTGAGATGGGCCTTCCGAAGGTCCCTCTTGTACCTCTCAACAAAGGCTCTGTCGCCCTGGTATCTTTGAGTAGGACCGAAGTGCTGGTCCCCATGATATTCGATAGCCCAGTAGAACTCCGGCACGTAAATGTCGTATTCCAAGTTCTGGCCCGTTTCGATGTTACGCAGGAAGTCTGGGCGGGCATGTCGGATCAGTATGACTCTCGGGGCGACCATCCACTCAAGAAAGAGCGCTGTCGTCTCCTCGCCCTTGAACGGTGCAAGGTTCACCCTAATTCGGATTTGAGCAGCGATCTTGGTCTCGACATCCCGCGGAACGAGTGCCACAGGTCGCAACTTGTTACGACCCTTGATGAGGTCCATCCAGCCCAGCCTCTGAAGATTGCGCAAATGTTTGGCGAGATGCCTCGAGCCGAGGCCTGCTTCTTTTGCGAGAGCCTCAATGCAGGACGGTTGCTTGAACATGCTTTCTATGTAAATCGCTTTTTCGGTGAGAGGAAGCTCTCTGACGCCGGCCAGGTTTTCGATGATGAGCGTGTTAATGATGGCATTCGCCTCCATTCGACGAAATAGACAGTGAGCGCCTGCCCATATTTTACCAACATCCCCATCTTACGACAAGCGGTCTCCCGAACGGACCGCAATGCTGATTGGAATTGGAGATCTCGGCGAAGGTGCGTATCCGAGGCAGCGTCTTGCGGCCAAGGATGGGTCGATCTGAGGCGGTGTCTTACCGCCGAGGATGTTGCTCTGAGAAGGCTCGACGAGGAAAGGCAACCGTCCGACTCCGGTCATGGACAAAAGGGAAGCGTTCGGAGTCGGATCACCGACAAAAGGGAAGTTTTCGGCCTGGCTCATAGTCAAAAGGGAAGCGTTCGGAGTCGGATCACCGACAAAAGGGAAGCTTTCGGCCTGGCTCATAGTCAAAAGGGAAGCGTTCGGAGTCGGATCACCGACAAAAGGGAAGCTTTCGGGCCTGGCTCATAGTCAAAAGGTAACCGTTCGACGCCGCCTCCGCCCACCGATGTTCGCGAACTGCAGCGCCGGCTGAAGGCCCAGGGAGTGCAGCTACTGAGCGAGGCGGATGAGAGCGCCACGGGACCGGCTCATTTCATGCTTGTGGACCCGGACGGCAACCCGATACTGGTCGACCAGCACGTTTGAGCCTACTCGACTCCGACCAACAGGTAGAACCGGAGAGTCCCGCCCCTCGGTCTTCCCGCGGCAGGGTCGCCCAGGTCCGCCCACAGACTGGTGATTACTAGTTTGACGCGAAGGCCCGCCGATTCGTCGGAGATGACCGTGTCCTCTGGCTCAAGCTCGACGTCTACCTCATCTCCGTACTTGTGCGCGAGTTCCTCGAGATAGTCATGCAGTGACCTTCGCCATTCCGGCGCGTCCTCGCGGATTACCTGAACATCCCAGGTCACTGTGTTGTACGTTACCTCAACCGGGCCTTGACGCATAGAGACGTCGGGTCCGCTCCCCAACTCCGACGCGAAATCAAAGAAGTAGTCGTATCCGCCTAGGTCAAATGCCTCGCCTCGGGATTGATACCTGACGTACTTGTGTCTTTCGGGAAATCCCACGTCGAAGTATTGGAAGCCGAAGACTTTATCGAACTCGCCGAAGTGGAAGTCCGCGGGGAGAAAACGGACATCCGTCAGCCGGTGGTTGTCCGCGAAGTAGAACAGGATTTCGGCGAATTCGCGGCGGTCCTCGACGGGCACCGGCTGGGTTGGATGGACGATGGTTCCTTCTCGCAGCATCCCGTACTTCGTGAGCAACGTCTCGAAACGCCTGTTTTGACTCCACATGGACACCGAGAAACTGCTCCACGGACCGATTACCGCCAGGGCCACCACGATTGCGAGAGTAATGGGGAGGACTAGGCTCTTTTTCGGCTTTGCCGTGATTAGGTAGATCATGGCTCCCAGCACCCAAGCACCGAAAACCAGCACGTAGTACCGGTTCTCGGTCAGGCCGTAATGCCGGACCCTAATTCCTACGGAAGCGAACATCATGAGCGTCAGGGGGATGACGGCTTTCGGGAAGTAAGAAGAGAAGGCACGACCCCACTTATTGTCGCCCTCCAGCGGCCAAATGAAGTACAGTATCGCCGCTCCGGCCATCGAGTACCAGAGCACAAGGTGAGCGACCAACCCGACAGGCCACACCCTGGTCAATAGGATCTTTGCGAAATAGACGTAGAGGATCAGCGTGTAGGCAGTGAGCAACGGAGTAATGACGAACAAGACAAGGTTCTTCAAGACCTTCGGGTAGTCTGCGGTGTCGCTCCCGATCGTCCCTCTGGGTATCCCGCCCATGAACAGAAACGGAGCCACCGTCACGGCCATAACCAGGAAAATGCGGATGTACGCACGGTAGGTCACGTTGAGCGAAAACAATGATGAGACCGTGAAAGTGATGGCTACCAGGCCGAGGAACAAGATCGCTGCGAACAGGGCGGATACAAATGCGTGAGAGAACAGCCTGACGATGTACATCTCAAGGCTGCCCTTCCTGCGGAAGTGAGGTGCGACGAAGCAGGTCAGGGAGAGCACCACACAAATGGCAAAGTGCCTGCTCATCGACACCACACCGAATTCATGGAGCAAGAGGAATGTGGCGCCGACAATAAGTCCTGCCACGGGGAGGGCCATGAGGTTGGCGGTTAGCTCCTGATTTCTCCAGGGACTCTCTCCTGCATGGGGAGGTGTATTCCCGTCGGTTCCTGTGCTGCCCTCAGGACGGGCCGCACTGCCTTCGGCAGAGGAATCTATGTTCAGGCTATAACGACGTTCCCAGTACAGGATGGCGCACCAAGCAGCGAGGATACCGGAGAAAAGCGCCAACGACCATCTCACCAACTGATCGTTCTTGTGGAGATCACCCGTGACCGCTGCTGACAGAGTGAGAGTCGCAGCCACACAGAGTAACACCGCAACCCAGAACCGGCGAAAGGTGGGTCTCGCGGTTTCCAGAATCCTCACAAGTGATCCCCTGAGGTTCATATGAGCCCTCCTGCCTCCTAGTCTTTGTTCCCCGTTTTCTTCCGGTAGTTGGCCAGCGCTATGTTGTGAGCGACAACCCCGACCAGGAGTCCTAGAGCCGGGCCGAACTGTATCTTGTTGAGGATGACCCCCAAGACAGTCCCGAAACACAACCCCAACGCAATATAAGTGCCGATCTCAGGCTTTCGCGGTTCTTTCTCCATAGGTTCTCTCTCCCTAACGCGTGTGGTTATTGGAAAGTTCCATGAGAAAGTCCGTTACCCTCTACGGTTCCTTACGGATCCTTACGGAACGACGGAATCCATGTCGCAGGGATATTCCCTGACTTCCAGATCGAGAACCCGCTCCGGCTCCAGGTCTGCGCTCCTACCCTGGCGGATTGTCACCGTCTCGCTCCGACCATCCGACACGAACCTTTCGTCCGGGTACTCCTCAAACTCTCCCAGCCACTTATCCAGCTCTTCCTGGGAGCCTCGGATCCTGGGGATCGCCAGCGGGTTGAACTTCCTAGAGAAGGGGGAAGGAGCGGGTTCGGCGCCGACCAGCAGTATCCCCTTGTTCACGTATTCCTGATCATCCCACGTGCCGGCAAGGAGGCTCTCGGTGGACCGCGGGTACCCTCCAAAAGGAAGCGCCAGAGACACCGGTTCGTATCCGCATATGCCCCTCACTTCGTTGACGAGGCTGCCGATTTCCCTGACCACAGCTTCCGGAGAAGCATATGCCAAGTTCGCATGGGTGCGAGTGTGGTTGCCTATCTCCATGCCGTTCTCCAGTAGGAACCGGAAATTCTCCTCGATCCGCGATGCGTCGCCAAACGGGTTTCCCGAGTTCACAAAGAACGTCGCCGCGTGCCCGAACTCCGGATGCGTCCGGGAGAACTCAAGTAGGATTCCCACGGCGCAATCGGGGTCCGGGATAAGTCCTTCATCGCCCTCAATCATGCGGAACTGGCCCCGGGTCCCGTCATCGAAGGTCAAGACAAGGGGGGCTTTCCCCGCCGGGACGCTTATGTTGCCGCTAAGGTAATCGCTTAGGAGCACAAGGCTGTATCCAAGGTCGTGGAACCGCTCAAGGTCGTTCCTGAGGTTGGACCTCGACCGCACCCACTCGGCTTCGTAGTCCTGCACATCGTGATACATGATTATGGGGACCTTGCCGAGTTCGTTTACTCCGAGGCGGTAGAGTTCGCCATCATCCATCGGTGAGATCGTGCTGTCGCCCGGACCGTTGATCGTTTCACCGGAGCCATTGGACTCGCCGCTATCAGGCTCGTTGCCCGATCCGCCGCCTGTCCCAACACCTGATTCATAGTCAGATTTCTCACCGGAGTGCTTTCCCGGCTCGTCATCACCGGGTTGGAAACCAGGGTCCTTCCCTCCCGGGTCATTTCCGGGAAAACGGGCCTCCAAGCGCTCCCTCATCCCCGAGATGAAGTAACCGGCATATCCGCTCGAGTGCAGGAGGAGTGCTCCTAGGATGACTGCGATTGAGCATATTCCCAACGACATCCACAGGCAACGCTTGGTCTGTTGCTTCGCCGTCTTCTGTCTGTCTCGGCGGCCACGTCTCATAAACCGGAACTCCTCTCGCCTTTGTCTCGCGCGTCAGGGACGGAGACATCAATACCATATGACGTCTATCCCGTATGACGCGTATTCTGGGCAAGAGTTCCGTAGAAGTGCCTGGCAGAGACTCGAGTCTTGACCCGTGGCACGCCGTGAGTGGAATCCTTGCAGGTTAGGCGGCATCCACGCGTGGGTTTCCTGCCCTAACCAGAACCTTGTCTCCAAGCATCACCAGAGCCTGGACGGAGATCAAGAGCCCGGTTCCTAGGAGCAACCACTCAATCTTCACCGCATCGGCGAGCGGACCAAAAAGGAGCATTCCCAGAGGCATCATGCTACCGGATATCATCCCGAGAAGCCCGAACACTCTCCCGCGGAAATCGTCCTCCACCCTCTGTTGGAGGATGACTGTGGAGGGGGCGTGGAATACGGGGAGGGACATTCCGCACACGGCCATCAACCCCAGGTAGACCCAGAAGAACGGTACGAGCCCAAGGGCTACGGTCAGGATTCCGATGCTGAAGTTCGACAACACCATTGTATGGACCCGGTTCCTTAGCCCGCCCCAAACGGCCATGACGATGCCGCCCAGTATCATCCCGCCTGAGAAGGCTATTTCGATCGCCGTGAGACGCCACACGTCCTCACCGAAGCTCCTCGCTACTTGGAGCGGGGTCAGAAAGGCGAGTGGGGTGACCAGGAGGAGGAAGGCGATGTTGTGGCCGAAGAATCTTATGAGATAGCTTTCGTTCTTGACGTAGGACAATCCGGTGCGCAAGTCATCCAGGTAGCTGCCGGAACGCGGAGCACTGGCCTTGGCGTGCGCAGGCACCTTGAGGGCGAAGGCGAGGATCAGGACTGCTATTGCGGCCGTCACTACATCGACCATGAACACGGACCCGATGCCTGCCCACGCCAGGAGCGCGCCGCTTACCATGGGCGACACCAGAGATACCGCAGAATGGATGCTGCTGTTGGTGGCGTTTACCTTCATGAGCTGGTCTTCGGGGACGAACTGGGGCAGTATGGCTCTCACCGCAGGTGACTGTACGGCCGAACCGAACGCCCGGATTGCCGAGGCCACGAACAGAAGCCAGAGCCCCTGGTGTCCTGCCCTGAACAGCAGGGCAAGGATCAGCGTCGCTACCGCTATCGATGAGTCCGAGACGATGATGAGAGTCTTCCTGGGATACCGGTCGGCCCACACTCCCGCGAAGGGCGATACGAGGAATGTTGGGACGAAGCCGCAGATTATCGATACGGCGACCATCGCGCCGGACTGAGTCCGCAGGGTTATATACCAGGTGATGGCGTATTGAACCAGGGATGTCCCGAAGACGGAAATGGTCTGGCTGGCCAGGAAGAGTGCCGTCTGCTTTCTCCAGTCGGTCCGCATGTGAGGATCGCCTCCCATCGTCGACAGCGGAAGTCACGCGAAGGGTCCGCAAGCCACGAAGGAAAGGATATCATATCGACGGGGTGCAGTGCACGTGTGGCCCGTATCGCGTTCCGAAGACGCCTTGCCAGTACAAAGAGAGGACAACCACGAGACGCCACAGAATGACCGAACCGGGGTGGTGGTGAAATGAGTCCAAGGCGACTTGGGGACGTCCATCTGCGGAAACAGTTTCCCCTCATGGAATTGGGTTTGGAGAACCGGTCTCCTCTCCGTGACGCGCACTCGGCGAACCGGCTCCCTCAGTTTGTCCAGGCGGTCTTCGTCGACCGAGACGGAACCATGGGAGGAACGGGCCGTTTCATCCATCCCAGGGACTTCGACGTGTACCCCTTCACTCGTGAGGCCTTGGCTAACCTACGAAACGAAGGTTTCCTCCTGTTTGCCCTCACCAACCAGTATCGCATATCCAGGGGGGAGGCGACGGAAGAGGACTTCCATCGCGAGTTTGAGGACCTTAAGCTGGACGGGGCCTACATTTGCCCTCACGATATCGACTTTCCATGTAACTGCAAGAAGCCGGCCCCCGGCATGCTGTTGCGCGCGGCGGAGGAACACGGTCTGGACCTCTCCCGGTGTGTGGTGATCGGCGACACCGGAGCGACGGATATGCTGGCCGCACAGGCCGTGGGAGCGACCAAGGTGTTGGTCAAGACGGGGTGGGGCGAATCATCCCTCGGCGAGTATCGGCACACCTGGGCCGATGTGGAGCCGGACTACATCGCCGGTGACCTTCTGGACGCAGCCAAGTGGGTCGTCGAGTTCTCAAGACAAAGAGGCATATGGTTGGGGTTCATCGATACGGTCAAGCGGGGAGCGTTCGGCATCGACGACGTCAAGCCACTCCACCAGGGTCTTGCGCCTGGCCTTTGCCACATCGTGGCGGCCATCGCTGCGAAAGTCCCGCCGGATGATTGGCCGCTGAGTCCAAAGATGGTTGTCGGCGCCCGCTGCGATACCACCGACCACCTCGATCCCGGCGACTACCGCGACCCCGGGGACCCCGGCGACGACTGTGCCCCCGGCCGTGGCCATCCGGTCCACTTCCTTGTCCCTCTTCTTGTCGATGGTCAGGAGACCACGTTTTGCTTCTCTTTTGTCCTAGAAGGCAACCGCTGGTTCTTAAGGCACATCGAAGGCATCGTCATCCCCATCACTCACGTCCCCGATTTGCCTGCCACCTCGTTTCCGGACCTACCTTCGGCGACCAAGGACTTCATGCGCGAAGAGATTGCTGCAAGCGAGAGGATCAGGCTGTGGGCCTTTCTCAAGGATAGGTTCGGTCCGGGCTTCGCGACGGACTGGTTCAAGGACGGCGTAGGCTACGCCCTCGCAGCAAGGGCATGGATCCCGTTTCTTCCTCCTGAGCAGGCGTTCATCCTGTATGTATGTTGGGAAGAGACGCGGCTCCGGGGAGGAGAGGCCCATCTACTCGAGCTTACCTCATCCAGCGCGAGGATTTCCTTGAAGCCGCAATACCTCTCGGTATACGGACGCGCTACCCATCTCCGGGAGCAGATTTCCGCGGAGGATTATGAGGCCCTATGGGAAGCGATATGGAAGGACAGGGCCGCCCACGGTGGATGGCAGGTCGAAGTCAAGTATGAGACCACAGGCTGTACGCTGTTCTTTACGCGCCCCGGCTAGACCGAAAGACACGCCATAGCACAGGTTTCCAAGAGGACAAGACTCACGCGATATCGAAGTCCTGTAAGAGGGGTTGCCTTGAGGTCAACCCATCCGCCACAGGGGGATGAACATGTCAGAGGTCGCGATAACGCTCGTCATTCTTGCCGGGGCTTTGCTTCTGTTTGTCACGGAATTGGTTCCTCTCGGAATAACCCCGCTCATTGTGCTCTCAAGTCTGGCCGTCTCGGGTGTCCTTCCGGTCAAGGACGTGCTCACAGGCTTTTCGAACGACACGACGATCATGGTTCTCTTCATGTTTCCGGTTGGTGAAGCTCTCTTCCAAACCGGCGTGTGTGACTTCATCGGCAGGAAAGTCATAAAGATGGCCGGCAAGAGTGAGGTGCGGCTTGTAGGGCTCATAATGCTCGCGGCCGCCGCGCTCTCGGCCTTCACGAGCAATACGGGAACCACCATCGTGATGGCTCCGTTGGTCGTTTCGGTAGCCCGTGAGGCCGGGGTAAGCGCCGGCGCTCTCCTTCTGCCGCTGGCCTTTGGAGCGTCGTTTGGAGGGATGCTGACCCTGGTCGGGACGCCTCCCAATGCCATTGTGCAGGGTGCATTGAGGCAAGCCACAGGCCAGTCCTTTGGGTTTTTCGATTTCGG
The DNA here is from genome assembly GCA_012841375.1 of Candidatus Fermentithermobacillaceae bacterium. Lineage (GTDB taxonomy): Bacteria > Bacillota > Sulfobacillia > Fermentithermobacillales > Fermentithermobacillaceae > UBA3951. Next base: position 8,769 of record DUUV01000047.1, read on the forward strand.
GAAGGTATCGCTGCCCTTTGTGGCCCTGGCCGTCCTGTACATGATGTTCATAGGGAGAAAGCAGGTCCCGCAGAGGCTTCCGGCAGAGGCCCCATCCGCCGAGAAACACGAGTTCCGGAGTAACAAAATGGGCGTGTCTTTGCTGGTCCTCGCCCTGGTGGTAGTGGGGATGTTGTTCGAGAGCAGGCTTTCCTCATTCGGCCTCAGCCTTCCAATAGTCGCCATGATCGGAGCGGTGCTCACAGTCATTACAGGCTGCATCACGATGCCGGAGTTCACGGGAAGCATTGAGTGGTCCGCGGTTCTCCTCATGGGAGGGATGCAGCCCCTGGGGTTGGCAATGCAGAAGACCGGGGCCGCCGACATGCTGGCCGGGTTCCTCACTCGAGTAATCGACAGCCCGACTCCTTACCTGATGACGGGAATCGTTGTGTTATCCGCAGGTTTGCTGGGCCAGTTCATGTCCCACACTGCTGCGACCAGCGTCCTTGCTCCCGTATGCATCGCGATAGCCCGCCAGCTGGGAGTGAGCCCGGCACCGCTTCTTATGGGGCTGTGTCAAGCCACGTCCATAGCCGTGGCGACACCTATCGGCACACCACCCAATGTAATCGTCTATCACCGGGGAGGCTACAAGTTCACTGACTTCGTCAAGACCGGACTGCCTCTCTTTATCTTGGGAGCTTTGATGCTGTCTGCCCTCATTCCCAGGATGTTTCCTTACTGAGGTCTACAGTCCGGGGGCAAGGAATTAGGCCTCTGCCGGTCAGGTTGATCACAGGCCGGGTTCGGAGGAGTGTTTTCACCGTTCTGTGATTGTGGCAATCTATCGGTGACTGAGCCCTTGTTGGGGCCCCTAGTCCACCGGCGGTGAAGCCGGTCCATCGCGAGGGGAGACCTAAGATGGATGTCGCGATTCATCCCTTTGTGTTAAAGGTCATGGACGCACTTGAGAAGGCGGGTTACCGGGCCTATCTGGTTGGGGGCTCGGTCCGGGACCTCCTATTGAATCGCCAACCGAAAGACTGGGACATCGCCACAGATGCCCATCCGCCCCAAGTGCGGGCCCTGTTCGAGCGTACTGCCCCTACGGGCGAGAAGTACGGCACCGTGACCGTTCTCGGAGATATCCCCGTGGAGGTCACGACCTTCCGAAAGGACGGTCGCTACCTTGACGGCAGGAGACCTGAAACCGTGGAGTTCTCATCGTCGCTTGAGGAAGACCTCACCCGGAGGGATTTCACCCTGAACGCCCTCGCCTGCGGCAGGGATGGTCATGTGGTCGACTACGTGGGCGGCCTACAGGACTTGAGGCACAGGATCATACGGAGCGTCGGAGACCCCGGTGACCGGTTTAGGGAAGATGCCCTCAGGATGCTCCGGGCCCACAGGCTTGTTGCCGAGTTGGGTGGCGATTTCCACATAGAACCGCGGACTCTCGACGCTATCGCTAAGAACGCTCACCTGATCCTCAATGTCTCATGGGAGCGGATCAGGGATGAACTGGTCAGAATACTGATGAGCGACAATCCGGGAGAGATCAGACATCTTTACCATTCCGGGATCTTGGGACACATCCTTCCGGAACTGGCCGAGTGCTACGGATTTCAGCAGTCAAGCAAGCACCACGACAAAGACGTGTTTGAGCACTCCGTGGTCGCCCTTGAGTCTGCGCCCCGGAGGTTGCAGGTGAGGTTGGCCGCGCTTCTGCACGATGTGGGCAAGGTCAAGACAATGACGATTGACGAAAGCGGCGAGGGGCACTTCTACGGGCACAACGTAAAGAGCGAAGAGATGGCCCGTCAGGCTATGAGGCGGCTCAAGTTCGATGTTCAAACGATTTCCTCGGTATGCACTCTCATCAGAGAACACATGGTTAGGCACAGCCGGCTTGGGCCGAAGGGAATAAAACGGCTTATCACCAGAGTCGGAGTCCCGCTCCTCGATGACCTGTTTGACCTTCAGATCGCCGATGTGAAGGCTTCGGGCCATCCAAATGATCTCTCCCAGGTTCTCAGATTGAAGGCCCGCGTGGACAGGGTGTTGGCTTCAGGAGATCCTTTGACCGTGAAGGACCTGGCGGTGGACGGGCGCGACCTCATTGAATGGGGAATGGAAGAGGGTAGAGGGATCGGCACTGTCCTCAGGGCAATGCTGGACCGGGTCTTGGATGAACCCGCACTGAACACTAAGGAAGGTTTGCGGGCCGTCTACGAGGATCTCTCAAGGAGAGCGGGTTCAGGCAGGGCGACGTCGCGGAGACTATGAGCCGGTTTTACCTCGCGGCAGATCGCTTCTTCTTTTGATTGTAGACCTCGGATGCTACCAGTATGAGGAGAAGGATTCCGAGTACTCCCACTGCACAGAAAATCAGGTGGTCGCGCGAGGGGTCGCGAGATTGATCTTGGGGCTGCGGGCTTCGTGTGGTGGGCTTGATCGCGGTGGGCATCTCTTGAGTCTTCTTGGGAGGACTGCCCGGATCGTGTTCCCCGGTCACGGTTGGTGGATCTTGTTGCCCAGGAGGAGCAGGGTCCCCCGAGCTTGACCTGGCGTCTTCCAAGAACTTGTAGCCTGCGGCTTCGTAGAGTTCGGGCGGTGGGACGTCCGCTAGAAGGCCCTCGACCGTCTGGGCTTCGTCCGCCTCTCCGATTCGCAGCCTGATGGTTCCGGCATCAACGCGTCCTGAGGCATCCGTCGATGCTACAACTGCTACTTGCTCCTCCAACTCCTGTGCGTATGACATGAGGTCCCGCACTTCCAGACGCCTCTTGTTGATTTCGTCCTCTGCCCACTCTACCCAATCGTCATCTGAGCCGGTCTTCCGTTCGTTCAGGCACTTGAGCATCCCCGCAAGGTAAGGGTCTTCTTCCGGCCGGGCATAATCCGCCCTGAACCTCATAAGGACTTGCCACGTTGACTCGTATGTGCCTTCATCTATTTCTCCATTCAGCTTCTTTATGTTTATGAAATCAACTCTAAAGCCCAGGATTTCAGAGCGCTTGGAGATGTACTCCTCGATCGCGTGGGCAATCGAGACATCATCGGAATCGGGTCGTGGCGGCAGGGGAGTGGCCGCGGCGACAAGGAAGAGGACCGCCAGGAATGGGAGCATCAAGGTCACCATGAGGTTCTTGCGCCCGGGCAACCGGCTGGTGAGACTCTTTTTCCAGTTCAAACCGTAGTATGGGAAGTCCTTCACCTGCCTATCACCTTATATAACGGTGATTCGGCGATGTGAGGTTAGCCTGCCATCCTCTTTAGTGAAGCATCTGGCTGAGGACTATACTGGTCATCACTCCCGCGACGGCTCCCAAGGTGCCGCTGTGGCCACCTTCCGAGAGCTCCTCGGCACCGGGAATGACTTCGTCGAACGTCACGAAGAGCATGGCTCCGGCGGCGAAGGCCAACGACGCTGATAGGACCGAAGGAGACAAGTGGCCGAACCAGGCGCCCAAGGCCGCGCCCCCGACCGACGGTAGTCCGGTAGCTGCACTTACCAAAAGGATCTCGCTTCTCTTCCGTCCGATACACGCCAGGGGACCGGCAACTGCCATGCCTTCCGGCACATTGTGCAGGAACATGAGGGCAGCCACTCTGAATCCCAAAGACAATCCCGAGGCAAGCCCGGCTCCAACAGCCAATCCCTCCGGCAGGTCATGCATGGCTATACCCATGGCGATGACGTAGGCCGTCCTGGCGAAACGCCTGCTTTCCTCATCGCAGGAGAAATGATGACTGTGAGGCAACAACATGTCGACGATCATGATAGTGATCGCGCCTATCACCATGAACGCAAGTGGGAGGAAGGTGCCGCCCAACTCCAGTGCTTCGGGCATGAGGTCAAACGCGACAAGCGAGACCATCACACCGCCGGAATATCCAAGGAAAAGAGAGAGAAGTTTCTTGCTGGGGTTGCCTCTCAGTGAGACGATGAGGCCTCCGGCACCTGTTCCTACTACTCCAACTACCGCGGAAATGAGAATGATGCTAAGAAAAGACATGCTCGACCCCCGTTCTAATGCCTGCGTCGATCCGGCATATTGATTCTAGCCCCGAATTAAAACGATGTCCACCCTCGGCTTTGGCCGTATGCCACCACAAGGAGGCAATGTAGCCAGAGTGCGCCAGTGGTCTGCCGGTTGATTTCAGTGGTCGAACGCAGGAAGAAGAGGGACGTGGGGCGGCCCGCCATGGACCGCCCCGTGCCGCTCCATCAGAAGCAGAAGCAGCAGAAAATTAAAAGGATCAAGATGAGGAACAGAATGAACGTCCAGTTGTTGCCGCAAACCGGTCCGGTGCCAGACATCGATTTCTCCCCCTTGTATGAAATGTCGCATCTCATGTTATGTCTATAGAGACCGGGGAGCTACTTCAACGTGGCACTGACCCCGCCATCTTCGGTGTTCGGTTGTCACACGTGGAGGAGAACCGCTGTCATTCTCCGAAACCAGCAGGAACGGAATGGACGAGGAGTGAGGCGAATGTACACTGCAATCACGAACGCGCGGCTGTTTGACGGGAGCGGCAAGCCACCCTATGGACCCGTGAATGTCATTATCGAGAACGACGAAATCAAATGCGTAGGCCCGGCCGGTGAAGTGACGGTCCCTGAGAACGCCAACGTAATTGACGCCGGCGGGAAGTGGCTCATGCCCGGCATGGTTGACTGTCACCTACATATCGCCGGGTCGGGGGATCCCAGCGTTCTGAAAGCCAAGAAGGAACTTGTCCCACACATGGCCATCAGGGCCGCTTTGAACGCCAAGGCCAACCTGGAGGCGGGGTTCACGGCTATCCGCGACGCCGGCTCCAGCTTCTTGGTGGATGTCGCCCTGAAGCAGGCAATCAACGAAGGATTGGTGCCCGGTCCACGCATGCACGTGGCATGCCACAGCCTGTCGATTACGGGCGGGCACGGAGACACGCGAAACGGTTGGCCGCCTGAAGTCGAGTTCAAGGGACGTCTTGTGGTAGACAGCCCGGATGAGGCGAGAAAGGCCGCCCGTGAGCAACTCCGGGACGGAGCCGACCACCTGAAGCTTCACGCCACGGGCGGTGTAATGTCGGAAGGCAGCGTGCCTACGGCCCGGGGGTTGACGGTCGAAGAGATGAGGGCAGCCATCGAAGAGGCCAAGAATGTGGGTAAGAAAGCGATGGCCCACGCCCAGGGCTCAAAGGGCATCAAGAACGCGATTCTGGCGGGGATCTCATCCATCGAGCACGGTTTCCATCTGACAGACGAGATAATCGAACTGATGCTCACCAACGATGTCTTCATGGTCCCGACGCTCTCTGCGGTGCACCACATAGTGGAGAACGGACTCCAGGCCGGGATCCCCGAATACGGGGTCCGCAAGGCCAAGGAAGCTCAGACGGCTCACATCGCCAGTTTCCAGAAAGCCTACAAGGCAGGAGTCAAGATCGCATTGGGTACCGACGCCGCCACACCTTTCAACTATCACGGGAAGAACGCCGGTGAGTTGGAGCTCATGGTCAAGGCGGGCATGAAGCCGGTTGACGCCTTGTGCGCCGTCACCCGGATGGGCGCGGAACTAATGGGTTGGGGCGATAGGATGGGCCAGGTTAAGCCCGGATTCTGGGCGGATCTCATTCTGGTGGACGGGGATCCCCTCGCCGATATTACCGTGCTTCAGGACCTTTCCAAGATCAAGTTGGTCATGAAAGGCGGGCAAGTGGCGGTCACCAGGTGACGTGCTGTCCCACCGGTGGTTATGGCCGTGAAGGCTTGTGGTGACTTCTGTGGTATTTGCGGGTTTTCTCGCGGTCAAACAGGTGGCCAGTCCCATAGGTGAATATAAGGCTGACTTCTGTGAGAGCCCAGTAAGAGAGAGTTGATTTCTGCGGCCGCGGCTTGAGAAATCAACTCTCGATCGGGGCTCTATGAGTTGCAGACCAGACCCACTGAAGACACAAGGATTACGTAGACCTGTAGTCCAGCAGGTTGAGAGCGTCGATCAATATCTTCTGGATATCGCTCATAATGATTAGGATCCGCCGCTCGGCGTCAAGGAAGCGCTTCACCTCGCCGTGCATGTTGACTAAGTCCGTTATCTTCTGCATTTCCTCTTTCGCCTTTTCGTCAGGCTCTCTGCCGGTCAGGAGTCCCATCTCAAACTGGATTTGCTTCTCCTGGAAGTCCCGCAGGATGGACATGGCGGCGCTGTTTCCCTGGATGGCCTGCTTGGCCTTCTGGTATTCCTTATACTCCTCACTTGACTTGAGCTCTCGCGCCAGCTCATGGGCCTTGTCGTAAGTGGCCATCTCGAAGCCTCCCTTCGCTTCTTCCTGTGGTGATCGTTTTCCGCGGATGCTCGTCCTCCGCAGTTACCTTTACCTGTTGAATGATCTTTTCCCCGGATGGTCTGCGATTCCTTTCACGGAGGAGGCCTTTGGGGTTAGAATGGGTGAGTCCCGTTAAGAAGGAGCCGGAAGCCCCTTCAAACTGCCGGGCCCCAAGAAGGGCGCAAAAGGAGGTCTTCGGATTGGACGATCTTCGAGTCGGCGTCGTGGTCCCCATGGTCGGCGAGGCAAGTATCTTGTTCGAGATGAGGGCTTTCAGAGACCGCCGCAAGATCGGTATGTGGGAAGTGCATGAGAGGCGGGAGGTCTTCGGGGGGACTCTCGGAGATTCGACTGCCCGCTCAGTGCTCCTTGGCGTCTCCATAGGCGGGATTGGGATGGCCAACGCCGCGATGTCGACATCGGCTCTCATCCAATATTGGAGGCCCGACATCGTCGTCCTTGTAGGGTGTGCCGGGGCGGTTTCGCCCGACTTCCTTCCGGGCGACGTTGCCATCGGCAGGGACCTCTGTTACTACGCGAGCTATCTGACCCTTCCCGACGGTTCGGTCAACCTGGATATCCCCGGGATTCGCGTCCATACAGACTATTCCCTGACCCCGGACCGGTCTCAGTACGCCGTTCGCGGCGAGAGGAAGAGGTACCTTCACAGCGATCCCGCGCTCGTGAGTCTCGCACTAGAAGCTGCGAAGGACTGTCAGGCAGCGCATGGTGACGGCGAGTGTCTTGCCAGTGGAGAGGGTCAAAGGAACTTCCCTGCGCTCACCAGGTGGCCTGAAGAGTCGGGATGGCCTTCGCCTTTCCGGGACCCCATATGCGCTCCGGCCGTAATCGGTACCGCCGACCAGATCAACTCGAACGCCGAGGCGATCCGCGTCATCCGGGAGCGTTTCAATGTGCAGGTCGAAGACTGCGAGACCACCGCCTCCGCTCACGCCGCTTTGGCGCATAAGACCCCATTCATAGCTATCCGGGGCATCAGTGACAACGAGATGATAAACCCCGCCTACGGTGAGTTCCTGAGGTCAGGCAAAGGAGACCTCGGTTGGGTGGAAAAAGAAAGCACGAGGAACGCGTGGGCTGTCTTCTTGAGACTGATCCAATTGCTGCCTACCCGGTACCGGGGCTAGTTTCAGCCTGCAATTCTCTGATCCTCGCGAGGGCCGCTTCATAGCGCCTCTCCAAGTCGGCTTTCTCACTCGCGTCCTTCGCGGCGGAGATGAGAGAAACGATGTAGGCGAGTTCCGCTTTGGCGGCCAGTGCGCTCGCGTCACGGTCTTTCTCCTCCATGGTAGCCGTGTCGGCCCACCGGTTCCTCAGATCTTTGTAGGTTCCTTCATGGACCGTGAGTCTGCCCGAGTCCAGTTGCCATATGACGCTGCAGACGTGGTCAAGCAAGTACCTGTCGTGAGTCGCTACCACGAGGGCCCCGACGTAGGACCGGAGCGCTTCTTCCACGGCCTCCCTTGCGGGAACGTCCAGATGGTTGGTCGGCTCGTCGAGAAGAAGCAGGTCAAAGGATCCGTAACACAGGCACGCCATGGCGACCCGTGTGCGTTCACCCATGCTCAGCGTGCCGAGGGGCCTGGTCTGCTTTTCGCCTGAGACAGCCATTCGCCCCAGCAGGTCTCTTGAGCCGGCCATAGGGAGGCCCGTCTTCAGGCACACGTTCTCTGCAGCCGGCCTCTCCGGGTCCAGGTCATCGAGCATCTGAGCCAGGTAGCCGACTCTGGCTCCGGGGTTCAACCACAGGGAACCGGAATCCGGCCAGAGGTCACCTGCCATGAGTCGGAGCAGCGTGGTCTTGCCCGAGCCGTTTCTGCCGATCAAGCCGACCTTCTGTCCGGGGCCGACTCGAAAAGACGCGCCTTTGATGATGACTCGCTCTGACCCGGATGGGGAGGAGGTTCCTTGAGCTCCGGCTTCCGGAAGCGGATAGGCAAAGCGCAGGTTATCGGCCCGTACGACCGTCTCCGTCCGTATCCCCGCGTGGGAGATGTTGGCCACTACAGGGCGGTCATCTCTTGTGACCTCAGGCTTCTTCGCCATGAGCCTGCTCAGTTCCGACTCCTTCGCCAGAAACCGCTTGGCGTGCTTCTTGGCCTTGCGCCTTAGGAAGTCGTTCTGTCCTGCATTTTTATGGGCCCTTTCATACCACTGGCGGCGGGCGCGGATCTCCTCTCTTATCTCCCTGACCTCCCGGGACCACTTGGTGTGTTCACGCCGCTCGTGCGCGAGTCTCATGGCAAGCGTCTTGAGGTAAGCCGAATAGTTGCCCGGGTAGACTCTGAGCCGCGTGTCGCGGATCTCCCATATATCCCGGCACACCTCGTCGAGGAAGGCACGGTCGTGGGAGACGACGATTACGCTGCCCCGATATGATGACAGGAGCTTCTCAAGCCACTCGATGCCCGGGATGTCCAGGTGGTTCGTGGGTTCGTCGAGGACCAGGAGTTCAGGGCGGGTGGAGAGAGCGATGGCCAGCGACAGTCTGGTTTTCTCGCCGCCGCTCAGCCTGCCGGATGGAGTGTCCCAGAGCGTCTTTCCGACTCCGCATTGTCCCAGATACTCGGCCCGCTCGTGCCCGATAAGGTCAAGGGGCGTCTTGGATTCGTCCAGGCTGAAGGCTTGGGGGACATAGCCCATGCGGGGCTTCTTCACCCAATCCACGCTGCCGCGTTCCGGCTCGACCTGGCCCAGGATCACCCGCAACAGGCTGGTCTTGCCGCTCCCGTTGGGTCCGACGACGCCGATGCGGTCGCCCGATGCCAAGACGGCGTTGACATCGCTTAGGACAGGGTTTCCTTGATAGGAGAGGTCGATGTGTGAAAGACGAAGGACCGTCATCTAATCTCACTCCAATACTCGCTGATCGCCGGGCATGAGACCCGGCAGGGGACAGTCTCGGCGAATCGCCTGTTCTGAATCTTAGCGAGTGATCATCGGCGTGAGTTTCTATCCTCCTTGACGGTCTTCAGGGAGAGATCAAAGACAGTATAGCATACCCCGGTCTACCGATGCCCCGGGCTTTCCGACTTCTCCCACCGCGGGATCAGGAGAGGCCCGAGGATCAGTCCGGTCCTAAGGACGTGGACCTCCACCTCCGTTCTTCTTGGCATCCGCGTATTTGTCGGGCCATCCGAAGGCTTCGAACTCCGGCCAAGTGAGAAAAGTCTGTTTGACCTTCCTTCCGAAGCCGAAGGGGTAGGCGCGCATCTCTTGGGAAAGGCGGCATTTGGGGCCTCCTAGAACGGAGCGATGGAAGCGAGAGTGCCTGAGATGAACGCCGAGACGATGAGCAGGACCACGACTCCTACGGTGCGAGCCCTATTCCGGGATTCCTTGATCAACACCAAGATCCCCATCCCCGAGTTGGCGGTGAGCCCGCTCACGAGGGCAGGGAAGGAAACGAGCCCCGACCCGAAACCTTCCGCCAAGACCACTGACGTGGCGCACGAAGGGATCAGCCCTAGAAACGAAGCGGCCAGCGGCTGGATGATCCCTTCGCCTGAAGCGGCTGCCTCCGACAGTCTGTCGCTGAACAGGTGTCCCGCCACGTTGAAGAGAGACGATAAAACGAAAACCATGGCGGCTATGCGGAGGGCCCTGGAGAGAGCGTGGGGGACAATTTCCCGAATGGTGCCCTTGGTGCCAACGCACGTATGTGGGTGGGGGCCTCCGGCCGGGGAGCCACCCGGGAGTTCAGGGGTAGATCCCGGTCTTTTGGGCCTTCCGGCTTTTCTCGCTCCGTAGTTTACGGCGATCCCGGCAACTGCGCCCCAGACCAGCTTCGTACCCAAGAGCGGCAGTACCCAGGCGAGGGTACTGGGGTTTGCCATCAAGATGGGTATCGCCTCATCTGAAGTGGCTATGTAGGAGGCGAGGAGCGAGCCCGTCGGGATGAATCCCTCCACATATAGGGAAGTCGTTGCCACGGAGAAACCGCACTGCGGAAGGAGACCCAACGCTGCCGCGGCGACGGGGCCTATCCAGGGATGGGCCATGCCCCTTCTCAGCCAAGCAGCTTCTGCCCGGTGCGACACGGTTTCAACCACCACGAAGGCCGTCACCAATATAGGCAGCATCCTCGCCGTGTGGACGAGACTCTCCGAGAGGACTTCTTTGATGATATCGGGAATCGTCTCAAACATTTGGACCTCCACGTACGTCTTACCTATAGGAGTAATCTTTGCCCGTAGAAGGAAAGGTATGCTGACTTGGGGAAAGGTGAAGACCGAGATGTGGGTCCCAGTATGCCGATGGGGAATCCCAAGGGCGCCAGTCTGGACGAGCGGGGTGGCCATACCGACCAGTTGAAACAGCGCTCTCTGAACCATTGGCCTTGATTTTTATCATTGATCTCTTTAATAAATGAATATGTCTAGACAATTCTTCAGACCGGCGCTCGCAGGTGTCGTAAGAACGAGACAGAATCGGAATCTTGCCCGGGTCCAATGTCAGTGGACGCACAATCGCCGCCCTCAAAGTCCCGTCAAGATGGACAACCCAGGGAGAAGGGCGGGTAGGAGGAATGAAAGTGCCGTACATAGCCGAGATCAGCAGAGGAAACCCGTCTTGCTTTCTGTTCCTTATCGATCAGTCAGGCTCCATGCGAGACCCCTTCGGGGTGGATCCTTCCAAGCGTAAGGCCGACGGCGTGGCTGACGCCATAAACCGGCTCCTTCAGAATCTGGCGATCAAGTGCGCCAAGACGGAAGGAGTGCGCGACTACTATCACGTGGGTGTCCTGGGTTACGGTCACAGGCCTGGCCCGGCTTTCGGAGGAGCACTGGCCGGTCGCGAACTGGTGCCCATAAGTGAAGTGGCGACCAATCCCGCGAGAGTTGACGAGAGGGTGCGAAAAGTCGAGGACGGTACAGGAGGGCTCGTCGACCAGACCGTCAAGTTCCCGATCTGGTTCGACCCTGTCGCGAACGGCGGCACTCCCATGTGTCAGGCTCTCACGCGCGCCCAGAGCATCGTGCAGAGTTTCATCGCCGAGCATCCCGACTGTTTCCCGCCGATAGTCATCAACATCACCGACGGGGAGGCTACCGACGGCAACCCCACCGCTCCGGCCGAGGCGCTCCGAAATCTCGCCTCCACCGACGGCAACGTGCTTCTTTTCAACTTGCACCTCTCGTCTCAGAAGGCTTCTCCTATCGAGTTTCCTGACTCCGATGAGAACTTGCCAGACAACTACGCGAAGCTCCTTTTCAACATGTCATCCAAGCTTCCCGAGTACATGCGGGGGATTGCCGAGGAAGAGGGGTTCAAGACGACCGAGAACACCAGAGGTTTCGTATTTAACGGAGATTTGGTGTCCGTCATCAGGTTCCTCGACATCGGGACCAGGCCGGCGAACCTCCGGTGACGGATGTGACTGCCGGGGACTTAAGCCCGGCCGGGAATGGGTCATGAGAATAGAATCAGAGACGCGCTGGCTCCCGAAGAGGGGCAACACGGTTTCAGAATACGAAGACGCCTTCTATCCGAAGGAGGCTCCAAAGGGCCGGGAGGGGTGCCTTAGGTTTGCCGTTTCCGACGGAGCCAGCGAGTCCATGCTGTCCGGTCCGTGGGCCGAGATTCTGGTGAAGACCTTTTGTCGAAGCAACGTGCCCGTCACCAAGGCATCGGCCAGGGGGATCATCGAAAGGGCCTCAATGGCCTACGAGGCCTGGCTCAAGGATTACCTCCGGCGAAGGGAACGTAGCGAACGGCCTGTCCAGTGGTATGAGGAACCCGGTCTCCAGGCGGGGGCTTTCGCTACTCTGCTCGGGCTGTCGCTGGTCACGGGGGCTTCCGGGGATGGCTTTCGGTGGGAGGCCGTCTGCCTCGGCGACAGCTGTCTCTTTCACGTCAGGGAGGACAGGCTCATCACCAGTTTCGCAATGACGCGTTCGTCAGATTTCAGCCAGCGCCCTGTTCTCCTGTCGACGAACCCCGCCAAGAACCGGTTGGCTCTAGGAAAACTGAAGGTTACGTCCGGCACATGTCATCCGGGCGATGTGTTCTATTTGATGACCGACGCGCTGGCCGCATGGTTTCTACGAGAACACGAGCGATGCGACGCTCCATGGACGTTGCTGGACGCCCTGGATTTCGAGGACCTGGTGACCGGTCTTCGCCAAGAAGGCTTAATGCGGAATGACGATGTTACCATGACGAGCATACGGGTGGTGTAGAGGGAGCAAGAAGATGCAGTGGCCCACTATGAGCGACTATCAGGATGCCATGCAGAACCCGGGCCTCTCTTTCGCCGATCCTGAACTGAGGGGCGGGACCCCGGTTACCGACAGTCTGGGACTGCCGAAACCCATAACCGGAGGGTTCGCCAGTGTCTACCAGGTAGTGAGCGGCGGGAGTAAGTGGGCTGTCCGCTGTTTCCTGAGGCACCACCAAGACAGCGAGCAACGCTATGCGGCTATCGGCCGCACGCTGTCGGGTTCTCGCTTGCCTTACACGGTTGCGTTCCAGTACTTGAGGGACGGCATCCGCGTGAAGAACAAGTGGTATCCCATACTGAAAATGGAGTGGGTTGACGGCGAGCCGCTCAACACTTATGTGGCTAAGCACAGATCCAATCCCAGGGCCCTCAAGGAACTGGCAGACGCCTTTTCCCTGATGTGTCGAGAACTGAGATCCAAGTCCATAGCCCACGGCGACCTGCAGCACGGAAACATCCTCGTGGTTGATGGCAGGCTCAAACTCGTGGATTACGACTGCATGTACGTGCCGGGGCTCGACGGTCTCCCCAGCCACGAAGTCGGGCACCCTAACTACCAGCACCCCAAGCGGGGCCAGGATGACTTCGGCCCCTATCTGGACTTCTTTTCCGAGTGGGTTATCTATGTATCCCTGACGGCGCTTTCGGTACGCCCGGACCTCTGGGACCACCTGCAGGTGGGAGACGAGCAACTCCTTTTCTCCCAGAGGGATTTCTTGAACCCGGCTGGGTCAAGAGTCCTGAGAGCCATGGGGGAGTCAGGCGACCCTCTCCTGGAAGGGTTGTCAGCGTCGTTCCGGCAAGTCATCATGTTGGGCGACGTCTCCTCGGTGCCTCCGCCGGACACATCCGGCGACCCTTCGCGCCTCAAGTATCAGTTGGGAGCGCCGGCAGGACCCGGAGGGTTCCTTGGCAGTATAGTCGAGAAGATCAGACTGCCGAAGCAAAGGCCTGCTAAGGAAGGAGAAGCGGGTGCGAAGCGCGATGGAGAGGCGGTTTCGCCGGCGAAGCAGAGTGTAGCCGCCTCAGGCACGGGCTCTCTTCCTTCGTGGGTCCGCGGTCACTTGCAGCCCGCGGCCGTACGACTGTCACCTCCGTTTTCAGTCGACCGGGCGGTAGTAGGCGGATACGCTGCAGCTTTATTCGCGCTCTACAGGTTTCACGTTGCGGGATACCTTTCTCTACAGGTAGCGTTGTGGTGCGGCGCCGGAGGCTGTATTGGGACAACGGCGGCGCTCATCTGGAGATATCTCATCCGTCCCGAGTTCAGGCAGAAAAAAGTCCTCTTGGATGAGCTGAGGACAGCCAGGCGGCAGGCGAAACGGGTGGAAAAAACCATCAAGAAACTGCAGAAAGAAAAAGACGCCGTCTTGGAGAGAGAGCGTAAGAGCGTCGAAAACATTCTCTACCGGTTGAGCCAATTGGGCCGGGACGAGCAGGAAGAGACCGGGCGCGTTGACTTGTGGCTTAAAGAACAGGTTTCAAGTGTGGTCGAACGTCGCGAAGCTCTGAACAAGGCCGAAGCCGAGGAACTGGCCAAAGCGGCCAACAGCATCCAATTACCGTTCCTCGGTAAGAGGGCTTCCTCCATAATGAAGAACTACCGCAAAAAGCGCGAACCCCTGCTCCGCAGAGAGGAAAAGGTCCGGCTGGATGCTCAGAAGAGGAAAGACCTGATACGTCGCAATTACTCCCGCCAGGAACAGGTATTCCACATGAAGCTCGCAGAGGTTAAGATGAACTATGGAAAGGATGCCGGAGCCCTCGACAAGAAGATAAGGGATGAGAACTCCCGGCTAAAGTCCTTCCGCGAGACCGAGAGCAATCTCTCCCGCGAGCTCAGGCTGTACGCCGAAGTCAGCTTTGGGACATACCTGCGCCGGATAGCTTTCATTCCGTAACGGCGGGACTGCGCGTCCAGCGACATCCTCACCGTAACGGGAACGGCTGTTCCCGCAGGCCCGTCAAAGCCTTGAGAGGTGACTGAATTGCCTAACCACATAGGGTCTTCCGTCAGGACAGGCCGTCCGCCGGGCCGGGTGTCAAGTCCGGGGGGTCCCAACAGGATTCTCTTCGCGGCTCCCATATGGGGTATTTTGCTTACGATCTTATCACTTACCGCAACGGCTTGTCTGGGGGGAAAGAACGTTCTCCCTAAGGTATCCGGAGTGTTGGATCCCAGGATAGTTGCGGAGTTTGAGGTTCAAGGGTGGGCATGGACCGATGATCCCGAGAACGTGATATCTCCGGACGGTAAACACGTACTCGCGGTCCTGAACAACGAGGAACGTAAGGCGCTGGCCGTTATCCCGGTCGAGGGCGAAAGCCACGACGCGAAGATATTGCATGAAGCTCCGGCTGGATGGGTAGAAGGGGACGGTCTGGATTACCGGACACTAGGGTGGACCCGAGACGGTGTTCCGCTGTTCGTGGTCTCCGGGTACCAGAACCGTGGGCCCAACGCGGGCAAGAGGGGAGTGGCCATCTGGTCCGGGGGTGCTCCGGAAGGGATCGCGGAGGAACTCACCTTCATCGACCTGCCCGCCGGCGACTTGCACACGTCAGTCTACCTCCCTGAAGAAGACAAAGTTTTCATCTCGGTCTCTGCGGCGATCTACTCTTACGACCTGGCAGGCAACCGCGTGACGCCGGTGAAGACCGGTCTGCCCACGTATGACGACTTGTTTTACGCCAGGCTTTCCCCCGACGGGAGACATTTCGTCTACGAGCTGTTCGAGGAAGGGAAGAGCGGGGTATATATCCTGGACGCCGTGTCCGGGAAAGAAGAGGCGCTCCTCGCCACCGGTCCGACCTTCAGCTTTGTTCCCCAGTGGTCACCCGATGGGAAGTATGTGGCTGTGTATACGTCAGACCGTAAGGCCGGTATCGACGGTACATCAGCGGAAGATTACGATTGCTTCCTAGGGACGGCCGGACCGCTCACCATCGCGCCCGCCATCACAATCGTGGATACTTCGGGGAAAGTGGTCCAGACCGTTCGTGTTGAAGGCAAGTATCTTGCCAACATGAAGTGGTCTCTTGACTCCAAATCCATCGCCTTTGTAACCGGAGACAGGGCGGCAGCCGAGGAGAACCGCTATGCCGAGATGGGGATACCCAATGTGCAGTGGGACGGAGTCTGGACTCACAAGATAGGCGAAGGCAGCGTGCCTTTGCGGATCGCGATTCTAACGCCTCCCGCCGGTGAGGGGCCGTCTTTTGCGTATCCGTGTGACTTCGACGCAGCGGGTGAAGGCGTTTTCTACCAGTACGGAGATATGGAGAACATCTCGGTCTGGTACGGTGGTCCCGGGAAGGGCGCGAGCACCGAAACTCCCCTCCCCCCGGTGAAAATTGCCGACGGTTACTGGCACCCCCAATACTCAAATCCGCAGTTTGGCGAGTATCTCGCAGCCCTCATATCAGGTGACGAAACGACGGAGCTGTGGCTCTTGGGGCCTAAGATGCGGAAGGTCGATTACTGGAGCTCTATGTTTACAACCGGGCTCCTTGGGTTCAATGAGGACACCATCCTCCTGTTCCATAGGGAAGGAGACGGGCCGGCCAAAGTCCTGGTTTTTTCGGTGTATGAGTGATGGGCGAGGCGCCGGACGTAAGACGCATCCAGGAGCAGGCTGAGGGGGAGCTTTCGGGGCCAGACCCTCTTCTCGGCGTACCGGAGCAACGGATGTACGATAGAGTCAGGAAGAGAGTCATGGAGACCGTCAAGGGCAAGGTGCCGCCCAGACTCCAGAGAGCCGCCGAGCTCCTACTCACGCTTCCCGACTTTGTGGCGCTTATCTTCCGCCTCATGAAGGACCCAAGAGTGCCGGCCCGTGCAAGAGTGAGACTTGGCCTGTTCGCCGCATATTTGGCCAGCCCTGTTGACTTGGTCCCCGACTTCATCCCGGTCGTGGGTCAGATGGATGACCTGGTCGCGGCAGTCATAGTCGTTCGGGACCTATTGAGCGTCACCCCCAAGGAAGTGGTGCTCTCACACTGGAGCGGCGATGAAGACATCATCGGACTCATTGATACCGTGCTTGATGTGGCTACAGATGTCCTGGGCAGGAGGATTCTGAGAAGCCTTCTCAGGCGATTCGGCCGTAGGACGGGCTGACGGCTACGACAAGAGGCGAGCCATCGCTTCTGCGGCGCACCTCACTGCGTTCAGTTTGTAGTCTCGTGACTTCCTTGTGATGGTAATGAGGTCGAAGATGTCGGCCCTGACATGGTTTAGGAACTGTTGCATATTGAGAAGGCAGGTGATCGTCCCATTGCCGCTCCCGCCTGCCGCGGCCACCCCTATGCACGGCTTGCCTTTCAGCCCGCTCTCATCTCGTTTGGACGCTTCGTTTCTCCTTAGCCGGTCTACGAAGGCCTTGACCGATTCGCTCATGTCTCCCCAGTACACGGGCGTGACGAGCACGAAACCTTCGCATTCCAGTATCCGCTTATGGACATCCTGGAAGTCATCTTCGACCTGACACCGGTGTTCGGTCCTGCAAGGCCCGTAACCCGTACCGCATGCGCTGCACCTGGCTATCTTTAAGGCATTAAGGTCAACCCGGTTCACTTCGAGCCCGGCCCCGGCTATTCCCGCTGCCGCCGCGTTGCCACACGCGGCAGTGAGACCGTCCTTATTCGGGCTCCCGGTCAAGACCATGATGCGTTTCGTCACTCTCATCAGCCTCCAAAGCGAATAGGACTTTCTTTCCTCTGTCGGTTCATCTCGGATCACCGAGATCCCTTCCGGCGCTCGTGCTTATGGAGGTCTCTACATAGCCGTTGCGGCAGGGAGCCCCGGGCGAAAAGGCGATCCACCCAAGGCGTGGGACGGCCACTGAAGACCATAGAGTCGCCATACCA
Organism: Candidatus Fermentithermobacillaceae bacterium; assembly: GCA_012841375.1. Lineage (GTDB taxonomy): Bacteria > Bacillota > Sulfobacillia > Fermentithermobacillales > Fermentithermobacillaceae > UBA3951. The sequence goes on from DUUV01000047.1 coordinate 26,185, forward strand.
TCCGCATGCCCGCATACAGGAACCGTATGATCTCTCAGGAGAGAGGCTACCCCGGAGACGGCGGAGGCAGTGGAAGCTTCCGGCAGCGATCCCTCACCGGGTCCCTGTTCCTCGCCCCGTCTTGTGGGGCTTCGCGCTGCCGGGGGGTCTTCGATATCAAGCAGGCGACGGGCTCCTTCAGTCAGGAACTCCTGTCGCGCGCGGCTTCTGGGAGGCTCCGCCCGCATGAGCGCCACAGTGTCCGGGTGCGCATAGTGGTTTGCACAGGCAAGGACGCCGCGGTCGGTCGCCCTCATCCTGACCCGTTCCGGGTGCGCTTCCACCACCAGCATCTCGTTTGGGTCGGCAAGAAAGTAGTTGTAGGAAGCGAGATGCGGCAACAAAGCTATCCGGGCCGCTGCCTCTACTGCGGTAGAGCAAGTCTCCAGGACGATCCGGGCTATGTGAACGCAGAACAGTCCCGGCTTGCGCTTCTCCGGCGGTCTGGACCGAACGGTCTGGAGGCTCACGAAGAGACCCTCTTCGTTGAGACCATCCGTCCTTCCGGCCACAAGACCGTCATACATGCCGACGTGGGCGAATCCCGTCTCAGGCTTGGTCGTGATCCGGTGGCGGACGCGCACTCTGTAGAAAAGGTCGAAGTTCCGACCGACTACCGGGCCTTGGCGGGTCATGAGACCCACGGTGCTGCACTGTCGGTTCTCGTCGGCCGCGACCCTGGTGGAGGCCGCCCGGCTCCTGCCCTGTCTTGAGGTCTCGGTCATCCCTACCGACAGGTAGAAGTACGCCTCATCTAAGGGGACGGATGAGGCTTCCGCCCAGGCCTCAAGTTCCTCGACCAGCGGGGGATAAATGAGCCGCGCTTCTTTAGCGCACGCATGGGAGAAGGCAATCTGTTCTGCAGTGAGTTCCGCCCTCCTCGGTCTTTCCTCGCCCGGATGGCGAGACGAGAGCTCCTGCCCCAAGCGGTCAGGAGAACCGGTTATAACGTACTGCCGGTAGTCCGCAGTCTTCTCCTGCTCCAGGTTTTCTTGATGACATTCGTAGCCTTTTCGACGGTTCAACGGCTCAGGACCATCCCTTCATGTACATCCAGTATGTTTCTTCGAACGAACACTCCTAACCTGCACCTGCTTGTTGACCCGATCGGATCACACGATGAGGCGCATCCCTGGTATCATGATAAATGTAGGTCAGTCCACCGGGTGGATGTTCTTCATTCACGTAAACGTAGTGTATAAGAGGTACTAATACGTAGGGCGAAGACGGCAGGTCTAGGATAGGTGAGGGGGCCGGCTCCGCTCGTCGAACCGGAGGATCCAATTGGACAAGAGGGCCAAGAGCGAGCTGGCAGGCATACTGAGGTTCTATTTGCCGCTTGCGGCGACTTCAATACTTATGATGGTAACGCATTCACTGGTGTCCGGCGCGATGGCCCGGACTCTCAGCCCGGCAGTCACGATCGCTGCCTATTCGGCCGCTTACAGTGTCGGTCAAGTGCTCGAGTCGCCGTGCTACGCGATGGCGAAGATGGTCCTGACCTTCTCCGGGGGCAAGCGTTCCTACAGGACGACCGCTATGGTCGTCGCCAAGGTTCTCTCCGTTATTGCCGCGGCCTATATCCTTTTCGCCTGGACTCCTCTCTCGGCGATGGTTTTCCGGAACCTCCTCGGTTTGAGCGAGGCAGTGCTGGGCCCGGCCAGGGTGAACCTGAAGGTGCTTCTCTTGTGGCCCCTGGCGTCGGCCGCCCGGTCGGTCTTTCAGTCCAAGGTCGTTATTGGGAGGAGAACCTACTGGCTCACCGTGAACATGGTCCTCCGGGTGGCACTCATGTTCGTCCTGGCTGCCCTGCTTCCACGGATCATGCCACAGGGTCCGGTAGGACCGACTCTCTTGATGGCGGGACTCTGCCTTGAAGCCATACTCGCTTTTGTGGTCTCTGAGAAGCTTATCCCCCCGCTTCCGGAGGACGACCCGGACCTCACGGATGTCAGGGCTTCCCAGGTCCTTGCCTTCATGCTTCCGCTGGCTCTGGCGGCATCTGTCCAGACACTTGCCCGCCCGGTTGTGACGGCTGCTCTCTCAAGGACGACCTATCCCGAGACTACGCTGGCCGGGTATCAAGTGGCCTCAAGTTTTTCCTACATCTTTACGGCGGCCACTTACAATATCTACCACGTGGTGGTGGTCTTCGTGAAGGATCGCCCGTCATTCGGGAGGGTCAGGAATTTCGTGCTCGCAATAGGGATAATCGCCTCGTCGATGCTATTGGTCGCCAGCCTGCCGGGACCCGGATCGTTTGTCTTCGGCACGGTCATCGGAGCGCCTTTGGATATCTCTCAGGAGGCGGTCAGGACTCTCCTGGTCTTGTCTGTGACTCCGTTCGCCTTGGCATGCGCAGAGTTTTTCGATGGGATCCTCATGCTTCACAAGCATTCCGGGCTGGTTACAGGAGCGAAGATGTGTAATGTTGCCGTTACGTGCTTAACGGCGGTGGCTGTGTCACGCTACTGGCCTCAAGCCGGCGGAGCCGCAGGAGCCCTTGCCATCGCGGGCGGAGCCGTTGTTGAGGCTGTCTTTTCGTACAGGTACATACGGGTCTTGCCAGACACGGCATGCTATTTGGCCGGATCCCGGCACGGAGCGGGAGCTCAAGCCGGAGAGATGTAAAGCGTTTCCTCGTCAAGCCAGACGATTCCGGTGCCTGAGCGGGGTGATCGGCCTGAACACCGCCACCACTCTCCGCCCGTATTTGAGTACCGGCTCGACTCCGCTCGGGCGGTTCTTGAGTACATGAAGCATGTTGGATTCGTCAACCATGACTCCTATATGAGTGTACCCGCCCGGAAGGCGCATGAGGATTATATCTCCCGGTTCCACTTCTTCTACTTGTACACAGTACTTCGATAAAGTCTTGATGGCCCGTTCCATATAGTCGGGTTGCCGGTCCCGTTCCATGGGCAGTCCGTCCCGGTCGGGAATATAGAAGCCCCTGTGCCTTTGATAGGCACAGACCAGCCCGAGGCAGTCAATGCCGCTTTTGTCGCGCCCTCCAAACCTAAATGGGATCCCAACAAAGTCCTCATACTTCATTGTGAGCGCCCTCCTCTCGGGTCATTGGCGCTCTATTGTATTCAGTCTCGCCGCCCGAGGCGACATGACATAACGCGTCAAGAGGAAACCACTTCCACATCGTGGAATAATGACGAAGGAGACCCAGTGTGCCGGGGCTATCAACTATGAGTGACGAACGAGAGGTGTGGCAGATGTTCCGGTCAAGGGACGAGTACGCGGAGCCCTTCCGCATCAAAGTGGTGGAGATGCTCAGGGAGACTACCCGAGAAGAGCGCGAAACGCTGATCAAGGAAGCAGGATACAACGCTTTTTCTCTTCCCTCGGACGCAGTGTACATTGACCTTCTGTCAGACAGCGGTACGTCGGCGATGTCCGACCGGCAGTGGGCAGGCCTCATGCTGGGTGACGAGGCGTATGCCGGGAGCCGGAATTACTTCAACCTGAAGGGATCAGTGAAGGATATCATGGGCTTCGACTTTGTCGCTCCGGCCCATCAGGGCAGGGGCGCCGAACACGTCCTCATGTCTGCCTTGGTTAAAGAGGGCGACAGGGTCCTGGGCAACATGCACTTTGACACCACCGAGGGGCACATTCTCCTGCGCGGGGCCGAACCTGTCAATTGCCTGGCTGAACAGGGCTACAAGGTCGGCGAAGAGACATTGTTCAAAGGCGACTTTGACCTCAGGAGACTGGAGGACGAGATACAGAAGGACCCGCGGAAGGTGCCTTTCGTTCTTATCACGGTCACCTGCAACAACAACGGTGGGCAGCCCGTCTCGATGAAGAACATCCGGGAGGTCAGCAAGATAGCCCGGAAATACGGTATCCCCGTGTTCTTCGACGCGGCAAGGTTCGCCGAGAACTGTTGGTTCATAAAGCATCTGGAACCCGGCTACTCGGGCAAGACAATCCCTGAGATAGCCCGGGAGATGTTCTCCTATGGCGACGGGTGTACGATGAGCGCGAAGAAAGATGCCCTGGTCAATATCGGCGGCCTCCTGGCTTTCCGGGATGAAGCCATGTACAGGAAGGCTTTGGAGTGGCAGATACCCTTCGAGGGGTTTGCGACCTACGGAGGGCTTGCCGGTCGCGACATGGAAGCCATGGCCCGCGGTCTCAGAGAGGTTATTGATGAGGCGTATCTGGAGGAGCGAATCGGTCAAGTGAGGTATCTGGGCGACCTCCTCCTTAGGGCAGGCATACCCATCGTGAGGCCGACCGGCGGTCACGGGGTCTATATTGACGCCGCCGCCATGCTCCCACACCTCCCCAGGAAAGAGTTCCCTGCACAGGCCCTCGTTGTCGAACTGTACATCGAAGGCGGCATAAGAGGGGTTGAATTGGGCGGGTGCGCCTTTGGCCGTGTGGACCCCGAGACAGGAGAGGACATCTGGCCGGCCCTTGAACTGGTCAGGCTGGCCGTGCCCCGGCGGGTGTATACCGACAGACATATGGCCCAGGTGGCCAAAGCCCTATCCAGGGTGAAGGGGAGGGCATCGTCGGTTCGGGGCCTGAGAATCACCTATCAGGCCCCGGTGCTCAGGCACTTCACGGCCAAGTTTGAAAGGGTGTGAGAAGCGGGGCTGCCGTCAGGCCCTTTTGGTGTGGGATGTGACAGCTACCGGCCGTCTGACGCGATCGACGCAAGCACCGGACCCAGGGCTGCCCCAATCGCTAGGCCGGATCCCACCTGGACCACGTTCCCCAGGATTTCAGCCGGTACGGCAGCCGGCGAGTAGAGGACTGCTGTGCCCACCGCGTAGCCGGCGACGGTCCAGAGGCCGGCCATAGCCATGGATAAGATCCGGGTAGTTTTGGTCCTGCCGTGGCCCACTTTGCCGACTGTCCATCCGGCCACTCCCTTGATGACGAAGGTCCATGGAGCCCACATGACGTAGCCGCCTACAAGGTCGGCCAAGGTTGAGCCCAGGGCGCCTGAGACGGCTCCAAAGGAAGGTCCGAAGGCGAGTGCCGCCGCGTAGATGACTCCGTCTCCAAGATGGACGTAGCCTGTGGGTGTGGGCAATTTGAGATAGGCTGTGGCGACGGTGACGAGGGATGCAACCATCGCCAATAGAACAAGACGTCTCAGTTTCATATTTAGTCTCCTCCCACTCGGACTGTAGCCGTCGGCGCCGGAATCTCACCGGACTCAACCGCTGGTGCTGTCGGGCTCGCCTCGCTCAGTCCGGCCATGCCGGGAGGAGGAGGATTACCGCCGGTCGGGAATTTCATCCTGCCCCGAAGACGTTTTGGATTGGAGACCATTATACCAAACATGGTGTGGTTCTCGGCAGCGCTTGGATGATATGATCGTTACCTGAGCGGGAGAAGTACCGGTCTCGGGTCTGCGAGCGAGAGATCCTTAGGCGCTTGGACCACGGTCCGGAGACGCTCGGCTGGAGGATTGGCCCATGAAGTACCTGCGGGCAGACCAGATAGAGGCCCTTGTGAGAGATCTGTGCGTCAAGGCGGCCACAGAGCTTCCCGGCGACGTCGCCGTGGCGCTGCTTGCCGCTTCTCGCAGAGAGTCCAGTCCCCTTGGGTGTGAGGTTTTGGGGGCGATACTCAGAAATGCGGAGCTTGCCAGAAAGAACAGGATGCCCTTGTGCCAGGACACCGGCCTCACATATGTCTTTCTGGAGGTCGGGCAAGACCTCCATATCGATGGCGACATCAGGGAAGCCGTGACTAAAGGCGTAAGCAGAGGATACACCGAGGGTTACTTGAGGAAGTCGGTTGTCAGAGACCCTCTGTTCTGTAGAGAGAACACGGGGGACAATACACCCCCTGTCATCCACACCGATGTCGTCCCCGGATCCGACCTTGTGGTCACGGTATTGCCGAAGGGGACGGGAAGCGAGAACATGAGCGCTGTGAAGATGCTTACACCGTCGGCTGGAATCGCGGGCGTTGAGGACTTCGTCCTTCAGACGGTGAGACACGGAGCCCCCAATGCGTGCCCGCCCCTGGTAGTGGGGGTTGGTGTTGGGGGCATGATGGACACCGCCGCTCTCTTGGCAAAGAAAGCCCTTCTTAGACCCGTGGGTCATTCCAACCCCGATTCTGAAATCGCCTTGATGGAGAGAAGGCTCCTTGCTGTCATTAACAACCTGGGAGTCGGGCCCGGCGGGTTCGGAGGCTCTACAACGGCCCTGGCTGTCCACATTGAGACATATCCGACCCATATCGGTGCGTTGCCCGTGGCTGTCAATCTTCAGTGTCACGCCGCCAGGCGCGCCACGGGAATTCTGAGGGGGTCGGACGGACCGTGAGTGACGGTTTCTGGGAGGGCGCGCATAGGATAAGTGTCCCTCTCGTGGATGATTCGGCTCTCAGGCGCCTGAAGGCGGGCCGCAGAGTACTTCTCAGTGGAGTTGTCTACACCGCCAGAGACGCCGCCCACAAGAGGATGGTTGAGGCGCTGGAACAAGGCGATGAACTGCCGATCGATCTGGCCGGTCAGGTGATCTACTACGCAGGTCCGTGTCCTCCCGCGCCCGGTCAAGTCATAGGTTCCCTTGGGCCGACTACCAGCGGGCGGATGGACGCCTACGCGCCCCGACTCTGCGCCGCAGGGCTCAGGGGCATGATAGGGAAGGGCCAGCGCTCGACGGCCGTGGTTCAGGCCATTGCCAGGTACGGAGCGGTCTACTTCGTGACCATCGGTGGAGCCGGAGCGCTTCTATCGCAGGCGGTGCGAAAGGCTCAGGTTGTCGCATACGCCGATCTCGGCCCCGAGGCCGTGCACAGGCTGGAGATAGTCGACTTTCCGGCGCTGGTAGGTATAGATCCTCTCGGCCGCGACATGTATGATCGTTGATGGTCTACAGGGCGATGGCCTGTAGACAATTTGCCGGGACGGAGGAACAGACGATGACGCTCAGAGACGACGCATTGAAGCTGCACAGAGAGAACCGTGGGAAACTGGAGATAGTTGGCAAGGTTCCTCTCCGCGATAAACAAGACTTGACCCTGGCCTATACTCCGGGTGTCGCCGAGGCCTGCAAAGAGATCGCCAAGGACCCGGAGAAGGCTTACGAATACACTTTCAAGGGAAACGTCATTGGAGTGGTATCGGACGGTACGGCGGTTCTGGGGCTGGGTGACATAGGTCCGGCAGGAGCGTTGCCGGTGATGGAGGGCAAGTCTCTCCTTTTCAAGGGGTTTGCGGGGATTGACGCTATACCTCTGTGTATCGCCAGCAAGGACGTAGACGAGATCGTCAAGTTCGTGAAGATGCTTGAGCCTACCCTTGGCGGGGTAAACCTTGAGGACATTTCGGCGCCCAGGTGCTTCGAGATCGAGCGGCGGCTTAAGGCCGAGCTATCCATACCCGTCTTTCACGATGACCAGCACGGGACAGCCGTTGTGGTGCTATCTGCCCTCATTAACGCCCTCAGACTGGTAAAGAAAGACCTCTCACAGGTCCGGGTGGTCGTGAACGGGGCGGGAGCCGCAGGGATCGCCACGGCAAACCTCTTGATGGATGCCGGTGCCCGTGAGGCCATCGTGTGCGACAGGAGGGGCATCATCTATCCGGGGCGCCCCGACGGCATGAATCCTTTCAAAGAAGAGACTGCAAGGCGTGGCAACAAGAGCGGCATGACGGGCACTCTCGCTGACGCCTTAAAGGGCGCCGATGTCTTTGTGGGAGTGTCGGTCGCCGGCGCGGTCTCCCAGGAGATGGTGAGGTCCATGGCAAGCGGGGCGGTTGTCATCGCCATGGCGAACCCGGTCCCCGAGATCTTCCCCGATGAAGCCAAGGCCGCAGGCGCGGCTGTCGTAGGTACGGGCAGGTCGGACTTCCCGAACCAGGTGAACAACGTCTTGGCGTTCCCGGGTATACTCCGGGGGGCGCTGGACGCGAGAGCCACCGAGATTAACGAGGCCATGAAGGTTGCGGCCGCAGAAGCGATTGCCTCCTTGATCGGCCCTCAGGAGTTGAGCCCCGACTACGTTATCGTCGACCCCTTCGACAAGCGAGTAGGTCCGGCCGTGGCGAAAGCCGTGGCCAAGGCTGCCATTCAGTCCGGAGTCGCCCAGGTGAAGGTCGATCCGGAAGAAGTCCTGAGAAGGGTAGAGGAGATGGTCCGGTAGGTGAGGAGTCTGAGGATTCGGTCTCGCTCCCCCGAGGTTTGTCTCGCAGTGTGCTTGCTGGTGATTTTCATTCTTACCTTGGCGGGATGCGGGCGCCGGGGAGCCGATCCTTCCGGTTCCATCACCTTGGCCGGTTCCACGTCCGTTCAGCCTTTTGTCGAGATGCTCGCCGAGGAATACGCCAAGAGCTATCCTGACCGTTCGCCTGTCAACGTACAAGGCGGTGGGTCCAGCGCAGGCGCTCGCGCGGCGCTGTCCGGTACGGCGCACATAGGGATGATGTCCCGGGGTCTGGCGGAGGATGAAAGCGAGCTCACTCCCACGGTTATGGCAGAGGACGCCCTGGTCCTCATTGTCCACCCGATAAATACGGTGACCGGCCTCACCAAAGACCAGATCCGCCGCATATTCTCAGGCAGTATAACGGATTGGGAAGAAGTCGGCGGGCCGCCGGGCACGATCCACGTTGTCAGCAGAGAGGAAGGCTCCGGGACTCGCGGGGCTTTCGACGAACTCATCATGGAGGGCGACGACGTGATGCCCCGCGCGATAGTACAGGACTCCAACGGCGCGGTCCGCGAGACCATCGCGGGCGACCGGATGGCTATGGGATACGTTTCTCTGGGACTTGTGGATGAGCGGGTCAAAGCGATCAAGGTGGACGGTGTCGAGGCTTCGGTTGAGAACGTCAGGAGACGCGAGTATACCTTGGTGCGTCCGTTTCTTTTGGTTGTGAAAGGAGAATACGCCCCCGGCGCCAGGGAGTTCGTTGATTTCGTGCTGAGCGATGAAGGCCGGCGCATTCTCAGAGACGAGGGATTGGTTCCCCCGGAATGAGGGTCGAGATTGAACCGTTGATGGCGCGGGAGCCGGAACGGGACCCTGGGAGGCGGCCCGTGGAGCGGGAGATGAATGCGGAGATGACGACGGAGATGGCGACGGAGATGGCGACGGGATGAGCCGGAAGGAGAAGTTCGCGGAGATCGCGCTTACAGTGGTGGGCCTCACTTCAGTGGCTGTGCTTGCCCTCATCATCTTCTTCATTTTCAAGGAAGGTTCTCCGGCCCTGGCTCACGTGGGGCTTGGACGGTTCGTCGGCGGCACCAGATGGTCTCCGGGCAAGGGACAGTTCGGCATCCTGCCCATGATCGTGGGGTCGTTCTTCGTGACTTTCGGCGCTCTCTTGACCGGTGTGCCCTTGGGTCTGGGATGCGCCCTCTACCTCTCCGAGTTCGCCCCGAGGAAGACGGCGGCGGTCCTCAAGCCGCTGGTCGAGATATTGGCGGGGATCCCCTCGGTGGTGTTCGGGTTCATCGGCCTGACCGTCATCGTCCCTCTGATTAGAGACCATCTGGGAGGACCCGGTTTTTCGGTCCTGGCTTCCGCGATTGTCTTGGGCGTGATGATACTTCCCACCATGGTGAGCATATCGTACGACGCCTTGAGGGCGGTGCCCCAAGTCTATCGCGAAGGTATGCTGGCGGTCGGCGCGAACCAGTGGCAGACCGTGACCTCCGTTGTCTTGCCCGCGGCAAGACCGGGTATTCTCGCCGCAGGCATCCTCTCCATGGGTAGGGCGGTGGGAGAGACCATGGCCGTGATCATGGTCGCGGGCAACGCCACGATCATCCCGGTATCCTTCCTCGACCCCGTGAGGACGCTTACCTCCAATATCGCCCTTGAGATGGGATACGCCACCGGACTGCACCGTCAGGCGTTGTTCGCCACCGGCATCGTCCTTTTCGTCATCATCGGGGCGCTGAACATCCTGGCAAGGGCGTTTATTAGAAGCAGATAGGAGCGGCAGGCAATGACACCATCTTCAGGTTCGGGCCGGGTTTCCGGTCTTGACGTCGCCCGGCGGCCGGAGAGGAAACCGGGCAGGCTTGGGATGGCGCTGGTGCGGGCATCGGCGTTCTTGACTGTCGCAGTGCTCGTCTTCATCATCGGCTATGTCCTGGTGCGGGGGGCGAGAGTCCTGACGCCCCGGTTCCTCCTGGGATTTCCCGAAAAGATGGGCCGCGAAGGAGGCATATACCCGAGCATCGTCGGTACCTTCGTTCTCACGTCTCTCAGCGTCGCCATCGCGGCTCCCCTCGGCATTGGCACGGCGGTCTTCCTCACCGAGTACACCAGCGAGGGCCTTTTTTCGCGGATCGTGCGGTTCGGCACCGAGAGCCTGGCAGGTATCCCGTCGATCATATTTGGGCTCTTTGGCTTCCTGTTCTTCGTCATACGGCTGGGGATGGGTTGGTCCATACTCTCGGGTTCCTTGACTCTGGCCGCGATGATGCTGCCTACCATCGTGAGGACTTCAGAGGAGTCTCTGAGGTCGGTGCCGGACATCTACAGAGAGACAGCCTATGCCTTGGGCGCAAGCAGGTGGCAGACGGTCACGTCGGTAGTCCTTCCATCGGCGGTACCGGGCATTGTCACCGGGGTTATCTTGGCCATGGGCAGGGCTGTCGGGGAGACAGCCGCGGTCATATTCACCGCAGGGTCTTCCCTGAGGTTGCCGGGCTCAATCTTCGATCCGGTGAGGACCCTCCCGGTTCACTTCTACATACTGGCCAGAGAAGGCATTTCCCTTGAGAACGCTTACGGGACCGCGGCGGTACTCATCATAGCGGTCCTCTTGGTTGACTTCGCGGCTTACTACACACTTCACCGAGTCTCAAAGAGGCGCTCGGTGACCGGGAGGTGAGGAGATGCGAGAGAACCCCGGTGAAGAAGACCGGAATTCTGGCCAAGTGCCAAAGGTCCGGGCCGAAGGATTTTCCTTCTTCTACGGCAAGGTGGAGGCGCTCAGGTCGCTGGATCTGTCTGTCCCCGAGAACTCACTCCTCACCATAATGGGGCCTACCGGGAGCGGGAAGACCACCTTTCTAAAGGCGCTGAACAGGCTGAACGACAGGGTGCAGGGGACACACCACACGGGTTCGCTCCTCCTCAATGGCGAGGATGTTTACGGGAAAGGCGTAGACGTAGCGGACCTGAGAAGGCGTGTAGGGATGGTCTTCGCTCTGCCGGTGCCGTTGCCCATGTCCATCTACGAGAATGTAGCGTTCGGACCGAGGAAGCAGGGCATCTCGTCCAAGAAGCGACTTGACGAGATCGTGGAGAAGGCTTTGGTCTCCGCTGCCATCTGGGATGAAGTAAAGGATAGGCTGGACTCGTCCGCAGAGAAACTCTCAGGCGGCCAGCAGCAGAGGCTTTCGCTGGCCAGAGTGCTGGCCGTCGAGCCTGAGGTCATCCTCCTGGACGAACCGACATCGGGGCTGGACCCCCTTTCGACCATGAAGATCGAGGAACTCCTCCGGGTCTTGTCGCGGAGCTACACAGTCATTTTGGTGACCCACAACCCGGTTCAGGCCGCAAGAGTCCAGGGCGAAGTCGCTTTCTTCTACATGGGTGAGCTTGTCGAGAAGGGACCGGCCTCGTCCATGTTTGTCCGGCCCAAGGACAAGAGGACTGAAGACTACATAACGGGTAAGTTCGGTTAGGTGTTGATTCCCGGGCTGTGGGCGCAACAAGTCTTGACGGATGTGATGGTTTGAAGGATTGGAATGATGTGAGGGACGTGGCCGGGGAGGCCGGAGGCGCGGTCAAAGTCGAGGCCAAGGGCTTCCGGCTGTACTACGGGGAGTTTCAGGCACTCAAAGGTCTTGATGCCGCGTTTCCCGACAAGAGCATAACGGCCATCATCGGCCCCTCGGGTTGCGGGAAGTCTACTTTCCTCCGGAGCATCAACCGGATGAACGACCTCATTGAAGGAGTACGGGTGGCGGGCGAGATAGTGTATGGGGGGAAGAACATCTACGACCCGTCTGTCGATCTCACGTGGCTCAGATCCCGGATCGGGATGGTCTTTCAGCGGCCCGTTGCTTTTCCGTTGTCCATCTATGACAATGTTGCTTGCGCCCCCAGGGTTCAAGGGATAACCAAAAAGAGCGAGCTCGACCAGATTGTCGAGAGAAGCCTGAAGGGCGTAGGACTCTGGGATGATGTGAAGGACGACTTACGGAAGCCCGCCGGTGGGCTTTCCCTCGGCAATCAGCAGAAACTGTGCATCGCCCGGGCCATTTCCACCAATCCGGATGTCATATTGCTGGACGAACCGGCGTCGGCGCTGGACCCTATGGCCACGCTCCGGCTGGAGGACCTAATGTGGGAACTTCGCGAAAACTACTGTCTGGTGATCGTGACCCACAACATGCAGCAGGCGTCGAGGGCCTCCGACTACACGATGTTCATGCTGGACGGTGAGATTGTTGAGATGGGTCATACCAGGCAGGTCTTCACGAACCCGAGGGACCCCAGAACCGAGAGATACGTAACAGGAAAATTGGTCTAGGAGCGGAGAACCTAGGTTCTGAAAGGACGGGACTCGTATGCCCAACCCAAGGCGCACCTTTGACAGGCAACTGGCCAAGCTGGATGAAGACCTCCTGGCAATGGGTCGAGAAGCCGAGGCCATGTTAGGCGACGCCCTGAAGGCGTTGAAAGAGAGAGATGCCGCCCTGGCCGATGCGACCATCGCCCGAGATGACGTTGTCGACCGGTACAGGTACGACATAGAGAGGCGGGCCATGGAGATTATCGCTACCCAGCAACCTGCCGCTCGCGATCTCAGGCGTGTGTTTGCCGCTATTGCCATTGCCGCCGACGTGGAGCGGGTCGGCGATTACTCGGTTGATATCTGCAAGACCGCGAAACGCCTGGCCGACAAGCCGCTGTTCAAACCCTTGGTCGACATTCCCAGGATGGCTGGCTTGGTGGTCCAGATGTTGAGAGACAGTCTTGAGGGGTTCGTATCGCGAGATCTCGCTCTTATAGAGAAGATGATAGGCGACGATGATGAGGTCGACCACCTGTACCGGTACCTTCATGATGAGCTGTGCGACTTCATGATGAAGGATCCGGAATTGGTCGATCAAGCGGTCCAACTCGTGCTTATCTCCCGTCATCTGGAGCGGATCGCCGATCACATCACAAACATCGGCGAGAGGGTATTCTACGTTGAAACGGGAGAACTCAAGGAACTTCACCAGTAGGCGCCGGTCCGGGGGCTCCAGGAATGCTTTCTGCGATGACCGGGAGATGGACGTCCCGTGAGCGCGCCGGTTGGGCGGGGGAGGATTGGTCTGTGAAAAGGGAAGAGCCGTCAGGGTGCACGACTTCTGAAGAGATGGAGCGCGGCGACAGGTTTTTGGCCGCTTACCATTTGATTGAGCAGTCGCTCAGAAAGATGAGCGGCAGCGGCGTCAGGGACACTTTCAGGCACTTGGTGGATGACATGGCCAAGGAGAACGCCGTTGTCCGGCGGTTCCGGGACGACCTGTCGGAGTTCGGAGAGTTGCGGAACGCCATTGTGCATGAGAGAGTAAGTCCCGACTACCTCATAGCCGTACCTCTGGCTGAGACGGTGGACAAGATTGAGGAAATAGCCCGGCTTGTCTCAAATCCACCTCTGGTATACCCCGCCTTTCGCCGGGAGGTGGCAGTGTTCTCACCTTCAGACTGCTTGGGAGACGTCTTCCGAGTCATGCATAGAGAAGGCTACACTCAGTTCCCTGTATATGACGGAGGGGTCTATAAGGGACTTCTGACCGATGGAGGTATCGCCCATTGGGTGGCGGCCCGAGTTGCCGGGGGAGCGGCGACCGGCCCGGTGGATGAGGTTCTGTCGTGTGTCCCTGTGGGAGAGGTCCTGTCTTTCCAGAAGAACCCGCAGAGGGCCCGGTTTGTGAGCAGGCGGTCCACGGTGTACGAGGTAGAGGAGATTTTCAGGGAGAACTCAAGGCGAGAGAGGTGGCGGGTTGTGGCAGTCCTCATAACCGAGAACGGAAAGGCTGACGAGGCTCTCTTGGGGATAGTCACTCCGTCGGACCTCCTGTCATTGTCCATCTAGGAGGGGCCATGCGTACGAAGATATATCTCATAGGCCATAGGAGTCCTGACACGGACTCAATCGCTTCCCCCATCGCGTATGCCCACCTGAAGAACGAGACCGAACCGGGCGCCGAGCACATCCCCACAAGGCTGGGGCCGCTCAACCGGGAGACCCGGTTTGTGTTGGACTACTTCCGTGTGGAAGCGCCGATGTATATCGACAACGTCTACACTCAGGTCAAAGACCTTTCGTTTGACGAAGCCACCAACGTTCGTCTGAACACGTCCATGAGGTCGGCGTGGGAATTGATGTCCCGGACGGGGTTCAAGAGCATCACCGTCGTAGACGACACAGGGAAGCTTACGGGCATCGTGACGCTGGGCGACATAGCCCAAGCTTATCTCACATCGGGCGGTAGGCTATCGCTGGGGCCGGTGCCTGTGCGAAACATCGTCGGCGCCCTGGACGGAGAGCTTCTGGTTGAAGGAAGACAGGAGTTCCGGGGGATCGTTGAGGTTGTCTCCCACGGGGGAGCGGTCTTGGGCGACGGCGGTTTCCGGGTCGAGGATTCCCGTACCGGCGACGGGAGTGCAGGTCATGACGGCCCCGGAGTCCTTTTGATCGCAGGCAAGGGCTATGAAGGACGTGAGGTCTTGGAGGTACCCGGACTCCACGTCGTGGTCCTGACTCACGACGCCCCCACTTTGCCCGAGCTCCTACGAGGGGCGCATGAGAGGGGCATTTCGGTGGTCAGGACGCCCTTCGGGATCTATGAGACGACCAGACGGGTGAGCCAGAGCGAACCCGTTTCCCACATCATGACGTCCACCGACCTCATCGCCTTCTCTCTGGAGGAGCAGGTTGACGATATCAAGGAGACCATGCTCAGGTTCAAGTACAGGTATTTCCCGGTTTTGGACGACGAAGGTCGCCCCGTAGGCAAGATCGCCAGGCGCCATGTCTTGGACTACACCGGAAAGAACGTAATACTTGTGGACCACAATGAGACATCACAGTCTGTAGAGGGTATCGAGCAGGCTCGAATCCTCGAGATAATCGACCACCACCGGGTCGGGTCCATTGAGACCGACCAACCTATAGTCTTCATCAACCGGCCCCTGGGCTGTACTGCGACTATCGTGGATGACCTCTATATTCAACGCTGCGTAGAACCGCCCAAACCCATCGCGGGGCTGATGCTTGCCGCCATATTGTCGGACACGCTGGCCTTCAAGTCTCCTACCTGCACAGACCTGGATGTCCGGGCAGCCCAGAGACTGGCCCAAATCGCAGGCGTCGATGTGGAAGAGTTCGTAAGGGGGATGTTCAGCGCGGGTACGTCGCTGGAAGGCAAGAGCGAGGCCGAGATTTTCTTCGGAGATTTCAAGGAGTTCCGTCTCAGAAATCTCAAAGTCGGTGTAAGCCAGGTGAACACCTACCATACTGATCTCGTCCCGCTCAGGCAGAGGCTTGCGGCTTTCATGCAGCATCTTCGGGTAGACAGGGGCTATGACCTTCTCCTGCTCATGCTCACCGACATCATCGGAGAGGGTTCAGAATTATTGGTGGTAGGAAATCAATCGGAGATTGTGGAACGGGCATTCGGGGTAGACCTGAAGCAGAAGCCGATCTTCCTGCCGGGAGTGATATCCCGCAAGAAGCAGGTTATTCCCAGGATCATCCGCGCCATTAACGCCATGTGACCGGTGTGTCATCGATGGGCGGGAGGAGCTCACAAGGGGAGGCCTTGTTCATGACAGAGATCAAACATCAAGACTGGATTCGGAAAGGTTTGGAGGAGCTGGACGGTTGTGAAGAGGAACTGGTCGATCTCATCACCCAGGTGACCGAGGTGCCGGCTCCCAGCAACGATGAAGCCGACCGGGGCAAGCTCGTCGCGAGAATAATGCGGGACTACGGTTTTCCGGAGGTCCAGACTGACGCTGTGGGCAACGTCCTCGGGTTTTTCCCCGGCGCCAACCCCTCCAAGGTCATCGTCAGCATGGCGCACATGGATACCGTGTTTCCCAGAGAAACCGACCTTACGGTAAAGAAAGACGGGAATATCCTGGCTGCGCCCGGGATCTCCGACAATACCACGTCCGTCTGCCAGATGCTGATGATCGGGAGGATCTTCGCCCGAAACCTGCCTCTCCCGCACCCGGTGATCCTCATAGCCAACGTAGGTGAGGAAGGCCTGGGCGACCTTAAAGGCGCCAGGTACTTCTGCGAACACGTAAAGGAGTACGACTTCGGAGGGTTCAGGATCGATCCGGACAACCTGGTCTTCCTGAATATCGACGGGGGTCACGATCACATCGTGAACCGAGGCATCGGGTCCAGGAGGCTCCGCGTTGAATACAAGGGCGAAGGAGGGCATTCCTGGGCCGCCTTTGGAAAGACCAGCGCGGTCCACGGAATAGGGACGGCTATCGCCGGGATCGCCAAGATCAAGGTCCCCGCCGATCCCAAGACCACGTATACAGTTGGCGTTGTCCAAGGCGGACACTCGGTGAACTCCATCGCCCAGAGCGCGTGGATGCTTATTGATATGAGGTCGGTGAGCGGAGAACACCTTCAGGCTCTGGAGAGGGAAGTCAGAGAGGTCCTGCGATCCGCCGCCGAAGAGACCGGCACGACTTACGAAGTGAAGGTAGTCGGCGACAGGCCCACCGGAGGCATATCGCCTGACTCACCTCTGGTGCAAACCCTTGTGGAACTGGGCAGGGAGCATGGCATGGAGTATCGCCTGTCGGCCTCAAGCACCGACTCCAACATACCGCTGGCCAAGGGATGGCCTTCGGTCACGATGGGTTTCAAGAAGTCGGAAAATGGCCACCGCACGTCGGAGTACCTGTACATCGACTCGCTGGTGCCCGGAGTCAAGCTGCTCTTGGAGTGCTACGAGCGTCTCTTGTACGGCGCATAATCTATCTGACTTGGGAGGCGACCTCCAAGAGGGCGTCGAGCCAGCCGGGCTGAAGGAGCCCGAGTCTCCAGATGGCGATTCCCGCGAGCCCGTGACGTTTGGCCAGCGAAGCCCTGGCGGCCAGCGTGCGGTTGCTCTCGGTGAAAGCGTGATAGGTTATGCACTCTGATTCCCAGGTCGAATAGTGGCACGATAGGTAAGGGTCATAGGTCTCGGGTGAGGCCGTCTCTATACCGGCATCCCCTTCGCCGGCAGGGATTTTTCCACCGACCGGGTCCCGGGCGGCGGGACGGGACAACAGTGTCACGGTAGGTGAGCCTCCGGCCGTGTTCCCAGGGTTCCGGTTACCTTCGCCGTCTCCTTCGGGCGGGTTATCCTCCACGGCATACAGAGTGCCGTACGCAGGCACTCCGAGGATAAGCTTCCCGGCCGGGACTTGCTCAAGTTCAAGCCGGATCGCTTCTTCGACCTTGTTCCACGGCGCGGCAGGTGTAGGGACGCGCGGGTCTTCATATCCATAAGCCATCAAGATGACGGCATCCGCGATCTCTCCGATGCGTTTGTGGTCATATCCCAGGTAATGGCCATTGAGAGGCTGGACGATCACCATAAGCGGCCTGTCTTGCAGATATTGTCTGAGCGCCTCAAGGAACGCAGTGAAGTTGACTGCGTCTCTTTCTCGTTCTGAGGGGTCGAGCCCGAGGCCTTCGAAGTCTATGGCCGCTCCATCGAAAGACGTCGCCGATGAGGCAATGGACATGGCGAGCCTTTCGCGCTTCAAAGGATCGGCCAGGAGAGACGAGAGGCGTCCTTTCCGGTTGTCTCCGAAATACATGGCGATGGCCTGAGAGCCTCCCGCTTCCATGCCTATCATGGCCGAACCCCATGCGTCGGGCCGGCGGAAACCGTAGTCGCTGTCCTCGTCAGTTACCCGGCCCTCTGCGTCCACGGCGAACCAGCCGAGGATCGCGCCGGCCACATTGGATGCCGGAGAATCGGGTCCCGGGACAAGTGGGTAGGGGTACTTGTCGCCGAAGAAGTCTTCCCAGCTGGAGTACTCGGAAGAGCCCAGGGCGTAAAAGCCCCAAACGGGAAGCTTCTCTTTGGGTGAGATCACCAGTGCCGAGCGTGATTGAGCATCCCATTTCACAACGTAGTCCATGGCCTCGCTGAAGAACCTGAGGGGGACCACTGTGTGGCCATCGACCAACTGGGGAGGCTGGGCCAGCGCTACTTCGCGGTTGTTTACCGTCACAAGGGTACTGCCGATCGTAAGCTCGATGGCCGTGTCGCCCTTCTGGCAGACAATAGTCCCGCTTTCGTGCCATTGGACCGTGAAACCCAGGGCCTCGGAGAGGGCGCGCAGGGGGACCATGGTCGTGCCGTCTTTCAGGAACGGGCTGATTGGAAACGCTATGGGAAGGTCGTCGAGGTAGACGCCGACCGGCATGTCTCCGTGAGGCGAAGGACCGGACGCCCGGGCATTGGGCGCCTGACCGTGGGCAATAAGGGACAAACCGCTCAGGAGAAACGCCATTACGAGCGAAAGACCGAGTCGTCCCCAACCCGCAAGATGCTTGAGGCGGCTTTGACTCTCGCGGCTCTTGCTCCCGTGTGCAGCTATCCCGCTGCAAATCGTCCTAGTCCTTCTTAGAGCGTTCATATCATTCATATCTACGCAATTCTCCCGATCAGGCGTGCTAGAGAAATCACTCAGGCGTGTGTTACGGCTTCCATGGGGTGGTGACTCTGCCGAGATGTATCTTTTATATCACGAAGGCAGTATAGCCTGACAAGGCCTGTCTCACTAGGCAGGACTCCGGCGACGCGTGTCCTTACTCATCTATTTCCTGCCCGGTCGCTCTTCCTTGGGCGGGCGGATCTCAAAGAAATACTCCATAGGCAGGTTGGGAAATCCTCGTTTGAGTGCTGCGATGAACCGGGAGTTGGGTGAACGGAGCCCCCTTAATATCCTTGACAGGGCCGCTCTGGATACCCCCATTTTCCCGGCCAATTCCGCTTGGTTCATCCCGCTTTTCTGAAGAGCCGTCCTTAGGCGTGAGGGTGAGAATCTGTTCAACGGCGATCCACCTCCGTTGCCTATAGGCGACAAATTCAGTATAGGAACCATGTCCCCGTACGTCAACGCCAATCGTTCGACAAGGCCCGGCCACATGAGTACGATGCTCCTCATAGCGTCTATCTTCTCTCTATCCTGCGGACCCCAAACGGTTGGTGTTGCCGAACGGCAACTCAGCGTATACACTGGTGGCATGGCAATCGCAGAGCTGATCAAGGACAGGCGGACCCGCCTCGGGATGAGCCAACGT
This sequence comes from Candidatus Fermentithermobacillaceae bacterium, assembly GCA_012841375.1. Lineage (GTDB taxonomy): Bacteria > Bacillota > Sulfobacillia > Fermentithermobacillales > Fermentithermobacillaceae > UBA3951. Next base: position 45,512 of record DUUV01000047.1, read on the forward strand.
CAGTTGGCCTCGGTCTCGGGTCTCAGCAACAGCGAGATATCCAGAATCGAGTCAGGAGAGAGAAAGAGCCCTTCTCCTCAGGTGCTCTATGCCCTATCGGCGGCTCTCGATATCCCCTACGAAATACTCATGACGGAAGCCGGTCACCGGCCTGTCCAAGGAGCTTCTCCCAAGATGCCCGAATGGGTCTACAGCCTGCCTCCGGACTTGTACGAGTTCGTCAAGGACGAAGCCTCCCGGGGATGGCCCTACATGAGGCTTGCCAGGGGCATGAGCGAGGAGAACCTCTCGCCGGGGGAGGTCGAGGCCATCGTTGCCACCTGGGTGGAGGCCAAGCGGAAGTACGAGAAGAGACCCGGCAGGCGGAAATAGCCGTACCGCGACCTCTAGCGGCACACTAGGAGGGTTTAGAGTGTCGGTGACAAGATACGCCAAGGCTCAGGTATCAGGGAACGGGATGGTGGCTGCCGCTCACCCGCTGGCGGCCCTCGCAGGGATTGACGCTCTTCGCGAGGGCGGGAACGCCATGGACGCGTGCCTCACAATGGCGTCGGTGACCTCTGTTGTCCTCCCACATATGTGCGGCCTGGGCGGCGATGTTTTCCTCATCTACTACGACGCCGGAACGGAGACGGTTACCGCGCTCAACGGAAGCGGAGCGCCCGGCGATAAATCGACCTTGGAGCACTTCGCCGGGACGGGACCGATTCTGCCGCAGGACGGCATCCTCTCGGTGGCCGTCCCCGGAGCGCCTCTTGCTTACCAGCTGGCAGACCGGCGGTTCGGCACCTTCGGGCTTCGCAAGTGTTTTGAGGCAGGGGCCAAAGTGGCCGAGAAGGGATTTGTCGTTTCGGCTTCCTTCGCCAGAGCGGTCGCTGCCGAGAAAGCCAAGCTGTCCAAGTTCGATGAAGCCGCCCGGGTGTTCCTTCCCGGAGGGGAGCCGCCAAAGCCCGGCAGTGTTTTCCGGCAGGTGGATATGGCCAGTACCCTGAGGGCTTTCGGGGAGGGCGGCGCGGAGTACATGTACAACGGCCCCTTCGCCGAGAAGTTCTACGAGATGAACGCGGCGTTGGATGGCACCTTCACCGGTGACGAATTTGGGAGTCACTTCGACAACCCGTCAGGGTTCTACGACCCCATCCTGTCCTCGTACAGGGGATACACGATTCTTCAGACGGCTCCGGTCTCTCAGGGCTTTATCGTCCTCGAGGAGATGAACATACTTGAGACTTTTGACATGCCCGCGCTCGATCCGGCCGGCCCTGAGGCGATTCATCTGATGGTAGAGGCGAAGAAGACTGCCTTTGCCGACAGAAACGCCTACGCCGGAGACCCGGCGGTCTCAGGCTTTGACGTCGGGAAGTTTATCTCCAAAGAGTACGCCCGCGCGGCCGCCCAGGGCATTGACCTCCGGAAGGCTGGCGTGTTTTCGGGCGGCCCCTCGAGAGGCGGTGACACGACCTCATTCGTTGCCTGGGACGCGAAAGGCAACTGCTGTTCCTTCATCCACAGCATCGCCTTCGCCTTCGGCTCGGGCGTCATGGTGCCGGGGACGGGAGTCCTTCTCAACAACCGGGCCGGCAGGTCGTTTGTCCTGGAGCCGGGCCATCCCAACAGCCTGGCGCCGGGAAAGCGTCCAATGCACACCCTGAACTGCTATATGGTGATGAAAGACCGGGTCCCGTTTATTGTAGGCGGTACTCCCGGCGGAGACGGTCAGCCTCAGTGGAACATGCAGATGCTCAGCCTCATGCTCGATCACAACATGGGGCCGCAGGATGCCTGCGAGTTTCCCAGGTGGACTTCTTCTCCCGGGACCGATGTGATAAGCCTCGGCAGGCCTTACGAGCTCCGGCTCGAGTCGCGCTTCCCCGACTCCACGGTTCAGAGCCTCGCCGCAATGGGACATACGGTGAAGACCGTCGGTCCGTGGGCAGGTGGCGGCGGAGCCCAGATCATCATGAAAGACCCGGACACGGGAGCGCTAATCGGAGGTTCCGACAGGCGCGTGGGAGGATTGGCGCTGGGGTATTAGTTATGCTGTGGTCATTTGGACGGGCGGCCATGTGAGTGATCGCGGTTTCTACGACGCTCGATATTGCCTGAGATATGACCGCCCGTCTAGGTCACGGAGTACGCTAGATGAGAGATAACGCTACCCGATGCCCGTTAGCCGCTCTTTGCGGTAACCGAAACGTTCTCGACCAACGCGTAAGGAAGAGTGATCCCGAAGTTCCTGGCCTCGCGGCTCAGCGCCACCAGATGGTCCTTCAAGTGTTTGAACACGTTCACCGAGAACATACAGTCTTTCACGCGCCCAACGAGCTTGCCGTCTTCAATCAGAAAGCCCATGGCTATGTTGCCGCTTACTTGTCCCGAATACGGGTTGCCGGCCCATGCTCCCATGGTACTCTCGATCATGATCCCCCGTTTCACGCCGGATAGAAGATCATCTTTGGATTGAGAACCACCCTCGACAACCAGGTTGCCGGGCTCTATGCCCGAGACGCCTCCCGTGCCTATGGGGTCTCGTCCTAGTTTGTGGGCAGTCTCCAGGTCCAAGAGGTATTCGCTCAGGACGCCTTTTTCAATAAGGGACGTGCGCCTGCAAGCCACACCCTGGGCGTCGTACATGCGGCTGCCGAGTCCGCCTGGCATCAGGCCATCTTCCAGGACTGTCAGACGCGGCGAGAAAACCTGTTCTCCCAGGCGTCCCGCCAACGGGCTAATCCCCCTGGTGACCGCTTTGCCGTTAAGGCAGGCAAGGACCGGCGACACAAGGTCTCTGAAAGCCATAGGGGTGAACAGCACCGGGTAGGTGCCTGTCTCTATCCTTACGTTCTTCCGCGCCAGCTCAAACCTGGCTTGGATCTCACGCTTCATCCGCTCAACGTCTACGTCAAGCCCGGTTGAGACGTGGAAATCCCATAGCTGGACCATATTCTGTCCTTCAACCAGTTCGGCAGCGGCCAGTATCGATAGGACCGTCCTGTCCCAAGAAGCCTCCAGGCCTTTGGTGTTGGCGATCCCCTCACGGAAAGTGGTCTTGGACACGCCCACCGAACCGTTGACCTCGGGGTGGAGCGTCTTCAGAAACCCGGATAGGTCTTCTCCTACCTCGAGCATCTTCTCGAGTCTTAGTGAAGCGATTTCCTCCGAGTACACCGCCGGTTTGGTGGATGGGGCGGGAGCAGGGAAGGAGTAGGGCGCAGGCGCTCCGTATTCGGCCAGTCGCATGGCCCTTTCCAGAACGTCGGCTTCTGCGCCGGCCTTAGTCGAGAAGGCCACGCCCAACCGGCCATCCTTTATGGCTTGGGCCGTGAGCGACAGACTTTCGGTGTTCTGGATCCCTTTCAGCCTGTTGAACTCGAAACTGAGCTCCACCTTTCTTGACTCGTGGAATGTCACGGTGGCATCGGCTCCTGCCGACGCGGCCTGTTTCAGGGCTTTGTGCATCACTTCCTCTCACCTCCTACAACGACTCGCTGGATCCTGATGTGAGGTGAACCGTCGGCTGTAGGCAAGGGGCTCTGACTTCCTTTCCCGCATCCCCCGGAAGAGTTATGGATCCCAAAGTCACTTCCGATCATGTCTATGTTCCGGAGGGTGGTGAAGACGTTGCCGGTCAGACTCACGTCGCGCACGGGCTCGGCAATGGCGCCTCCGCGGATCATGTTGCAGCGCGATGCCGTGAAGGTGAACATCTCGCCGTTGGTTTCTCCTCCATAGCCGCCGTCAACGTATACACCCAAGGATATGTCCTTCAGCATATCCTCCAGGGAGTGCTTGCCAGGCGCTATGCACGTGGTCCTCATCCTGACGATCGGAGGGAACCGGTAGTTCAGCGCCCGGGCATTGCCCGTCGGCTCTTCCCCCATTTTCATGGCGCTCTCGCGGCAGTGGAGGTGTCCTACGACAACTCCTCCCTTTATGAGGTAGGTCTTTTGCATCGGTACGCCCTCGTCGTCGTACTTGGCTTCGCCGCGGTTTCCGCCTTCGATGCCGCTGTCGAAGATGTCCAGGTCTTCCGGGCCGTATCGCGTTCCCACTTTGAGCAGTTCCTTCATGCGTTCGTTCTCGTCAAGGGAGTCCGCTTCCGATAGGTGCCCGAAAGCCTCATGGACAAAGAGCCCCGCCATCTCAGGTGAGAGGACCACAGTGTACTCGTCCGCTTTGACGACCGGCGCGTATAGCATGTCTCGAGCAGCGGCTGCCGCACGCACGATTTTCTCCTCGAGACCCAACGCGACTTTGTAGTCGGAGTTCGACCCGAACTTGGCGAATTCCTGAGTGGTAAGGCTCCCTCTGGTTGCCACGGCCGCGACCGAGCCGCCCAGGTCCATCTTCTCCTGATAGATGTACGTGCCCTCGGAGTTGGCGAAGTGCAGGTGAGTGTGCCTGTCAAAGTAACGGACCGATGTGGAAGTTATCTCCGGTTGGCTAAGGGCCAGTTCATTGTATTTGCCCAAGAGGTTTACTTTTTCCGAAAGCGGGACAGAGAACGCAGGCGTCCCGAATACCCCGGGTACTTCGTCCTCGACGGGCTCGACGGGGTAGAGCCGAATCTCCTTCCTGAGTATGTCACCCAGAACCCGGGCCTGCGCGCAGGCTTCTTCGACCTTGCGCTCCAGGTCATCCAGCCTGTTGAACGACACAAACCCCCAACCGCCGTTCACCAAGGCCCGGACGTTGCCTCCGGCCGAAATCGATTCCGATACCTGGTCGATGTCTTTTCCCCGGAACCCAATGGAGACCTGCTCGGTCTCTTCAACCCGGATCTCGCAGTACTCGGCGTTGGAGCGCTCTAGAGCGCTCCTCAAGAGATCCTTCATGGATTTCGTCACGTCTTCTTGCCTCCTTGTGATGCGCGTCCCGAGTCGGTCTTTTCTACGAGGGGAGGCTACATACCTACCGGGAGCCATGGCGGTCCTGCCGGTTGGAGGCACGCCATGTCAGGGTGCTCCAATGGATGTTATACTGGCAAGGCAAGCATCCAAGCTGCAGAGGATAAAGCGGCTATCCGGGCCGGCGGGGAGAGGTCGACATGAAGAAAGTCATCGTAGTAGTCTTGGCTTCCATTATGGTGTTGGGAACATTGGCCAGTACTGTTTACTTCCTTCTTGAAAGCGCCAGGGCGAGAAAAAGCTCTGCCGACCCGCTGGCAGACGTACCCGAGGCGGTCGTGAGGTCGTTCCGCTTCAGCGATTTTTCTAACATGGACATATCCGAACTGGACCTATCAACGATTGGGGACGAAATTCTCACGTATACGTTCAGCTCCGGCACAAAGTGGCCCGCGGCGGAGAAAATGCCTCCGGACACCTCGCCAGACCAGGTCATGTCTCTCGGCAAGGACCTTGGTTTGGGACTCAAGGCGCTGCATGAAGCCGGTATCACCGGGAAAGGCGTTGCGGTCGCGGTGATAGACAAACCCATCATTGCCGACCATGAAGCATACTCCGCCAACCTGCACTACATCGAGGTACGTCCCGACGACCCCAAGATGGAGAGGACCCACTTTCACGGAGCCGCATGCGCGACCATTTTGGCGGGGGACTATGGTGTGGCGCCGGAAGCACCCCTCTACTACTTCGCCGTTCCCGACGACAGAGAGCCTTACAAACGATACGCCGAGGCCATGGATATGCTCCTGGAGATGGTTGAAACGATGCCCGAAGAGGAGAAGATACGCATCGTATCCGTGTCTCACGGCGTTGATGTTTCGCAGAGCGGCGCGTCAGAATGGCAAGCCGCCATCGCCAGGGCAGAGGAACAGGGCATCATCGTGGTCTATCCGGGGATGCCGGAGCTGAGCTACACCGGAGCGGGCTGTCCGCCGGGTCTCGACAGAGATGACCCGGCGAACTACCGGCGCTGGAGCTGGACCTTGGCCAAGGAGCACGTCTTGGGGAGATTGCTGGAGTCGGGGGTTTCCTCGTTCGAGACCGCAAGAGAAGAACTGAAGCGCCTCCTGACTTCAGATCCCGAACTCAATGTCCTGCATGTAGAGGCAATCCACACCTATCTCTATGTGATGGAACTCGCCAGAATGGATCCGAGCGCCACTTTCGAGGAGTATCTCTGGTCAATGGTGACTCCGGCCCCCGATACGCTTTCTGTGCCAGCCGACTACCTGACCGTCGGGGACAACGCGTCACCTTCGGCCTACACCTATTTTGGCAACGGGGGGCTAAGCTGGGCCACGCCGTACCTTGCGGGAGTCCTGGCTTTGGGGCTGCAGGTGAACCCCTCCGCCGCACCCGAGGACCTGTTCGCCGCGGTCATCGAGACGGCGTGGACCTTCGGCGAAGAGGGCATGATGGGTAAGCTCTTGAATCCCGCCGGCTTTCTGGATGCGGTGAGGTAAGGGCCGCACCTGTCATGGTTGCTATAGCGACCGCACGCCGGCGTCGCATGCTACTATCCACTTGAGATGACAGGCAACAGTACGACCGTATCTCCGCGGCCCAGGACGCGCGACAGATCTGTCACTGCCTGACCGTTCACGACATAGGACTGTATCTCGAAATGGGGGATGTCCAAGAGGCCGGGTAGGCATCCGAGGGCAGTGCCCACCGGGACGGTGGCCACCGCTTTGGTCTCCTCCCTGGAAACCGGCGGGAGGTAGTAGATGAGATGTCCCAGCACCTGGACCTCGACACCTTCGGGCGCCCCGCTTTTCAACTCACCGGCCGGCACACTCCTCACGGGCTAAGCACCCTTGTCTTGATCCCCAACCGTTCCGGGTACTCCTCAAGGTCAAGCCGCTTCAGCGTTTTCAGCGTGGGCATGCCTTCGTTGTCCCACCCACGAATGGCGTAATACCAGTTCAGCATCTCCCCGAGGAAAGGCAGCGACCCGGCAGCTTCTCCCGAAGGCCTTGGGTGGGTGAGAAGTCGGGGAGGCAGGGTATCGTCCTTCCTGGTGATGCCCAGAGATACATTGCACAATCGCCGCAGGTTAAAGGCCCTTTCACCGGTTTCGAGCAGATCTTCACGGCTACAAGGCCATCCCAGGCAGCATTCGACCCAGCGGGCCATACTGGCAGGCGAAAGTTGTGCTTTGAGCATGAACTTGCAGATGCCCAGGGCGTTGAAGGCATCCATGAGGTTCTGCATTTTGACGGCAATCTCGGCTTTCCCCTTGCCGTCCAGGTTCTTCGTATCGGCCTCTATTCCCACCACTTCCTTGGGGTAGTTGCCGGTCTCAATGTAGTACGTCATGCCGTCCAAGTGGCAGGCCCCGCGGTTTCCGGTGGCGTAGCTCACGGCCATGCTCGTGTATTTCCGGGGGTCGTGCATGGGGAGTTCCAGACCCTTCACGTGGATCGCGAATTCTTCCGCCAAGGGTCCCAGGTGCTTGGCGGCAATGCGTGTGCCTTTTCCCAGGATGCCTCCAAGCCCTCGCTGGCTCGCTATCTCCTCGAGAAGGAAAAGGATTGCCTCTCCATCGCCCCAGAGTAGCGGTCGTCCCGCCATCTCGTCATCTATGATGCCTCTCTCGTAAGCTTCCATGGCGAAGGCGACGGCGCATCCGGCAGATATGGTATCGAGTCCCAGCCTGTTGCATAGGTCGTTGGCGGCCGCGATGTACTGCGGGTCGTCAAGCATGCATAGTGAGCCGAACGCCCCGATCGTCTCATACTCGGGCCCGTGGGATTTCTGGCCCGCGCGGTCGCCCACACCCAGGCGCACGTCCTTGCCGCAGCGAATTGGGCATCCCCAGCAGCTGTAGTGCCCGATCACCATGCCCTGTTCGGCCATGGTCTGCCCCGTGATCCTGGAGACGCCCGGGAAGGATCCGCCCCTCCAGTTGTCTACGGGCAGGTCGCCGATGGCTTCCGCGGAGATGACTCCTCCCGAGGTACCGTACTTGCCCCAGGGGATGGCCCTTTCTCTCACCTGTACCATGAACTCGCGCATCGCTTGCGTAAGCCCTTCCCGGTCGGCAGGTTTGGGAGTCTTTCCTCCCCTGACCACAACGGCCTTCAGGTTCTTTGAGCCCATCACGGCCCCCATGCCTGTCCGTCCGGCTGCCCTTGAGTCGATGCCCCCGAAGATCACGGCCGCGAAGTACACGCCGTTTTCACCGGCAGGTCCTATGACGGCCGCGTCCAGGTCTTCTCCGTGGCGTTCCTTCAAGACCTCAAAAGTCCGGAAGATATCCTGGCCCCACAAGGCGCCTGCGTCCTCCACTTCCACTGTCCCTGAGTCGCCGTCTATGATGATGTAAGACGGTACGTCAAACGACCCTTTGATTACCAGCGCGTCCACTCCGGCGGCTTTCATCTTCGCTCCGAAAAACCCTCCGACGGTAGACTCGCTGAGGAGTCCTGTTTGAGGCGACTTGGATACGAGTGAGGTCCGGTTGGCCGCTATGATGGGGAAACCGGTGAGCAGCCCCGGAGCTATCACCAGGGCGTTGGCCGCCGAGAGCGGGTCAACCTCAAGTCTTGATGATTCCAGCCAAAGGTGGGTCGCAAGGTATGACCCCCCAAGGTAACGACGTCTCACCGCGTCCTCCAGCGGAGAGCAGGTTATGCTTCTGGTTGTGGCGTCGACTGCGACCGCCCTCGTTTGGGCAGTCTCGGCTGCGTTCAAGTTCATGCGTTTCTCCTCCTGGCTCCACCGTCTCCTTGGCGACCCGACGTTCGCGGATCCGTCTCACGCCCTTCCCGGCCCATAGTGTCCTGCGTGAGGGCCCGGGCGCTTCCTCTTGATCTTAACTCATCGACAAAAGTAGGTCTCTTTACGAAAGGGGGGTCTGAAGGTTTCTCCACAGCAGTTTCCGCCTGGGCCGTGTGTTCCCGCCCGGACAGGATGTTGGGATCCGGGATGGAGGACCCGGAAGGATGGGAGGAGGAGCCCGGCGAGGCCGCAGTCGCGGCCGCCTGTGTCCCGGCCTCAAACATCCGCAGGTACTCGGCCATGGTGATCCTTACCTCCCGGGGCTTTGAGCCTTCATATGGGCCCACGTAGCCCTTAACCTCCATAGCGTCTATGAGGCGGGCGGCCCGGCTGTAACCGATGGGGAGTTTGCGCTGCAAAAGGGATACCGATGCCTGTTTCGCTTCCACCACTATCCTCAAGGCCTGGGGGAAGAACGGGTCATCGGAGATCTCCGATTCCTGTTCCAAGGTTTCGGGCACCTGAAGGATACCCGTGGCGAACTGGGGCTTGGCCTGCGCCGAGACAAAGGAAACGAGTTCGTCTATCTCTCGCTCAGAGATGTAGCATCCCTGGTTGCGAAGGGGCTTGGATGAACCGACCGGGTGGAAAAGCATGTCTCCACGACCGAGCAGTTTCTCGGCTCCTGCCATGTCCAGTATTGTGCGCGAGTCTATCTGTGAAGCCACCGCAAACGCGATCCTCGATGGAATGTTTGCTTTGATTGTCCCCGTGATGACGTCTACCGACGGTCTCTGGGTTGCGACCACCAGGTAGATACCTGAAGCGCGGGCCATCTGGGCCAAGCGGAAGATGGCGTCCTCAACTTCGGCCGGCGCAACCATCATGAGGTCTGAGAGCTCGTCGATGATGATGACGATATAAGGCATTGCCGGCTTTAGGCTGTCGGGCGGCGTCGCCACTTGGTTGTAGCGGTCGATGTCGCGTGTCCCCACTTTCGTGAACTTCTCGTAACGGGACTCCATCTCTTTGATGGCCCACCTGAGGGCGCCCGCCGCCTTCTTGGGATCCGATACGACGGGAGCGATAAGGTGGGGCACTTTCGACCACACAGACAGCTCAACACGCTTGGGGTCTATGAGGACGAGCTTGACCTGGTCCGGCCTGGCCTTGAAAAGCAGGCTCGCGATGATCGAGTTGATGCAGACGCTCTTTCCCGCGCCGGTCGCGCCGGCGATTAGGAGGTGGAGGCAGTGGTCCAGTGTTGTCACCACAGAGCGGCCCGATATGTCTTTGCCCAGAGCGATCGTAAGGGGCGACTTCGAGTTACGGAACTCCCTGGTCTCAAGGACATCTCTCAAGTGAACCAGGGAGACTTCCTTGTTGGGAACCTCGATGCCTATGGCGGATTTGCCCGGAATTGGGGCCTCAATACGTACATCTTGCGACGCCAACGCAAGGGCCAGGTCCTGAGACAAGTTCACTATGCTGGCCACCTTGACTCCCGGGCCCGGCTGGAGCTCAAAACGAGTCACCGCTGGCCCCCGTTCTATGCCTATCACTTTGGCGGCGATGCCGAAAGAAAGGAGGGTCCTCTCAATAACGCGGCCCAGCGCTTCATAGCTTTGAGACGGTTTGGGACGCTTGGAAGGCTCCGATTTCTGGAGTATATCCAGCGGAGGGATCTCGTAGAAAACATCTTCACTCAGGGGCTGCTGCTCCATGGACGGCTCGAACTCCTCGACTCCGCCGGCCTTGCTTCTCCGGCCGCTTGCCGGGGCGTCTGCCCCGCCCGGGTCCCGGCCGCCGGGAGCCCCTGCGACGGGCGACTGCAGTCCGGGGTCGCCGGCAGGTTCCGCACCGGTTTCATCCTGTCCGTCCTGGCCTCTTCCCAACCGTGCCTGAATCTCGGCGACGGTAGACGAAAAGGCGCCCCGGCCGGGACTCCCGGCTTCGATGAGGTCCCTGAGGCTCAACTCTTCGTCCTCTTCGGCCTCGTCCCCAGGCTCGTCGTGCCATATCTCCTCAGGGTCCGGTCCGTGTTCACCGAAGAAACGACCTACGAACTCCTTGAACCATTGCCATCCGGACATAAAGGCCATCCAGATGAGGGAAAAGGGAGTCCAAGGAGATTTGTTCGCCAAGAGGCTCACCGCAACGGCAATCCCGAGGAACATGACCGGTAAAGACACGTACCTTCCTGTCGCTATCCTGAAAAACCACCAGACCGAGGCTCCTATGAGTCCGCCTCCACCGCCCATGCGGGCACCTGTAAAGACGTCCTCCCAGGGGACCCGGACCGCGTGATAAATGCTCGATCCGAACACCAAGAGCACCCAGAAGCCCCAGACGAAGCGGGGCAGCGGGTCGCCGGGGTTCACCAGTTTGACCACCGAGTTGAGGATGAGTATGAAGCAGAAGAACATGGCCAGGGCTCCGGCGATCGACGAGACGAACCGGGCCAGCCGGGCAAACACTATGGTGACGGGGCTCCCGCCCTCGGGGTTGTACCCCGAAATGCCCATGGCTATGATGAGAGCCATGCCGGCAAGGAGGAGCAGGGCCCAAGGCCAGCGTCTGCCTTGCTTGACGGTCCTTCTACCCCGCCCGGAGCGGGGCCTACGGCTCGTTTCCTCGCCTCTCCCGTTCCCGCCGTTGGGACTGTTCCTGTCGTTACGGCCGCTTCCGGATTGGGCGCCGGCTTTCGTTTCAGTTCCGGGCGCTTTGTCGCCCGACCGCTTTACCCGGTATACTCTAGCCAAGATAGACCTCCATTTATGACTAATCCCCCTCATTGATTTCGCCTTAGACCGGGCTTTTCCTCTATTAGTCTACCTGAGAGCACCACCCCCGACCTTGTCTTCTTGCGGTTCGTGCCCCTTAGGAAAAGTCCGGAAGGATAATGACCCGGGAGCCCAGAAGAATTTCGAGGTTAGAAACACTGTGTGCGCAAGAGACAGGGGGGCCTTATTGTGGATGCCGGAAGTTTGGTGTTGGTCTACACGGGAAACGGAAAGGGAAAGACCACCGCGGCGTTGGGACTGGCCTTGCGCCAGGTCGGGTGGGACCGGAGGGTCCTGGTCATCCAGTTCATGAAAGGCAAGGGAAACGTGTACGGTGAACGGGTCGCGGCCGAGCGTTACTTGCCCCTCTTGGAGATCGAACAACACGGAAGGGACGAGTTCGTGAACCTGGCGGATCCTGCCGAGGTAGACGCCCGTCTGGCCCGGGAGGCTCTCAAGCGGGCCGAAGAAGCGCTTGCGTCGGGAGACTACGGAATGGTCGTTCTGGATGAAGTGAATGTCGCGGTCGCGACCGGGATGATTGACGCCAGGGATGTGCTCACCGTCCTGGACAAGAGGCACGAAGACACGGATGTAGTCCTCACGGGCCGGTACTGTCCCAAGGAGATCGCGGATCGAGCCGACATGGTATCTGAAGTGCGAGAGATCAAACACCACTTCACGCGAGGTGTCCAGGCGAGAAAGGGGATCGAGTACTAGGATCGCTTGCCGCTTCTGGCGGCACAATGGAACCCGATCCCTTTTCACGGTGGTTTGATGAGGTTGGTGCTTTGTCCGGAGTATGAAACCACGAAGAAAGAGGGGGCTTGTAAGTGAAGAAGCCGGATTTCGCGTGTTACCTGGATTACGCCGAACTCACGAAGACGCTCCGAGAGATGGTTCAGGAGAATGGGAACCTTGCGAAGATGTACTCGATAGGCAAGACCTACGAGGGACGGGACATGTGGGCGGTGGAGATCACCAACTTCGAGAAGGGCAGCCCCGAGAAGAAGCCCGGCATGTACATAGACGGCAATCACCACGCAGGCGAGGTGACCGGGTCGGCCGTATGTCTCTATACCGTGTGGTACCTGCTCTCCAACTACGGGAAAGACCCGTTAGTCACCGGACTGGTGGATGATAGAACGTGGTACATCCTGCCCAGGATATCCGTTGACGGCGCAGAGGTTTTCCTCCACACTCCCATGACGCTTCGCTCCAGCACCCGGGAGTACCCGCCCAGGGAAAACGACGATGGGCTGAACGCCGAAGACATCGACGGCGACGGCTGGATACTCCAAATGAGGGTGCAGGACCCCGATGGCGACTGGAAAGTGTCCGCGAAGGACGAGCGCCTGATGGTCCGGCGGGAGCCGTGGGACCAGGAAGGGCCCTTCTACAAGGTCTACCCGGAAGGCATCATCAAGAACTGGGACGGCGGCGAGATCAAGATGGCCCAGCCCAAGTGGGGCCTTGACATAAATCGCAATTACCCCGCCTTTTGGGAACCCGACAACGTCCAGAGGGGAGCGGGCCCGTATCCTTTGTCCGAGCCCGAGACTCGAAACGTGGCCAACTTTATCCTGGCGCATCCCAACATCGTGGGCGCCATGTCCTATCACACCACCATGGGCGCCATACTGCGTCCCGCCTGCACGAGGCCGGACAGCAAGCTGCCCGCCCTGGACGTTACGCTCTACAAGACCATCGGGCAAAAGGGGACAGACCTCACAGGTTACCCCCACGTGTCCACTTACGAAGATTACACGTTTGACAAGAGCCGCCCGCTAAAGGGCGTCTTCATGGATTGGCTCTATGAGCACCTGGGCATCATCACGTTCTCGACAGAGCTTTGGGACGCTTCGGTCCGCGCCGGCAACAAGCTGTTCGACCGCCGCGGCAGAAGCGCCGAGGAGAGTCAGTTGGCCCTTCTCAGATGGAACGATAGGGAACTGGCCGGGCAGGGCTTCGTCAGGTGGCGGAAGTTCAACCACCCGCAGCTGGGAGAGGTCGAGATCGGCGGCTGGAAATCCAAGTTCGTGCTGACCAATCCGCCTCCTCAGTTCCTGGAGGGCGAGTGCCACAAGAACTGCATGTTCACTCTGTACCACGCGGCGAGCCTGCCCGAGGTGGAGATCGAGAAGACCAAGGTCGAGAAGCTGGCCGAAGGCATCTACAAGGTGTCGGTCGTGGTTTCCAACAAGAGCTACATGCCCACCAGCGGATCCCACCAGGCCGTCGTAGTAGGCAAGGTCAAGCCGGTCTCGGTTCAGATCTCCCACGACGATAAGGTGAAGATCGTGACCGGCAAACCCAAGACCGATATAGGCCACCTCCCGGGCCTCTCCGGCAGCACCAGAGGTAGGGGTGGGTGGATGGGTTCGAGCGGCGAGGGCACTCGGAAGGAAGTCGAATGGGTGCTGAAGGCCGAGGAGGGCGCCCAGGTCACGATAACGGTCTCTTCGGAGAGGGCGGGAACCGATACCGCCGATATTGTCCTTTCGAGCTAGGCACCGTAGCGGGGAGGGAAAGGGTATGAACATAAGCTTCGACAAGTACCATACCTACGATGAGATACGCGCGTTCTTGCAGGACTGCGTTCGCGAGTATCCGGATCTTTGCCGCATAGAGTGCATCGGCAAGTCGTATCAAGACCGGGAGATCCTCATGGTGGAGATAACCAACCGGAAAACCGGTCAGGGGTCCGACAAACCCGGTATCTACGCCGATGCCAACACTCACGCGGGTGAGGTGACGGGCGCCGAGGTCATCCTCTATACCATCAATATGCTCCTTCAGGGTTACGGGAAAGACCCGCGCATCACCGAGTTGGTGGACACCAGGGTCTTCTACTTCATCCCGCGGATAACCGTAGACGGTACCGAGTACTATCTCAGCACCCCCTATATGCTCAGGTCGAGCCTCCATCCCTGGCCGGAAGAGGCCGACGACAAGCCTGGGCTATACGCCGAAGACATTGACGGCGACGGGAAGATCCTGCAGATGCGGGTGAAGAACCCTGACGGCGGGTGGAAGATATCCAAGAAAGACCCGAGAGTCATGGTTCGACGGCGCCCTGACGAACTGGGTTCGCCGGATGAGACCTACTATGACGTGTTCATGGAGGGACTGGTCAGGGACTACGACCCCGACGTGACTCTCAAGCCGGCTCCGGGCAGGTACCGGTTGGACTTCAACCGGCAGTATCCCACCAATTGGGCCCTTCCCGTGAGGCAGGCCGGCTCCGGCGACTACCCGTTCGCCGAACCCGAGATGAAAGCGGTGGGCGACTTCTACCTGGCCCATCCCAACATCGTGAGCTCCATGGCTTACCACACTACCGGCGGAGTGCTGCTCCGGCCTCTCTGCGACAAGCCTGACCGGTCATTGGATTCCAGAGACCTGGCCATCTACCGGGCGCTAGGGGAGATCGGAGAGGAGGTTACCGGATACCCCCTCAAGTCGGTGTTTGAGAGCTTTACCTGGGATCCCCAAAGACCCGCGGTAGGCAGCGACCTGGAGTGGGCCTACGAAACCCTGGGGATCCTGGCGTTCGAGACTGAACTCTGGGATATGCAGGGGCGCGCGGGCATCCGGAAGCGTTCGCTGACCGAGATGAGAGCCCTTAGCGAGAAAGACAGGGAAGAAGACGCCGTGAAGCTCCTCAAGTGGAATGACGAAGAGATGGGCGGGAAGCTCTTCAATGACTGGAAGCCCTTCAGGCATCCTCAGTTGGGGGATGTTGAAATAGGAGGGTGGGAGCCCAAGGTGGGCAGGCAGAACCCGCCGCTGTCGCTTCTTGAGGACGAGTGCAGGCGGAACGCCGAGTTCAATCTCACCAGGGCAGCGGTGACACCCCACCTGGTCATCGAGAAATTCACGGCCGAGCCGCTGGGAGATGGTCTGTACAAAGTAGAGGCGGTCGTGAAGAACGACGGATACCTGCCGACCCATGTGACCTACCAGGCACTCAAGGTCAGGCAGGCTAAGCCGGTGAAGGTCTCCCTGGAAGGCGGCACGCTCGTCGGGGGGAAAGCAGTTGAGGACATAGGTCATCTGGGCGGACGTTCGGGCGGCGGAGATATGAAGACAAAACTGTCGTGGGTCGTGAAGGCAGAGAAGGGCACGACGCTGACAGTCACCGCCCACACACCCAGGGCGGGGAAGGCCAGGGCCGAGGTAGTCGCCGGCTAAGTCACGCAAAACTAGTGTTGGCGCAGAGGAGGTATCGGTGTGACCACAAGCAATGTCCCGGACATAGAGTACATCACCGACAGGCTGGCTACGCTCCTCAGGATTCCAAGCCCCAGCGGCGATACCAAAGAGGCCATAGATTGGATAAAGGCCGAATTTGAGGCGCTGGGCTATAAGCCTGCCGTAAACAACAAAGGCGGACTGTTGGTCACCATCCCCGGAGTGAAAGAAGGCAATGAACGCGGTCTTTCCGCCCATGTGGATACTCTGGGCGCCATGGTCTTCGAGATCAAGAGCAGCGGAAGGCTAAAGCTCACTCTGGTCGGGGGGTCGCCATGGCCCAGTCTAGAGGGGGAGCACGTCACTATCAAGGCCTCGAACGGCAAGCGGTACACCGGGACAATCCTTATCAACAAGGCGGCGTCTCACGTATGGGGTCAGGAGACCACCAAGATGGAGCGCAACGCCGACAACATGGAAGTCCGGATAGACGAAAAGGTCAAGAACAAAGACGATGTGCTCCGGCTCGGCATCAGGGTAGGAGACTTCGTCGTGTTCGACCCCAGAACCCAGGTGACGCCTTCCGGGTTCATCAAGTCGAGACACCTGGATGACAAAGCTTCGGTGGCGGTCCTCCTCGGGTGCGCCAAGTTCCTTGCGGATCGGAAACTCAAGCCCGCCTACACCACCCACTTCTACATGAGCGTCCACGAAGAGGTCGGGCACGGTGGGTCGTACGGCATTCCCGATACGGTCAAGGAGTTCATCGCCGTAGATATGGGGTGCGTTGGAGACGGACTACTCGGGTCCGAGTATACCGTGTCTATATGCGCCAAGGACGGCGGCGGGCCCTACGACCTGACGCTCAGGAAGAAACTCGAGGACATCTGCGAGACCAACGACATCCCTTACGTGGTGGATATCTTCCCGTACTACGGTTCGGACGCGGGAGCCCTTTTGCGGGCCGGACACGATGTAAGGTGCGCTTGTGTCGGCACCGGTGTCGACGCGTCTCACTCTCACGAGCGAACCCATAAGGAGGGTGTCTTGGCGACGGCGAGACTTGTGCTCGGCTATATTCTGGGTGATTAGCTCAGGCTCACCCTATAGATTTTCTGGGGCCTGCCCCTCGTGCCGGCCTGATTGAGGCCGGCAACTCTGGCCAGTCCGGTTTCCTCCAACCTGGCCAGAATCCGCCTGGCGTTTCGTTTCGATATTGATAGGTACGTGGCAAGCTGCTCTGTAGTGATAAACAGCGATCCGTTTGTCCGCAGCGCAGCTTGCACACGGCTGATCGTCGCCACGCTCAGGCCGCTCTGAGACGACATGGAGACCAGGGAAGGGTCGGTCGTGGAAGTCGTGAACTCCAAGGGATGCGAGGGAGCCGACTCCGCGGCCGGCCCAAGGGGACCCACTACACGGCTGTCTTCAAACACGGCGAAGGCGCAGCTCTGGGAGGTTTCGATCGCGTAGTTGATCGCCAGTGTCGCGTTGGCGAACGACAGGCTTGCTGTAGGCGCGACTCCAAACCCAAAGAATACCGGCAGGCCGCAAGCCTTGGAAATGCGTGGAGCCGTCTCGAACGCCGTCTGGCCGTGTGTGACTTCATCCAGGACTCCCCGCGTCATGAATACGCTGAACCTGCCGCCCTCTTGCGGGATCACCGAGACGCCCAGGGGGCCGGCCCACTCCAGGAGCATCTTGAGGAGCTTGGCCCTTGAGTTTTGGCCGTTGGCCAATTCACGGTGGCGTGAAGCGCGATGTTCCTCGCCTTCTTCGCGCCGTCCATCCGGGTCGTCCGGAGGACTCACCGGGTCAGGCACCCTACCGGTGGAAACCAACCCGACGACGAGCTGGCTGGCCTTGGCCTTCAGCGCCTCCAACTCGAGCACTGCCCTGACAAGTCCCTCTTTCAGGCCGCCCAGACTGGGGGTGCACCGGTAGACCGGCATCCCGCAGCCACTGAGTTCGACGTAGGCGCTCCTCAGGAAGGTAGCCGCCGCGGAGGTCTTGCCCTCCTCCCAAAGGGTTCTATGAAACGAGACAAACTCGCTTTTCTCCATTGGGCTCTCCACGGGAAGGAAGTAGAGCGCGTCAGGGCTGAGTCCCACATCCGATAAGCACTGCCGGGCTTCGCCGGGCGTCGCCGTGTCGATGCTGAGGCGCCGCGTGTCGACTCCGTCGTGCAGCATCTTGGCAAGGGCTTGGTAGATACCGAGGCTCGTGTCGCACACGTACACGAGAGGGATCCCTGAGTCCCGTCCCCCATAGTGATTCATCACCTTAAAGTAAGGCCAATTGCCGGTGAACAGGCAGACGTCCATCTGCCCGCGGTTCTTTTCGAAGAGCGGGACGGTGTCGTTCTCGTCTTCATAGCGAAGCTTCAGGAACCGGTATTGAGGAAAGCTCTCGGCGAACTGCAAGGTCTTGTCCACAAGGTCCGGTGGTCCTATCACGCCGATGGAAAACTTCATTCCGGGTCACTCCTACCACTTATCAGGGGAATTATCCGGCAGACTACATTTATTAGCGCATCCATTACTATTCGAATCACCGGCGTACCGGCATGCCGGGACACTGACGCCCGGCGCATCCGGCTGTCTAGTATACTTCTTGACCTCCTGCCGTTTTGCCTTCTGGCTTTCTTTTCATATTTCTTAGATGCAGGATTTTGCGGAGAAGTAGCCAATAAGGAAACACTTCCAGGATAAATAAGGATATTTTTGCGGTCAACTGGAAGTTCGGTGCCGGTCCCTTGTCGGATGCGTTCCCCTGTCAAACACAAGGTAGGTGGTGCGAAGAGCCCAACGAGTTAATTACGGATCATTTCTAGACAATGATTCAGATCGGAGGAGAACATGGCGGAAACGGAAATCATCGCGACATTAGGCAGCATCCTCGAAGGACGTGGCGGCGTGTTTTCGGTCATGGCCCGTGACCTCAAGACCGGTGAAGAGGTCAGCCTTAATCCGGACGTGCCGCTTCCCACAGCCAGTGTGTTCAAAGTTCCGGTCTTGGTGGAGCTGTTCCGGCAGGCCGGAGAGGGTCGATTCAGCCTATCCGAGATGCACGCCCTCACGGACGATGACAAATCTCCCGGTTCCGGGGTCCTCAAGGATATGAGCGAGGGGCTCCGGATCTCTCTCTACGACCTGGCGACTCTCATGATCATCATCAGCGACAATACTGCGGCCGACCTCTGTCTCCACAAGGCAGGCGTTGACCGCGTAAATGCGTTGATGCAGGAGCTAGGGCTTAATAACACCTATGTCGCCATGGGATGCAAGGGACTCCTGGCGCACTGCGCCGGCATCGAGGAGAAGTGGCCTACCAGGGAACAGGTGGACCGGTCTTTCCAGATCCTCAAAGAGGGCTTGGTCTACTACGAAACGGCTGCTTTCCAGGGAACCAGGGAAAACACCATCACTTCCACTCGCGACATGGTAGACCTGATGCAGGTCCTTTACGAGGGAGTAAAGCTTCCTAAGGACGTCTGCCGCGAGTGCCTCGAAGTCATGAAGAAGCAGCAGCTACGGGACAGGATTCCCGGATTGCTTCCCCTGGGAACCGTGACCATGACCAAGAGCGGCACCCTAGGACGGAACGTGGTCATCAACGATGTGGGGATCGTCGAGCCCAAGGATGGAAACCCTTACGCCATCGCCATCCTTACGAAGCAGGAACCCAGAGACGACTCAAGGGAGATCCCGGCACGGCTCAGCAAGGCGGTATTCGATTATTTCACCGGAAGACGGGCGGCCAACTAGCGTGAACATCCAGGCATCCAGAACCATTGGAGGTGACTCTGAATGATAGTGGAGGGTCTCGTTTTCGCGTTCATCACCATGATAATCTGCTGCGCCGCAATCCTCCTGGGGATCAGGGAGGCTCGCCAAGGAAAGCCTCCCCAGATAAGGACTCTCACGGCGCTGGAAGCCATAGACGAAGGGATCGGACGGGCGACCGAAATGGGGCGTCCCGTTCACTTCAGCGCCGGCGTGGGCAACCTGACGGTCCGAGGAGCTCCGGTCATGATAGCCAGTCTCTCTTTTCTCTCCCACATTGCCGAGCAGTCCGCGAGGTTCGACTGCCCCTTCATAGCCACAGTGGCTCAGGGCGACGTGTACCAGGCAAGTGAGGAGATCGTGCGAGGGTCCTATCTCCGGGCGGGCAAGGCCGACGCCTTGAAGCCCGACGCGGTGAGGTACCTCTCGGTCAACCAGTACGTCTACGCAGGCGGAATCGTCGGCATAATCAACCGTGAGAGAGTGGCCGTCAACATAATGATCGGGCACTACGCCAACGAGGCGCTGTTCATCGCGGAACACGCCCACGACGCAGGTTGCCTGCAGATCGCCGGGACGACCAACGAGTACCAGATCCCATTTTTCGTAGCAGCTTGCGACTATGTCCTCATCGGCGAGGAGGTCTTTGCTGCCGCGGCACAGCTGGCATCCGACTCGGCCGAGCTGGGCGCCATAAGCGGACAGGACTTCATCAAGGTGTTGTCCATAGCCCTGGCTCTCCTGGGGGCGGTCGCCAC
>DUUV01000153.1 GCA_012841375.1 Candidatus Fermentithermobacillaceae bacterium
AGCGGCACTTAGGCACAACTCAGTAGCGGCACTTAGGCAGAACTAGTAGCAGCACTCAGGCAGAACACCCAGTAGCAGCACTTAGGTGGAACTCAGTGGGAGCACTCAAAGAAGAACCCAGGGCAAGACCCAGGCTACCTAATCCGAGAAAGCCGGGACTCAGCCTATCTCCACCCTGGGCGCATCGCCCCACAGCCTTTCAAGGCCGTAGAAGGCCCGCTCCTGCTCGCGGAACACGTGGACAACGAAGTCGCCGTAGTCCATGAGGACCCACAACCCACCCTCATATCCCTCGATGTGGTGGGGTTTTCGTGTTTTGGACAGTTCCTCAAGTACCCGGTCGGCGAGGGCCCGGACATGTCTCTGGTTGGGCGCAGAAGCAATCACGAAGTAATCTGCAATGAGAGTGAGTCCCTGAACCTCAAGGACCACAACCTTATCGGCCTTGCCCTCGGCAAGCGCCTCACCAGCAGTCGTGGCCATTTTCTGCGAGTCAGTCGCTTGGCGACCGGGTTTTGTCTCGGTCAGCAGGTGGTCTGCATCTGCCTCACTCGTCTGGTGATCTGCCTCTGTCTCAGTCGTCAGGTGATCTGGCTTTATTTCAGTCGTCTGGCGACCTAGGTTTGTCTCGGTTGGCAGGTGATCTGGCTTTGTCTCAATCGGCAATGACGGCTTTCGCACCTCCTCCGCCCTACTCACGACGGGTTGGTTACCATGTGATACCTAATGATACACGGTGATACCTGGTGATACCCGGCGATGAGCGGCGATACCCTGTGATACCCGGCAAAGCCTACCCGGAACGGACTAGGACGGGCGCCTGTAGTCCTTCCCCACAATGATGAGGACGTCGGCCCCTTCGGGTATGCTTGATCCATTATACGCCTTGGCAGACGGACAAACCCGCCGGACGCTCCGGAGCGCCAGTGCCTGGGGAACCTGGTCCGATCCCTTGGCCACAACACGGGTGTCCTCGTAGTCCTGTTTGTTAGCGTTCCCCACGGATACGACCTGGAAACCGAGGTCGCGTAAAATGGTGGCCAGAGCGTCGGCCGTGCCCGAAATGCCGTTGCCGTTTTCGATGGCGATCTTCACGGCGGCGTTACGCTCCCGGCTCATGCCCTTGATGAGATTGTCCACCATCTGTTCTGTCTCGGAACCGTCGGGGACCCAGTAACTGATCTCCATGCCGTTCTCGCTGAGATACTTGTCAATCCCGGGAACCATGGCCATCTGCACTGAGTCGGGGTCGATACCTGTCGCTATCTCGGCAAGCTTCACTACCTCATGGAACGTGAGGTCCGTTCTGAAATAGGGTTGAAGCCCTTCGTACAGTGACCGGATCTTCAGTACGTTGGAGAGGCTTGCAGCCTTCTTGACCAGTGCTTTGAGAAACAGCTCCTGCACCTGTATCCTTCCGATGTCGGCATTGTCATATCCGCGGAAGCGCACCAGTTCCAGAGCCTTCTGTCCATCCAGGTGCGCGGGACCTTTCTCGAGCTTGATATAGAGGTTTTGCGCGGGATCCGAATACTCCCCTGACACGGGGATATCCATATCGACCCCACCCAGAGCGTCTACGGCCTGCTTGAACGCCTCGAAATCCACGCGGACGTAGTAGTCGATCTCAATGTCCAGGAACTGCTCGACGGTCTGGATGGCCAGATCGGGCCCGCCGTAAGCATGAGCATGGCCCATCTTGCTGTACTCGGCGATCTTGCCTGGGATGAAAACCCTGGTGTCCCGAGGTATCGACACGATAGCGGCGTCTTTCGTGACGGGATCGACGCTTACAACCATGTTTACGTCCGACCTGGTCCACTCATTGGTCTTCTGCCCGTTCACGCCGGCATCGACACCGAGGACAAGCACGTTGATCCGGCCTGTCAGGTCTTCACCGAGCTCCATCTCAAATTCAGAAGGGGCTGTAGCATACTTGTAGAAGCCAAAAACCAACCCGCCCGAGAACAAGACAAGCGCCAAGACGAAATAGCCCAGTAGCCTCGGCCATCGCTTTCGCGGGCCAGGCATGTCCGAGCGCTGAAAGACCTTGGTTTCGTCCATGGTCGCCGCGACCTGGCTTTCCCAGGAGTCTCTTGTGACGCGTCTCCTAGTTGTTCTCCGTGATCTCACCTATACCACCACCGTCTCCGATGTCGCCGTGACGCACGAACGGACGGCATTACATAATCGTGGTTTACTGCATTATACCTTCGACAGCCCTTCCAGGTTAAGAGATAGTGAAAGGCGCCGCCCTGACAATATAAGGACATATGTAATCTTTAGACGAGAAATCTGGTCGGAAGTTCCTCTGCAAAATGAACTGCCTCTGCATCCCAAGAGAGACAAGGAGGCAGGCTTCACGCCG
>DUUV01000059.1 GCA_012841375.1 Candidatus Fermentithermobacillaceae bacterium
CAATATCTGTCAACGCTGCCTTGGCCTCCGGTATCGGCATGGTGTACCGCTGCGTTAGGTAGCGGAGGGAGGCGGCCAGTTCTCCATCGGGGCCTCCGTACTGCGTGATGATGTCTTTGGCCAGCTTAGGGTTACATGTACTGACAGTCCCCGCAGGGTACTGAAGCATTTTCTGATACACCCACATTCGCTCATCCCCTCCTCTGCTGCCAGTTGATTTCCCAGGGCCATGGATCGCATATCCAGTTCCAGCCGTCTGCGACATGTCCCAGTCCGTAGTTCAAGAGTGGGTGGAAGGTTTTCTCAAACTCGTGTATGGCCGCCATAAGGGCGTCTGAGGCGGCCTTGAAGTCGCACAATGCCCTTTCGTCATTGGGATGAGTGTCGAGGAACAAGTTCAGCTCCAAAGTGATAAACTGCAGTTCCATGATGCGGCGAAGCATCTCAAAGTACCGCGCGTCCACGCTTATCCCCTCCTTCCGCCGGTGCCGGGCGGATACTGATATAGGGGCGGACATCTCAAGAGCTCAGGGAATATGGTCCCCGGCCCCTCCAACTCCCCGGGCGGAGAGTAGCCGTTGTAGACCTGCCAGGGGACAAATGCTTCCGCCAACTGAACTACGCGGGTGCCAGGCCCCGATGGACCTACAGGTGGACACCGCGGCGGCTCCGGTGGTGGGCAAGGCGCCTCGGGGGGACACCAGGGAGGATCCGCGGGTGGCCTTTCCGGCGGGCACCAAGGCGGTCTTTCGGGTGGACACGGCCTCTCAGGAGGACACCAAGGCGGCCTCCGCCTTCTGAGTCCCAAAGTGCTTTCCTCGACGCTTTCAGCGTCCTTCTTGTCCCATGAGCCGGAAGGCCACTGGGAGGTCGTCTGCGGTGGCACTTCCGGAGCCTTGTTGATCAGGGGTTCCGCGGGGGATGGCGTAGACAGACCAGGCGCGACCGGGCGCTTTGGCTGCGCATCACCCCGAGGGGGACTCCTACGCATACAATACACCCTCCTTATCGTGAGAATAGGATCGGGGTATTTTATGTAAACTGATGTCCCGATGTGTCTACAGGCGAACAGGCGTGACCGGCGGACAGGACCAGGGCGATGGCGTGATCCCCGTGCAACTGCGCGCGAGTCCACCGGGGCGGGCCAACCGGCGGAAGAGGGATCGGAAAGCGCGACGAACCCATGAAGCCGGGCACGCTGATAGGGGGTGAATCCTATGTCTGATAACCCGGTGAGATTCTTGCCCTCCAGGGTGTTTATCGAGGAAGCGGCTTTGGAGTACCCGCTGACGAAAGCGTTATCTGAGCGACTCCGTGAACACGGGATACCCGCGCAAGTACTAAAGCGTGGACAGAGGCCAAGCATACCGGGGTCAAATCCATCTCAAGTCTACCTGGAATCCAAGAGGACACTGGTGGTGAGAGTTCGCAAACAGCGCACGTTCGAGCCCTGCAAGCCGTCTGCTCACTACCAGTTGCCGCTCGTCACTTCCTGTCCCGGACTCTGTGAGTACTGCTACCTCCAGACGCGGCTGGGGCCCCGGCCGTACATGCGAGTATACGCGAACATCGAAGCCATACTGGATGAAGCCGCCAGACTGATCGCGGAGCGACAACCTGAGATCACGGTGTTTGAAGGCGCCGCCACATCCGACCCTCTGTCAGTTGAGTGGCTGACGGGATCGCTGAAGACCGCCATAGAGTTCATTGGACAGATGGAATACGGTCGTTTTCGCTTCGTCACCAAGTACGCGGACGTGGACCCGATTCTCGATGCACGCCATCAAGGGAAGACTACGGTGCGTTTCAGCCTGAACGCCGAGTATGTGTTAAGGGCTTTCGAGCACCGGACAGCCGGCCTTGACGCGCGAATCCGGGCGCTGAAGGAAGTTGCGGATGCCGGCTATCCGGTAGGCATCATGATAGGGCCCATCATCATCTTCGAAGGTTGGCGAAGTCAGTACGAGTCGCTGCTTAGGAGCCTCGGCTCTGTTCTCGCCGGATCGACTCCACAAGGCGCCATTCCCTTCGAGCTCATCACCCACAGGTTCACGAAGAGGGCGAAGGCCAATATCCAAGAGGTCTTTCCCAATAGTAGGCTGCCTATGGACGAATCCGGGCGCCGGCTGGTTTACGGCCAGTTCGGATACACCAAGCATGTGTACCCAAAAGAGACTATGCGGGAAATCCAGGATTTCTTCGAAGGCATGATCCCCAAGCATGTCCAAGGCGGACGGGTCCAGTACCTTGTATGAGCGCATCAATCTTAGAAACGACGTGTTGCCCATTGACTAGTCGTCTTGTCCGCCTATAGAATCCGGGTCGGAGGCGTGTTGATGTCGGTCTACAAAGCCAATAGGCTCGAGGGAGCCGCCTAACAGCAACTTGGCCCTGAATTGGGCTCGTAAGGCGTTGCCTTTTCCTCAGGAGACCACCATTCCATGCTTGGAGGGACCGACATTGGATACCGTCTCATTTTCATTTCAGACGCTCGAGTTTCCCGCTATTGTTGATGAGGTCAAAAACCGCTGCTTGAGCAACCTTGGCAAGAAGCTCTGCGAGCGCATGCAGCCGTCTTCAGTTCCCGCGCGGGTGCGCATCCTGCTCCGGGAGACTTCTGAGGCCGCTCTACTGGTCAAGAGAGGCGTTCACCGCATTGACGGCCTCCACGATGTATCGGAACCGCTTCAGATCGCCGAGACGGGCGGAGTGTTGCCGCCCGCCGATCTGGTGCGCATATCAACCGTCTTAAGGGGCGCTGCCAGGTTCAAGAAGGCCATGCGCCCACGAAAGGCGGATGTGCCGCTCCTTTGCTCGTACGCGGAATCAATATGTGAGCTGCCGGAAGTCACCGACACGATCGATGTGTCGGTAGACGGCGACCGCGTGAGTGACAGCGCAGATGATGAC
>DUUV01000132.1 GCA_012841375.1 Candidatus Fermentithermobacillaceae bacterium
CGATTATCTGGAACTGGCGGCGTTGCAGGCGTCACATCCGGCCCTGCGCCGCCGCGCCGGTGCCGCACTGGCCTTTGCGCGTTCACTGCTGGCCGAAGCCGCCCGCCGCCCGGAGATCTTCGGCCCGACAGTGCCGTTGCCGGAGCTGAGGTAGGGGAGAGGAATTGGAATTCAGCCACAGATGAACATGGATAAGATTTGAGTTCAGAACTCAGGAAATCAGGAAGATGGACTGCAGCTGACAAGGTCTTGTGCAGTCTGGGAGTGACCTGGTTGTTTTCTGTGCTGGTGCACTCCCGTTTTCTCTTCGTTCCTTATCTGTGTTCATCTTGGGCAAACAAGTAAGAGAAAGCGCCCGGCCTGTGTGGGTCGGGCGCTTCGTGTTATATGGGGGCCGTGTGGGGTGATTACGCTTCGCGGCCGGCCTGGAGGTTGTAGAAGTTCTTCAGGCCATTGTACTGCGCGACCGGGCCCAGTTCGCTTTCGATGCGCAGCAGCTGGTTGTACTTCGCGATTCTGTCACTGCGGCTGAGCGAGCCGGTTTTGATCTGCCCCGCGTTGGTGGCGACGACGATGTCCGCGATCGTGGAGTCTTCGGTCTCGCCCGAGCGGTGGCTGACGATCGCCGTGTAACCGGCCTTCTTGGCCATCTCGATGGCGTCGAGCGTCTCGGTCAGCGTGCCGATCTGGTTGACCTTGATCAGGATCGCGTTGGCGGCGCCTTCCAGGATACCGCGGCGCAGGTACTTCGTGTTGGTGACGAACAGGTCATCGCCGACGAGCTGGACCTTCGAACCCAGTTCCTTCGTCAGCTGCACGTGGCCCTCCCAGTCGTTCTCGTCCAGGCCGTCCTCGATCGACAGGATCGGGTACTTCGAGCACAGGTTCTTCAGGTAGTCGATCATCCACGCGGTGTCGCGGATCTCGCCCTCGAACAGGTAACCCTTCTTCTCCTTGTCGTAGAAGCTGGAGGCGGCGACGTCGAGCGCGATGGTGATGTCCTTGCGGACCTTGTAGCCGGCGTTGTCGATCGCTTCGAGGATGACCTCGATCGCCTCGGCGTTGCTGCCGAGGTTCGGGGCGAAACCGCCTTCGTCACCGACCGCCGTGTTCAGGCCCTTGCCCTTGAGCACGCTCTTGAGGGCGTGGAATACCTCGGCGCCCATGCGCAGCGCTTCGCGGAAGTTCGGAGCGCCGACCGGCTGGATCATGAATTCCTGGATGTCGACGTTGTTGTCCGCATGCGAACCACCGTTGAGAATGTTCATCATCGGCACCGGCAGGTTCTTGGCGTTCACGCCGCCGAGATGCTGATACAGGGGCAGACCGACCGATTCGGCGGCTGCACGCGCGCAGGCAAGGCTGACGCCCAGCAGTGCGTTGGCGCCAAGGCGGCTCTTGGTCTCGGTGCCGTCCAGCTCGATCATTGCGGCGTCGATGGCGGCCTGTTCGGTCACGTCCATACCGACGATGTGCTCGGCGATCTCCTTGTTGACGTTCTCAACGGCCTTCAGCACGCCCTTGCCGAGATAACGCGACTTGTCGCCGTCGCGCAGCTCAAGCGCTTCGTTTTCGCCGGTCGACGCGCCGCTGGGAACGCAGGCGCGGCCGATGGCGCCGCTTTCGGTGACGACCTCGACCTCGACGGTGGGATTACCGCGCGAGTCGAGGATCTCACGCCCTTCGATATGAATGATGGTGCTCATCAGAACAGTTCCTCCCGAATGGTGTCGTCAGCGTCCGTCTGCGATTTTCGCTTGCTGGCGAGGGGTTGCCGTCCGTTCCCGCCA
>DUUV01000024.1 GCA_012841375.1 Candidatus Fermentithermobacillaceae bacterium
GATCGGTGCTTGCAGTTGTTAACCGCCAAAAGGTAACTGTGCCGGGGCATGCCACCGACAAAAAGTCGGTGCTCGCAGTTGCTAACGGACAAAAGATCGGTGCTTGCAGTTGCTAACCGACAAAAGGTAACTGTGCCAGGCCATGTCACCGACAAAAAGTCGGTGTTTGCAGTTGTTAACCGACAAAAGGTAAGTGTTCGAAGTTCCGTCATGGCCGAAAGGTAGCCGAGTCGGTGCCAATAGGCGACGGAGTCGGACTATGCAAGTGACGGGCGGTTCAGAGAGACTGTCAATAGGAGGACCATCCTGCGGGGAGAGACAGGCCGCGCAAGAAGACTGAGCGAGGTAAGTGAACCTGACGTGCAGGTGCGGGAGTGCACCTTCTGAGTTCACGCTGAAGAGGACATTCCGCCATCCAGAGAGTCCGGTTCACCCGTTTCGATCGCGAAGTCCGGGGCACCGTCACCGTTGTAGTTACTGCCTCTTACGACCGTGTCGAAGAAGCCCGGGGACACCCGGACGATAGATCGAGTGTGAAGGCATCCTGCATCCGCGCTCGTGTAGACGATGAGGATATGGCAGTTGTTCCAGCGATGGCAATTCTCGCCTGTCCTGACCGACCAGCGGGTCCGGAACGAGCCGACCACTCGCGGGTTAGGACATCTGACAGACTCAAGTCAAACCGCCTGTGTATCTTCACGAGTTATCTACTAATACTCTCGAGGGCACGATCACAAGCAGCCATGCCTCGCTACGAGACATGGCTGCCAGAGGCAGGAGGCGGCTCTTCTATCCAACCTCGCAGAAGGGACAGACCAGAGGGAGCATTTCCGAAGCTTTGATCACGTACTCGAAGGCGCTGTTGGCTGAATTGCCGCTGTGCACGCTGACAAAAGCCCGGATCCTCGCATCAGGCGTGGCCGTGCAGATGTCTTCTATGTCTCTGTCCACCCCACGATACCCCCTTGGTTTCAAATAAACCTATGTGGGCCGCATCTCATGAAGAACGGACTGACACGGTTCTCAGGCTACCTTGGGAGTACTGGGGGCATGTCCCGTCGGGGCTGTAGCATGTCGACATGGCTCTCAGGCCATTTTTGGGTTCTCGGGGCATGTCCCGTCGGGGCTGTAGCATGTCGACATGGTTTTCAGGCTGGCTTTCGGACCGGCGCAATATGACTAAATGGGATTATATCTCGCGCGAGACAAACCTGGTCCTGACGCGTCAATATCATGATAGGATCTAGTGTATCGCCTTCGCTCACGAATGGCGTACCGAAAAGGATCACAAGAATTCTCTACTTGCAGCGAGGCGCGAAAGGAGCTACCGGACCACATGCCAGCTAGGTCTTGGAAACGAATAGCGTTAGGGCTGATCTTATGGATAGCGGTGATGGCTATCTTCATGTACCTCTCAGAAGACGCCCCCAAGCTTCATGTATCTTCCGCAAGCGCTATGGAAGAGCACGTGGAGAGCCCGGGCGACGTTGTCTTTGACTACGAGACGGAAGATCTGAGGGTATTCGCAGTCACCTCGGGAGAGGGTAAGGATCCCGAGATATTCGCCCTGACAAAGCGCCTGGGGTTTTGGGTCTACGATTACCCCTCCAAGGGAAACATCCAGGGAATTACCTGTCTTGGAGACGATGCGTACATTTACCTCCTGCATGAGGCGAATAGAACCCTCCGTCTCGTTGCGGAAGACGGGACTAGGATAGATCCGGTGGAATCCCGCCCATTGTCCGCAAACGGTGCGGAAAGCACCATGAAGAAGGCCATATCGATACTAAGGATCGGGGACTACGCCCATCGCCCCGGCAACTACCGGCTCTTGATTGTGGACGGGACCGGAGGACCGGTCAATGCCAGGACTGACGAATACGATCTGGACTCCATCGCCTTCTCACTCTGTGGACAGGACGATGGAGACGGCGAGGTCCTGGAGTATACTCCCGAGGAGCTCGCAAGATTTGACGATGACAGAAGCCGGGCAATCGACCTGTTTGAAGACGCAGTCTCCAGGAGGACACCCACCGAAGCGGTTGTGTTCGAAGGCTCAAGGATGCCTGATACGCAGAAGGACATCTACGCACGGACGACTCTGGGCACCTATTACAAGGTAGAAGGGAAGAACAGAGTGTTCCGGTGGGAACACGACATAAGCTACCACCTGGTCATGAACGGAGAGTACAAGGATACCCTCCTTCGCCACGAAACCAACTATATGAAACACAGCCTCTTCGAGGACGGCTTGAGCTCCATAAGCTCATCGTACAAGGTGGAGCACACGGAAGCGCTGGACGACCTGAATCGCGTCTTTCACTTGTTTTTTCCGAGCACACCGTAGACTCGACATCAAGCTCGGCCACAACCCTACGTGGCGCAGATGTATGCCGAACCAAGTGATAATGGGATTGACCAAGGCGCCGGATGAGATATCATATTGATAGCATTAACATAGCAATGTCTCTGTATTAGGAGGGAATCGGCATGAAAGCCCGCTATACCGAGGAGATCGAACTCAAGGCGCCAAACGGGATGGGCATGCTCATAGTGAGTATCATGCTCGTGCTCTTGGACATAGCGGTTATCGTTCTGGGAGCGTTCCTCGTCTCCCGGGACGTCACGGCTCCAGGAACCATCCTGCTCATCGTGGGTATCCTGTACTCTCTCGTGTGCTGGATACCTTTCCTGGGACTCAAAGTCCTGAAGCCCCAGGAAGCCCTTGTCCTCACTCTGTTCGGCAAGTACATCGGTACCCTCAAGGGTGAAGGGTTCTTCTACGTGAACCCGTTCTGCGTGGCAGTCAACCCGGCGGCAGGCGCAGGCACGGCAACGGGAACCGAAGACGAAAATCCCGTGGTTAAGTCAGCCGGCCGGTCAGCCAACGTCTCTCTTCGCGTCCCAAACAAGGTCATCTCCCTAAAGGCCATGACCCTCAATAACAACAAGCAGAAGGTCAACGACGAGCTTGGCAACCCTGTAGAGATCGGGGTCGTGGTGATCTGGCGCGTGGTCAATACGGTCAAAGCAGTGTTCAACGTGGACAACTACAAGGCCTTTCTGTCCATACAGTGCGACGCCGCGCTCCGTGACATCGCCAGGCTGTATCCCTACGATGTGGAAGAAAACGGCGAGATGAGCCTCCGCGGGAGCAGCCGCGAAGTCGCCGACAGGCTGAGGGCCGAGTTGCAGTCGCGAGTGGAAATCGCGGGGCTTGAGGTGATGGAAGCCAGGATCACTCATCTTGCCTACGCCCCCGAAATCGCGGCCGCGATGCTTCAGAGGCAGCAAGCCTCCGCCATCATCGCAGCGAGAAAGATGATAGTGGATGGCGCGGTGGGGATGGTCGAGATGGCCCTCAACAAACTCGGTGAGAACAACGTCGTTCACCTCGATGAGGAGAGAAAGGCTGCCATGGTCAGCAACCTGCTGGTTGTGCTGTGCGGCAATAGAGACGCCCAGCCTGTAGTCAATAGCGGAAGCCTATACTGAGTCATGGATAGAAAGAACGATAAGGACAAGAAACAGGTACTGCTACGCCTATCGGCCACGCTATGGAGGGAGATCGCCGCATGGGCCGAAGAGGACTTCCGCTCGGTAAACGGCCAGATCGAGTACCTCCTCACAGAATCTGTTAGAAGGCGCAGAAGGTCGCGATCGGACGGCGGGAAGGGTCTTCCTGACAAGGCGTCATCCTGACAAAGTTCCCCGGCATCTCAAGGCGGTGTTGCCTGCGACAGCGGGAGATGAGTAGACCACGTCTCCGGTCTCGAAGGTCGGGCGACTTGAGGCGTGCCGCCGGGTATGGAAGCATCCAGTTAGCTAATGGATTCGGAGGAGGCGTGGATACCGGCTAGGCCTGATACCGAGAAGGTAGCGAACGAAGATGAGGTACTAGACACCGGCGTGACTCCTGCGGAGAGCGTTCAAGATGATCGGCCGCAAGACACATGAGTCCTGAACGCCACCTCCTCCAGGCACAGGCCCTTCCCCGGGGCGCACTGCCCGGCCCGGCCTAACCCGGGCTCTTCCAGGAGACGCTTCACCGTGCTCTTAGGAAGCTTGCCCCTCCCCACGTCGATAAGCGTGCCAACGATAAGTCGCACCATCTTGTAGAGAAAACCGTCGGCGGTTATCCAAAACTCCCACATCTCTCCCCGGGATCCCCCGGACTTCCTCACCCATCGGGCTTTCATGACTTCCCTGACGGTCGTCACGGCCGAGGACCCGGTTGCCCTCAAGGAGGCGAAGTCATGCCGTCCAATAAGCCAAGAAGCCTCTTCCTCCATGAGCCCCAAATCTAGTGGCCCCGGCCACCGGTAGGTGTACCTGTCCCAAAGGACGTCGGGCCTCTCTCCCCGCCATATCCGGTAGCAGTAGGTCTTTGAGACTGCGTCTTTCTGGGGATCGAACCCTTCATCCACTCTGTCGGCCGAGGAGATGATCACATCGCGAGGCAAGAAAGGGGTGACTGCGCCCGGGATTTTCGATGCCGGAATGCCGCTCTCTGTCAAGAAGGAGATTACCTGACCTCTCGCGTGGACTCCCGCGTCGGTCCGTCCGGCAGCCTTGACGGTGACGGGATGCCCGACGAGCTCCCCCAGGGCTTGCTCCAAGACACCTTGAACGGTACGGCCCTTCGCCTGCCGCTGAAACCCGAGGAAGTCGGTCCCGTCGTACTGAACTGTGGCCCTTATTCTGCGCCGCTGGCTGACTCCTGGTTCTACCATAGCGCCACCTTCCGCGGGGCAAGCCAGGTTCGGGCCTCAAGTGGTCTTTGAGACATCTTCGAGATAGTCATCGGGGTTGTCTCCATAGCACCCACCCCCAGAACCCGGCACCCGCTACACCCGGCTGACGACCGGGCCGAACCTAATCCTGACCACGATAACCAAGGCGGCGATCACGATGACCAGGCCGAAAGCTACAAAGTCCCTGGCAGCCATGCGAAGCTGGCGCATCCTGGTGCGCCCTTCTCCACCTCTGTAGCACCTTGCCTCCATTGCCATGGCCAGGTCGTCGGCCCTTCGGAAAGCGCTCACGAACAGGGGGACCAGGAGCGGCACAAGACTCTTCGCCCGCTTCACCATATTTCCCGACTCAAAATCGGCCCCTCTGGCCATCTGGGCTTTCATGATCCGTTCGGCCTCTTCCAAGAGGGTGGGGATGAAGCGAAGGGCGATCGTCATCATCATCGCCAGCTCGTGGGCGGGAACACCCAGACGGGTGAAGGGTTTCAGGATATCTTCCAGCCCGTCGGTCAGCTCGATGGGCGAGGTGGTGAGCGTGAGGAGCGACGTGAACATGATGAGGATGACCAGCCGCACTCCGATGAAGAGCCCCTGGATCAGTCCGGCCCAGGTTGCTGTGAACGACCCTATCTTGAATATCGCCGGCCCGGGAGTGAGAAACAGGTGTAGGACCATGGTGAACGCCATGATGAACAGTATGGGGCGTAGACCCCTGATCAGAAGCCTCACGGGCACCTTGGACGCGGCTATCGCCAGTCCCGCGAAAGCCCCCATGATGGCAAAAGCGTAGAAGTTGTTCCCCACGAAGAGGACGACCATGAACACCACGGAAATGAGGATCTTGGCCCGCGGGTCCATGGCATGGACCGGCGACGAAGCCGGGTAATACTGTCCCATGATAACGCCGGATGACATCATGAGAGGACCGGAGCCTCCTTCCCCAGCTCCCTGAGTATCTCCTTGAGAGCCTCGTCAACATTTACTATGTCGGTCCTCACGTTCCATCCGCGCTCCCTGAGCTTCTCCATGAGGTTCACGACGTCGGGCGCCCTGAGTCCGATCTTCTTCACGAACTCGTTCCTCGAGAAGACCTCTCTGGGAGTCCCGTCGGCCACAAGTTCTCCCTTGTTTAGCACCAAGAGCCTCCCACACAGCCTGGCGACATCCTCCATGTTGTGGGATACCAGGATAACCGTCATCCCGCCGCGGTGCATCTCTTGAATGCGGGAAAGGATTCCGTCTCGCCCCCTGGGGTCCAATCCGGCTGCAGGCTCGTCCAATATCAGTACCTCGGGCTTCATGGCTGCGACACCCGCGATGGCCACGCGCCGGAGCTGCCCGCCAGAAAGCTCAAAGGGCGACCTGTCCAGGAGGTCCGCCGGCAACCCTACCATCCTTGCGGCTTCCTCGACCCGCTCCATTACTTCTCTCTCGGAAAGGCCGAGGTTGCGCGGGCCAAAAGCGATGTCCTGCCGCACTGTCTCCTCGAAAACCTGTTGCTCGGCGTACTGGAACACAAGCCCCACCCGCTGCCGGAGTTTCCGGAGGCTCATCCCTTTGTCCCAGATGTTCTGACCGTCCACAAGCACCTCTCCGGACGTAGGTTTCAGGAGACCGTTTAGGTGCTGTATGAGCGTTGACTTGCCCGACCCGGTCGGACCGATGAGCCCGACAAACTCGCCGTTATCGATGCGGAAGCTGACGTCCTTAAGCGCCACGGCCTCTGACGTGCTTCCCCTGTGGTATATGTGAGTTAAGCTCCTGACTTCAATCGGCATAGTTCTTCCACCAATTCCTCGACAGAAAGGGCGTCGGGCCGCACGGATACGCCGGCTCTTCCCAAGGCTTCCGACAGACGACCCAGAGGCGGGACGTCCAGACCCAGGCTTACCAGCTTCTCTTTCTCCAGAAACACTTCTCTCGGCGGACCCTCCATTATTACTCTCCCTTGGTCCATGACCAGTACCCTGTCTGCGTAAAGAGCTTCATCCATGTAGTGGGTGATATGGATGATGGTAATCCCGTGCTTCTTGTTGAGGTCAAGGACTGTCTTCATGACTTCTTCTCGGCCCCTGGGGTCGAGCATGGCCGTCGGTTCATCCAATACGATACAGCCCGGACGCATGGCGAGGACGCCCGCTATGGCGACCCTTTGCTTCTGCCCGCCCGAGAGAAGGTGGGGGGCGTGCCTGCGCATATGAGCCATGTCTACAGACGTAAGTGCCTCATCCACTCTCTGGCGGATGGCTGCGGGCTCGACGCCCAGGTTCTCGGGTCCGAACGCGACGTCTTCCTCGACGACTGTCGCTACGATCTGGTTGTCGGGGTTTTGGAACACCATCCCCGCGTTCCGCCGGATCTCCCACGTGAGTTTCTCGTCTTTGGTGTTCATCCCAAATACCCAGACATCGCCGGACTCAGGCAAGAGGAGCACGTTAAAATGCTTAGCCAGGGTAGACTTGCCCGACCCGTTGGGCCCGATGATCGCGAGGAACTCTCCCCGCGACACCTTCGCATCCACCCCGGCCAACGCCGTTACGTACTCTTTGTCCCCTAACTCGTACCGGTGATAAAGACCCCTCGCCTCTATGGTCCCGGTATCTTCGGCCATCACACCGTCACTTCTCAGGCTGGATCAGTTCCAGTACGGCCATGGGAGCCCCGTCTCCGCGCCGGTTCTGGATATCGAGGATCCTGGTGTAGCCGCCGTTACGGTGGGCGTATCTCGGGCCCAGCGTCTCGAAAAGCTTCTTGACGACGTCTTCCTTGGTAAGGTAAGCCAATGCCCGCCTCCGGGCCGCAAGGTTGTCCTCTTTGGCCAGAGTTATCATCTTCTCCGAGATTGACTGGGCGGCTTTGGCTTTGGCGAGCGTGGTCTCGATCCGTTCGCTCTCCAAAAGCGAAGTCACAAGGCCCCGGAGCAGCGCGCGACGCTGCGCCATCGGCCGGTCAAATCGCGAGTAACCCAACTCTAGTGCACCTCATTCCTCTTCAGGGCGGAAAGCGAGTCCCATCTCGGCAAGCTTGTTCTTGACTTCCTCAAGGGACTTCTTGCCCATGTTGCGTACTTTGGATATCTCTTCCTCTGTCTTCTGGATGAGCTCGCCAACCGTGTTGATCCCGGCCCGCTTCAGGCAGTTGAACGACCTCATCGACAGCTCCAGCTCCTCGATGGGCATCTCAAGCGCTTTCTCGACCTCGCTCTTCTCGCCCGGCTCTTCCTCTTGGTCCTCTTCCATTACCTTGTCCGAGAGGTTCCGGAAGAGCTCGAAGTGCTGGATCAGGATACCGGAGGCGTTCTCCAGAGCCTCGTCCGGCCTTACGCTGCCATCGGTCCAGATCTCCAGGACCAGCCTGTCGTAGTCGGTCCTCTGCCCTACACGAGTGGCCTCTATGCTGTAGTTCACCTTTGTCACAGGGGTGAACCGCGCGTCCATGGCTATGACACCGATGGGTTGACCGGGGATCTTGTTTGCCTCGGCCGTCACGTACCCGCGTCCTTCTTCGACGGTGAGTTCCATGAAGAGGCGGGCGCCCGTGTCCAGATCAGCAATGTGGATCTCCGGGTTTATGATCTCCACGTCGGCGTCTGCGATGATATCGCGGCCGGTGACTTCCGCGGGTCCCTCTTTGTCTATACGGACCACCTTCGGTCCGGGGCTGTGCAGCTTTACCACTAGAGCCTTCACGTTCAGCAGAATATCCGTGACGTCTTCTCTGACGTTAGGTATGGTTGAAAACTCGTGAAGTACCCCGTCGATACTCAGCCTGGTAACCGCCGCTCCCGTAAGGGACGAAAGGAGCACTCTGCGAAGAGAATTGCCGACCGTGACTCCATACCCGCCTTCGAGCGGCTCTACCACGAACCGGCCAAACTTACGGTCCTGCGAGATCTCCTCGCACTCTACCTTCGGCTCTATGAAATTGAACACTCTTTTGGGCCCCCCTTATTCCCAAGGCTTCAAATGGGGTAACTTACTTCGAGTACAGCTCGACGATCAGGCGCTCGTCAACCGGAACATCCACTTCGTCTCGCTCGGGCAACCTAAGGATGGTTGCTTTCCAGTTTTCAGCGTCAAGAGACATCCACGCAGGCACGTTGTGCCCCGCCAGGCCCTCGGCCATGGCCTTGAACTTCTCGAGTTTGAGCGCTCTGGGCCTTAGTTTGACTTCATCCCCCGCCGAAACCAAGAAGGACGGGATGTCCACCTTCCGGCCGTTCACCTCAATGTGCCCGTGGCCGATAATCTGCCGGGCTTCGGGACGGGAACGCGCAAATCCTGCCCGGTAGACGACATTGTCAAGGCGCCTCTCCAAGAAGAGCATAAGGGTCTTGCCCGTCTCTCCGCGAACTCTGACTGCCTTGGCGAAGTAGTTCCGGAACTGCTTCTCACCCACGCCGTAGAAGCGTCTGGCCTTCTGCTTCTCTCTAAGCTGGGTACCGTACTCACTGGGTCTTCTCGATCTACCGTGCTGTCCCGGCGGAGTCGGCCTCTTTTCAAGGGTGCACTTTGTGAAACACTTGTCACCCTTGAGATACAGCTTTTGGCTCTCGCGGCGGCACAACCGGCATACTGCTTCAGTATGTCTTGACATGGTCTCACTCCTTACACGCGGCGCCGCTTGGGCGGCCTGCATCCATTGTGGGGAACCGGGGTGACGTCCTTAATGGCGGTCACTTCCAGACCCGCAGCTTGGAGAGCGCGAATAGCGGCTTCGCGACCTGAACCGGGACCCTTGACCATGACCTCGACTTCACGCATGCCCTGGTCTATGGCCGTCTTAGCGGCACTCTCGGCGGCCATCTGGGCCGCGAAGGGAGTGGACTTCCTGGAACCCTTGAAACCCATCTTCCCCGAGGTTGACCACGAGACGGCTCCCCCTTGGGTATCGGTTATTGTGATGACGGTGTTGTTGAAGGTCGACTTGATGTGGGCAACGCCCTTCTCAACCACACGCCGTTCTCTTCTTCGAACACGTTCTCTTCTTTTTGCCAAGAATAAGTCGCCTCCCTACCTCTTCCGTCTGACGCCTACGGTCCGTTTGGGTCCCTTACGCGTCCGGGCGTTGGTCTGGGTCCTCTGTCCCCTCACAGGAAGACCTCTCCTGTGGCGTAGACCCCTGTAAGTGCCAAGGTCTATGAGCCTCTTGATATTCATCTGGGTCTCGGTGCGAAGATCGCCCTCGACCTTGTAGTTCGTATCAATAAACTCTCTGATGCGCGATACTTCCTCTTCGGTCAGGTCTCTCACGCGTGTATCAGGGCTAACCCCGGTGCTTTCCAAAATCATCTTCGCGCGAGTGCGGCCGATCCCGAAGATATAAGGAAGGGCAGCCTCAACTCTCTTGTCTCTGGGCAAATCTACTCCTGCTATACGAGCCATTTACTCACCCCCGTGTCAGCCCTGCTTTTGCTTGTGTTTGGGATTTGAGCAGAGCACCATCACCCTGCCGTGCCGTCGGATGATCCGGCACTTCTCGCATATCTTCTTAACTGAAGGACGTACCTTCACCCTGAAAACCCCCTTATCTCAGGCGGCGGGTTATCCTGCCGCGCGTGAGGTCATAAGGACTGAGTTCGACGAGAACCCGGTCTCCCGGAAGGATCTTGATGAAATTGATCCTCATGCGCCCTGAAATGTGAGCGAGAACTTTGTGTCCTCCCTCAATCTCTACCCGAAACATTGCATTGGGAAGCGGCTCCACAACTCTGCCCTCAATCTCAATGCTGTCCTGCTTCGGCATCGAATTCCCCCTTATACACCTATAAAAGTCTGTCCACCCGCTGGCAACTTATACCAGCCAATCTCTTCGCGGCAGGGTCTAGACCTTTGTAAGACACCTGGTACCGCCGGCCGTGATAGCGACCGTATGCTCGAAGTGAGCCGACAACGACCGGTCCTGTGTCACAACCTTGAGGTTCCGGAAAGTGACCACCTCATGGCTGCCCGCGTTTACCATCGGCTCAATGGCCACGACCATGCCCCTGCGGAGCATTGGCCCGGTACCGGGGATCCCGAAGTTGGGCACAGACGGATCCTCGTGCATCTTCCTACCGACTCCGTGTCCGGCGTAATCGCGAACCACGGTGAAACCGTATCTCATGGCCACCGACTCTACGGCATGACCGACGTCGCCCAGGGTCTTACCCTCAACGGCAGCCGCGATACCTGCGTAGAGCGATTCCTGTGTCGCCCGGATGAGCTTCTCCGCGAGCGGGCTCACCTTGCCCACAGGAAAGGTGGCCGCCGTGTCCCCCACGAAACCGTTAAGCGTAGCGCCGACATCGATCGAGATGATGTCGCCTTCTTCCAGTCTCGTGCCGTCGGGAGTGCCGTGCACCACTACGTCGTTGACTGAAGTGCAGATACTCGCCGGAAAGCCCTGGTACCCTTTGAAGGTGGGGATAGCGCCCATCCCTCGTATGAACTCCTCGGCCATCCGGTCCAGTTCCGCCGTAGTGATTCCCGGCCTAATCTTGCTGCCAAGCATCTTCAGGCAGAGCCCCGCGACTCTCCCTGCGCCGGCCATCAGTTCGATTTCCTGCTCGTTCTTGAGAATGATCATGAAACCTCTTCTTACTCCAACAGATTCCGTTTCCTGAGGGCTTCCACGACCCTCTGGAATACCTCGTCTACTTGGCCTTCCCCGTCGGTGACCTCTAGGAGGCCCTTCTCTCCGTAGTAGGCCAGAAGCGGTTCGGTGAACTCGCGGTAGACCGCCAAACGATCCCTCACGGTCTCCTCGAGGTCGTCCTTCCGCGTAGTGAGATCGCCGCCGCACTCGTCGCACTTACCTGCAACCTTGGGAGGCTGCATGACGATGTTGTACGGCTTGCCGCAAACGCCGCACACCCTCCTTGAGAGGGCTCGCCTTAGAATGGCGTCTTCGTCGACCTCGAGACCCACCGCCAGATCGAGAGACTCGCCGCGGCCGGAGAGGATTCGGTCCAAAGCCTCTGCCTGTGAGATGGTTCTCGGAAAGCCGTCGAGGACAAATCCATGCTTAGCCTCTTCCGATGAAAGCCTGGTGTCAATGACGCGGACGGTCGTGGCATCGTCCACCAACTCGCCGCGCGCCAGAATGCTCTCAACCAAACGCCCTAACTCGGTGCCGGAACGGATCTCGGCCCGAAAGATGTCGCCTGGCGCAACATGCATGAGGCCAAACTCTGAAGCCAAGAGCTTGGCTTGGGTCCCCTTGCCCGAACCGGGCGCTCCCAGCAAGACGAGCCTCATGTCCACATCTCCCTATCTCAAGAAGCCCTGGTAGTTTCTCATTACCAGCTGAGCTTCTATCTGTTTCATGGTTTCAAGAGCCACGCCGATCACGATAATGAGAGCCGTGCCGCCCAGCGCGTGGAAGCCGGGGAGCCCGGTGATCTGGATCATGAAGTTGGGAAGGACCGCGATAATGGCGAGGAACAAGGCGCCTACGGCCGTGATCCTTGTCACAATCCGTGACAGGAGATCGGCCGTCGGCTTGCCCGGCCTCATGCCCGGCACGAAACCGCCGTACTTCCGCATGTTATCCGCTACTTCCAACGGGTTGAAAACCATCCCGGTATAAAAGAACGTGAAGCCGAATATCAAAATGGCATACATGGCAGTATACCACGGCTGGGTGTAGTCGAAGAACTCACCCAGCTTCGCGGCCCACGGCTTATCGGCAGCGAACGACGCTATGGTCGCCGGGAATGAAAGAAGCGACGACGCGAAGATGACCGGGATCACGCCTGCCTGGTTGATCCTTAGGGGGATGTTGGTCGCGTACCCCCCCATCATCTTACGGCCCACAACTCTCTTTGAGTACTGGACAGGGATCCTCCGCTCTCCCTCGGTGATCCATATGACCAAAAACACGGTAGCCACAGAAACCAGGAGGAGCAGGAGGCCGTTATACCACTTGGCTTGACCTGAGCGGAGAAGCGCCCAGATCTGGGCCAGTTCCCTGGGCATGCCCGTGACGATACCGGCGAAGATAAAGAGAGAGATCCCGTTCCCGATACCTTTCTCCGTTATGACCTCGCCGAGCCACATAAGGAAAGCCGTACCCGCGACTAGGCTTAGTACGGCCTCAACAACCAGCCACGGCGAATCGGTGACAAGGGCGCCTCTCGCCCTAATCGCCAGCGTCATGCCCGTGGCCTGGATGGCCCCCAGGATTACGGTACCGTATCTTGTGTATCCCTGCAGTTTCTTACGCCCGTCCTCGTCTTTGGACATTTCCTCCCACTTGGGGATCACCATCTGCATGAGCTGCATGATGATTGAGGCGTTGATGTAGGGATATATGCTCATGGCAAAGACCGAGTAGCTGGAAAGGGCACCTCCGGAAAAGAGGTCCATGAACGCGAACAGAGTACCCCCGCTGAAGAGCTGCTGGATTACCTCAGGGACT
Source organism: Candidatus Fermentithermobacillaceae bacterium (assembly GCA_012841375.1). Lineage (GTDB taxonomy): Bacteria > Bacillota > Sulfobacillia > Fermentithermobacillales > Fermentithermobacillaceae > UBA3951. Next base: position 13,155 of record DUUV01000024.1, read on the forward strand.
ATGCCCGGCACAGGAACCGCGACACCCGCTCGAAAAGCCACAAGCAGTGAAACCGTAATGAGAATCCTCTTACGGAGGTCCGGGATCTGCCATGCGTTCCTGAGCGTTGCGACCATCTATATCACCTCGGCCTTGCCGCCGGCGGCCTCGATTTTCTCCTTTGCTGATTTGGAAAATGCGTGGGCCTTGACGGTAAGCGTCTTCTTGATCTCTCCATCGCCGAGGATCTTGAGGTATCCGGAATTCTTTCTGAGCATACCGGCCTCTTTCAATACCTCGGGCCCCACCTCGGTGTTGGCTTCAAACCTGTCCAGATCGCCTACGTTCACAAGGTCGTACTCCACACCGAAAATGTTGTGGAAACCCCGCTTGGGCAACCTCATGGTAAGCCTCATCTGTCCGCCCTCAAACCCCGGCCCCTTGGTGCCACCTGAGCGCGCCTTCTGGCCCTTGTGTCCCCTGCCGGCGGTCTTGCCGTTGCCTGAGCCCAGTCCCTGACCCTTCCTCTTGGCCTTTCTGACTGAGCCCGGGTTTGGCCTTAGGTCATGCAATTCCATTGACTCCGACCTCCGATTCCGCTCTGGCTTCCGCCTTCTTGATCTTTCCGCGGAGCTCCCTCACCTCGGTCGCGGTGCGGAGCTGCTTGAGAGCGTCGATGGTGGCGTAAACCACGTTATACGGGTTGGCTGAGCCAAGAGACTTGGCCAAGACGTCCTGAATGCCCGCCAGCTCCATGAGAGGCCTCACGCCGCGCCCGGCGATGACTCCGGTTCCCGGTGAAGCGGGACGCAAGAGTACCATACCTGCTCCATGACGGCCGATCACCTCGTGGGTGATGGTGCTCAGGTGACGGGGAACCTCAATGAGGTTCTTCTTGGCATCGTCAATACCTTTCCTTATGGCATCGGTAAGGTCCAGAGCCTTCCCAAGCCCTGCCCCAACTTTGCCGTCTCCGTTGCCGACAACAACCAGCGCGCGGAAGCTGCGCCTGCGGCCGCCCTTGACGGTCTTGGATACAGGTCCGACGCTTACTACTTCGTCTCTAAACTCTTCTTGAGGCCTATCAAAAGGACCGTCCTTCGAGGACCTATCCTCCCGGCCTCTCTGTCTCTGACGTCCCGAACTCACCAAGTAATCACCCCGCATCTTAAAAATCCAGACCGCCCTCTCTGGCGGCTTCCGCAAGCGCCTTAATCCTTCCGTGGTAGAGATATCCGCCACGGTCGAAAACAACCTTCTTAAGCCCCTTTTCAACGGCCCGTTCGGCAAGAACCTTCCCGACTTGGGCCGCGCCCTTCACGTTCCCTCCGGATGTCTTCATCTCTTTGAACCAGGGTTCAACGGAAGAAGCGGAAACAAGAGTCCGCCTCAAGGTGTCATCGATCACCTGAGCGTAGATGTGCTTCTCGCTCCTGAACACGCAGAGCCGGGGCCGCTCGGCCGTGCCTACGACACGTTTGCGCACCCTAAGGTGGCGCCTTTGTCTCTTCTCTTCCTTGGTCTTCAAAGCCATAGAGTCAATCCTCCTCGAGCGGCCTACTTCGTCGCCTTGGCGACCTTGCGCCTGATCTTCTCACCTGCGTACTTTACGCCGGAACCCTGATAGGGCTCAGGTGGACGCAGGGCGCGGATCTCCGCCGCCAGTTGCCCGACTCTCTCCTTGTCGATACCACGCACAGTGACGGAAGTGGGGCCATTCACAGTGACCTCAATGCCCTGGGGCGGCACAATCTCAACGGGCCGAATGAAACCTAGATTGAGCACAACCTTATCGCCTTGCTTAGTGGCGCGGTATCCCATCCCCGAGATCTCCAGAGTCTTCTCATATCCTTCGGTCACACCGTGTACCATATTGGCGATGAGAGTCCGGGTAAGGCCGTGGAGCGACCTGTGATGCCTCTGGTCCGAGGGCCTCTCAACCAGTATCTGGTCGGCTTCCACTTTCACGATCATCTCGGGGTGAAACGTCCGTGAGAGGACACCCTTGGGGCCCTTAACGGTCAGGGTGTCTCCGTCCCGGGACACCGTTACTCCTTTGGGGACCGGTATTGGTTTTAGTCCGATTCGTGACACGATAAAGACCTCCTGCTTACCAGACGTAGCAGATCACTTCGCCCCCGAGCCTCAATTCTCTCGCTGAACGGTCGGTCATAACCCCTCTGGAAGTTGAGACCACGGCGATGCCGAGACCGCCCAGTACCCTGGGGATTTCGTCCTTGTGTGCGTAGACGCGAAGTCCGGGCTTGGATATCTGCCTGATCCCGGTAATTGCCCGCTTCTTCCCGGGCCCGTATTTCAGGTACACCTTGATCTTGGGTACCGGTTTCTCGGCGACTACCTCAAAGTCCCTGATGTACCCCTCGTCCTTCAGGACTCTTAGCACTCGCTCCTTCATCTTGGATGCCGGTAGCTCCACCTTCTCATGTCTGGCCATGCCGGCGTTGCGGAGCCGAGTAAGCATATCCGCAATTGGATCATGTGTCATGGTAACGTCCCTCCTACCAGCTGGCCTTGGTCACGCCAGGGATCTCTCCCTTATGGGCCAAACTCCGGAAACAGTGCCGGCAGACTCCGAACTTACGGATGTACGCACGTGCCCGCCCGCAGATCTTGCAGCGGTTTACCCGCTGGGTCCGGTACTTTGGCTCCTTCTGTGCCTTCAGAATCTTGGCTAACCCTGCCATCTATATCCCCCCTACCTCTTGAACGGCATGCCTAATGCCTTGAGGAGGTACAAACCCTCTTCGTCGGTCTTGGCAGTTGTGGTGATGGTGATGTTCATGCCCCTCACCTTGGAGACCTTGTCATACTCGATCTCCGGGAAAATGAGCTGCTCCCTGAGGCCCAGAGAATAGTTGCCGCGCCCGTCAAAGCCGTCGGGCGAGACGCCCCTAAAGTCTCTTACCTGGGGGAGAACGACGAAAAACAGCTTCTCGAGAAAATCGTACATCCGCTGTCCTCTGAGAGTGACCTTGCACCCCACGTTCATGCCCGCTCTCACCTTGAATGCCGAGATCGACCTCTTGGCCTTGGTGATAACAGGCTTCTGACCGGCGATCCTGGCGAGATCGGACGCGGCGGCCTCCAGCGCGTCAGCGTTCTGGGTCGCCTCTCCTACTCCCATATTGATGGTGACCTTCGTGATCTTCGGCACCTCAAGAGTGTTCTTGTAACTGAAGGCCTTTGCCATCGCCGGAATGACTTCGTCACGATAGGTATCCTTTAGCGCCAAGTCAATCTACCTCACTTGTCAATGGCTTCGCCACACTTATGGCATACTCGGACCTTCTTGCCGTCGTCGGCCTTGCCTGCCCCGATGCGGGTAGGCTTTGAGCACTTCGGGCACACGAGAAGAACGTTGGACCTGTCGATCGGTCCCTCGGCCTCGACTATGCCGCCCTGAGGCAGATCCTTGCTGGGCCTCCGGTGACGCTTCCTAAGGTTGACGCCCTGGACCACTACGCGGTTCAAGGAAGGCATCGCCCTTACGACCCTTCCCCTCTTACCCCGGTACTTCCCGCTGATGACGAGCACGGTGTCGTCTTTGCGAATGTTCATCGTTACACCACCTTCGAGGTCCTTAAAGGACTTCCGGAGCCAGGGACACTATCTTGGTGAAGTGCTTCTCCCGAAGCTCCCTCGCTACAGGCCCGAAAATGCGGGTGCCCTGCGGTTCCCTGTCGTCCCTCAAAATGACCGCGGCGTTATCATCGAACTTGATATAGCTGCCGTCCGGCCGCCTAACATTCTTGGCAGTCCGAACTACTACCGCCCGGACTATCTGCCCCTTCTTGACAACGCCTCCGGGAGTGGCCTCCTTTACCGTTGCCACTATGATGTCACCCAGCCCTGCGTAGCGGTGAACGGCACCGCCCAGGACTTTGATGCACATAATCTCCCTGGCGCCGGTATTGTCGGCCACCTTGAGCCTGCTCTCCTGCTGGATCACGCTCGGTCACCCCCGGCGCTCTTGGACTTCTGGAGAACTTGGGCCACCCGCCATTTCTTGTCGCGGGAAAAGGGCCTGGACTCCACTATACGGACAAGATCGCCGACGCCGGCCGAGTTTTCCTCGTCGTGCGCTTTGACCTTCCGGGTTGAGCGAACCCTCTTCCGGTATTTTGGAACGACCTTCCACGTCTCAATGGCTACGACGCAGGTCTTATCCATCTTGTCAGAAACGACCACGCCCGTCATCTCTTTGCGCATTCCGCGTTCCATATCTAGACCTCCTGGGCGAGCTTGCCTAGCTCGCGCTGGCGCTGAACCGTCTTCACCCTGGCGATGGACCGCTTAACCTCCCTGAGACGCATGACATTGTCAAGCTGTCCCGTGGTCATCTGAAAGCGCAGGTTGAAGAGCTCTTCCTTCAGGTCGTCCAGCCTCTTCTCCAAGTCCTTGTCGTTCAAATTCCTAATCTCCTGCACCTTCATCCTTGTTCACCGCCTTATCTTGTGCCTCTCCTTGAGCTCCCTGCCGCATCCGGAACCTGGTGTGGATCGGCAGCTTGGTGCCTGCGAGCCGGAGAGCTTCTCTGGCATCCGCTTCGGATACGCCGGCGATCTCAAAAAGGATCCTTCCGGGCTTCACCACGGCCACCCATGACTCCGGGTTTCCCTTACCGCTGCCCATACGGGTCTCGGCCGGTTTCTTCGTCATCGGCTTGTCGGGGAAAATCCTGATCCATACCTTTCCCCCACGCCTGATGGAACGGGTGAGAGCCACGCGAGCGGCCTCGATCTGCCTGTCGGTTATCCAAGCCCCTTCCAGAGCCTGAAGCCCATACTCTCCGTAAAAGACCTCGCTTCCCCTCTGCGCCTTGCCTTCGTAGGGAGTCTTGTGCTGCTTCCGCCACCGCACTCTCTTGGGCATCAACATGACTTATTTCCCCCCCTCGGCTGAGGTCTGAGCTGCTCTGGTCTTCTGTGGGAGGATGTCACCTTTGTACACCCACACCCTAATGCCGATACGACCGTAGGTCGTGTGCGCCTCGGCAAACCCATAATCAACGTCGGCGCGCAGGGTATGCAGTGGAACGGTGCCTTCGCCGGCCCTCTCGCGACGGGCGATCTCGGCTCCGGCCAAACGGCCCGAAGCCCTGATCTTGATGCCCTTGGCGCCAGACCTCATGGCCCGCATGATGGCCTGCTTCATCGCTCTCCTGTAAGACACGCGCCTCTCGATGGACTCGGCCACGTTCTCGGCTACGAGCTGCGCGTCGATCTCAGGGTTCTTGACCTCCACCGCGTGGAGGATAACCTTTTTCTTGCCGGTAAGCTCCACCAGCTCTTTGCGAAGGGCCTCGATACCGGTACCGCCCCTGCCTATCACCACTCCGGGCTTGGCCGCATGTACCGTCACCATGACTTCCTGGGGCTTTCTCTCGATTTCGATCCTGGCTATGCCGGCCTGACGGAGCTTGCCTTTCACATAATCCCGAATCTTCTTGTCTTCGAGGAGGAGTTCGGAAAAGTTCTTCTTCCGGGCAAACCACCTGGAATCCCAGTCATAGATGACTCCAAGGCGAAACCCCTTCGGATGAGTCTTCTGTCCCAAAATTAACCCTCCTCTCTTTCCCGGACTACGACCGTGATGTGGGAAGTCTTCTTCTGAATCGGAAAAGCCTGCCCTCTTTGACGGGGATGGTACCTCTTCAAAATGGCCCCCTCATCGACATATATCTCTGACACCACGAGAGCGTCCTTGTTCATCTCAAAGTTGTTCTCGGCGTTGGCGGCAGCCGACTCGATCACCTTTTTTATGAGGTGGGAAGCCCGCTTGGGAGTGTACCTCAAAATCGCCAACGCTTCACTTACCGCTTTCCCCCGCACAAGATTGGCCACGATCCTCACTTTGGAGGGGGATATCCTCAGGTGCCTTGCTATCGCTCTGGCTTCCATGTCTACCTCAAGAACCCCCTTACTTCAAAGCGGTGGAACGCTGCGTGTGCGCTCCGTGACCCCTGAATGTCCGTGTGGGAGCGAATTCGCCCAGCTTATGGCCAACCGCGTCCTCGGTGATATAGACGGGCACATGCTTTCTTCCATCGTGTACCGCGATGGTATGACCCACCATCTCCGGGACTATGGTTGAAGCTCTGGCCCAAGTCCTCAAGACGCGCTTCTCACCCTTCTGGTTCATGGCGCGTATCTTCGCCAAGAGCTTGGCGTCGACATACGGTCCCTTCTTTGACGACCGGCTCACAATCGCCCCCTCCTTCCTCGTTTACTTTCTGCGCTTCTCAATAAGCTTGTCAGAAGCTTTGTTCTTCTTCCTGGTCTTGTAACCAAGGGCGGGCTTACCCCAAGGCGTAAGAGGCCCGGGCAGCCCCACGGGCGATTTGCCTTCGCCGCCACCGTGAGGGTGGTCAACCGGGTTCATCACGACACCGCGGACACTGGGACGCCATCCCTTATGGCGAGTCGCTCCCGCCTTGCCCAGGGACTTATTCTCATGCTCAACGTTGCCGACCTGGCCGATTGTCGCCCTGCACATGACAGGCACCTTGCGCTGCTCGCCGGAAGCGAGCCTGAGGAGCGCGAAACCGCCTTCTTTAGCCATGAGCTGTACCGCCGCTCCGGCGCTCCTGGCGATCTGGGCCCCTTTCCCGGGGACCATCTCTACGCAGTGCACCATCGTACCTGTGGGAATGCTGTCCAGAGGCAGCGCGTTCCCTGGCTTTATGTCGGCGTTGGGTCCCGACATCACTTCATCGCCCACACCGAGACCCAAGGGAGCAACGATATACCTCTTCTCCCCATCGGCATAGGTAAGAAGCGCAATCCTTGCCGAGCGGCCCGGGTCGTATTCTATGGCCGAAACCTTGGCCGGGATATCATCCTTGGACCGCTTGAAATCGACTATTCTGACCTTCTTCTTGGCACCGCCGCCTCTGTGGCGTACCGTAATCCTGCCTTGACTGTTGCGGCCAGAGTATCTCTTTTTCGAGAAGACCAAAGACTTCTCAGGAGTAGTCTTTGTGATCTCTTCGAAAGTGCTTGCCGACCTTCCACGAAGACCGGGGGAGGTTGGCTTAAAGCTCTTTACAGGCACTTAGTCTCCCTCCTACACACCCTCGAAGAACTCGATCTTCTGACCGGGCGCCAGTTTCACTATGGCTTTCTTCCACCCAGGCGTACGGCCGGTCCTAAGGCCCAACCTTCTGGGTTTGCCTACGACATTCATGGTGTTGACCTTCACGACCCGCACCTTGAATATCTCCTCAATCGCGTTGTGAATATCGGCCTTGGTGGCTTTGGGGTGGACCCTGAAGGTGTACGTCCCCAAACCCATGGCCTCGTTGGTCTTCTCAGTCACCAGAGGCTGGATGATGATGTCTCTCGCCGTAAGATTCATGTGAGCGCCTCCTCCAGCTTTCTCACCGCGTCCTCGGTGATGAGAATGTGTTTCTTGAGCATAGTCTCGTATGTCGACAGCTCCCTGGCAGTGGTCACCCTAGCGCCGGGGATGTTCCTGGCCGACAAAACTACATTGGGCTCGTTGTCGCCGGTGACGATAAGGACGCTTTCGTGCACTCCCATCTTCTTGAGGAAGGCGTACAGGTCCTTAGTCTTTGGCGCAGCCATTGTAAGGCCGGTCAAGACCGTTATCTGCCCGTTCTTCGCCTTGGCCGAAAGAGCCGACTTAAGGGCCAGCCTTCTTACCTTCTTGGGAAGGTCCCAGCTGTAATCTCTGGGGTGGGGACCAAAAGCCACGCCTCCGTGTCTCCAAATGGGAGACGTAATGGTGCCCGCCCTGGCCCGACCGAGTCCCTTCTGCCTCCAAGGCTTCCGTCCGCCGCCCCGCACCTCGCTCCGGGTCTTGGCCTTGGCAGTGCCGACCCTGGAAGCGTTCAGGTGAGCGAGCACGGCAGCCCTGATCAAGCCCTTGTTGGGCTCTCTGCCGAACAGCGCCTCAGAAAGGCCAATCTCGCCGACCTTTTCACCTTTTGGACTGAAAACCTCTGCCTGTGGCACGAGGATCCCTCCTTAACCTCGTCTCAACCTTGCCGTGATGATGCTTTGACCGTAACGAGGGAACCCCTCGCCCCTGGGACGGCACCCTTAATGAGAAGCAGGTTCTTCTCAGGATCCACGCTCACGACCTTAAGGCCGGTTACCGTCACATTCTCGTCTCCCATGTGCCCCGGCAGCTTCCTGCCCGGAAACACCCTGGAGGCATCTCTCGCCTGCAGCGAGCCCACGCCGCGGTGATACTTGGACCCGTGGGACATGGCGCTCCGCCTGAAGTTGTGACGCTTGATGACGCCGGCGAAACCCTTGCCCAGGGACCTTCCGCTCACGTCCACGACGTCACCTGCCTTGAATACCGTGACCTTGACCTCGTCGCCAATTTCCAGCTTCTCGTCCTCTCCAACGCGGACTTCCCTAAGGTACCTGACCGGAGTCAGATTCCTCTTCTTGAACTGCCCCAGGACGGGCTTGGAAAGCTCGCGCTCCTTCACGAAACCAAATCCCAGCTGAACGCCAAGGTATCCGTCCTTGTCAAGAGTTCTCTTCTCAACGACTGTGCACGGACCGGCTTCAATGACGGTAACGGGTACGAGCTCCCCATTATCCTGAAAAACCTGGGTCATCCCGACCTTCCTGCCGAGGATGGCCTTCATAGCACGCTACCTCCTCCATCACGAAGCTTGGTTCATACACTCTTGATCTCGATGTCTACCCCTGCAGGGAGATCGAGTCTCGTGAGCGCGTCCATGGTCTTGGTCGTAGGCTCCATGATGTCAATGAGCCTCTTATGCACTCTCATCTCAAACTGCTCTCGGATATCCTTCTCTCCGTTGGGGGCAGTGAGGATGGTGTAGACGCTTCTCTCGGTCGGAAGCGGGACCGGGCCCGAAATGAGCGCGCCGGTCCTCTTGGCGGTGTCGACAATGCGACCCGCCGACTTATCCAGGACTTCGTGGTCAAACGCCCGAAGCCTAACCCGGATGCGCTGCCTCCTCAAAACGATCACTCCTCGATCTCAGTTACGACCCCTGAAGCTACAGTTCTTCCACCCTCACGGATAGCGAAGCGAACTCCCTCTTCGATGGCGATGGGGGAGATAAGCTCTGCCTTGATGCGCACGTTATCGCCAGGCATTACCATCTCGACACCCTCCGGGAGCTCTACCGAGCCGGTGACGTCGGTGGTCCTGAAGAAGAACTGGGGCCTGTAACCGGTGAAGAACGCGGTGTGACGGCCGCCCTCTTCCTTGGTCAAAACGTAGATCTGGCCAACGAACTTCGTGCGGGGCTTGATGGTTCCGGGCTTAGCCAGGACCTGGCCACGCTCGACTTCGTTCTTGGCTATACCGCGCAGGAGGCATCCAACGTTGTCTCCGGCTTCGCCCTGGTCCAGGATCTTCTTGAACATCTCAACGCTGGTGCAAACCGTCTGCCTGGGCTTCTCGGTAAGTCCAACGATTTCGACAGTGTCGCCGGGCTTGATTACTCCGCGCTCGATCCTTCCGGTGGCGACTGTGCCGCGGCCGGTGATGGTGAATACGTCCTCAACCGAAAGCAGGAACGGCTTGTCGACGGCGCGCTGGGGGGTCGGGATGTAGGAGTCAACGGCTTCCATGAGTTTCATGATGCCGCTGCACCACGGGCAATCCTCTTTGCCGCAGCCGCACTCAAGGGCCTTCAGAGCCGAGCCCCTAACCACAGGCACTTCGTCGCCGGGGAACTGGTACTTGGACAGAAGATCCCTAACCTCGAGTTCGGAAATCTCGAGGAGCTCCTCGTCGTCAACCAAGTCAACCTTGTTCAGGAACACAACCATGGCAGGAACGCCGACCTGACGGGCGAGCAGGACGTGCTCACGGGTCTGGGGCATGGTGCCGTCGGCTGCGGACACAACGAGGATAGCGCCGTCCATCTGAGCGGCACCGGTGATCATGTTCTTGATGTAGTCAGCGTGCCCCGGGCAGTCTACGTGGGCGTAGTGCCTGTTGGCGGTCTCGTACTCAACGTGAGAGGCGGAGATGGTGATGCCTCTGGCCTTCTCTTCAGGCGCCTTGTCGATCTTGTCGAAGGGAGTGAACTCGGCGTTCCCTATGCTCGCCATGACTCTCGTGATGGCTGCCGTCAAAGTGGTCTTGCCGTGGTCGATGTGTCCAATCGTACCGACGTTGACGTGGGGTTTGGTTCTCTCAAACTTCTTCTTGGCCATTTGCTGATTGATCCTCCTTTTTAGTCCACTGGCCGCCCGAGGTACCGGGCGATGATCTTGTCCGCCTCGTTGGGCGGAACTACGTCGTAACTCTGAAACTGCATCGTATACGTGCCCCGACCCTGGGTCCTAGACCTTAGGTCGGTGGCGTACCCAAACATTGAAGCAAGCGGGGCCGAACCGTCAATGACCTCGTAGGCTTCCCTGCTCTCAATGCCCTGGACCTGTCCTCTACGAGCGCTCAGGTCGGAAAGCACCTCTCCCAAGTAGTCTGTGGGAGTGGTTACCTCCACCTTCATAACAGGCTCGAGGAGGACCATCTTGGCCTTTGAAAGCGCCTCCTTCAGAGCCATGGAACCGGCGACCTTGAACGCCAACTCAGACGAGTCTACCTCATGATAGGACCCATCCTCAAGAGTCACCTTGATGTCAACAACAGGATTGCCGATTAGGGGGCCGCTCTCCAGCGCTTCCCTCACACCGACTTCAACGGCCGGGATGAATGCGGCCGGGATCGCGCCGCCCTTCACCGCGTCTACGAACTCAAAACCAGAACCCCTGCCGAGGGGCTGGACTCTGAGTTTGACGTGACCATACTGCCCGTGACCACCCGTCTGACGGACGTATCTGGCCTCTCCAACAACCTCACCTGTGACCGTCTCCTTGAACGCCACCTGCGGGCGGCCCACCGAAGCCGTGACACCGAACTCCCGGAGGAGGCGGTCGCTGATGATCTCCAGATGCAGCTCACCCATGCCCTCTATGAGGGTCTGGCCGGTTTCGTCATCAGACTTGTAGGAGAAAGTGGGATCCTCCTCGGCCAGTTTCTGCAGGGACATGGAAAGCCGGTCTTGATCTGCCCTGGTAGCCGGTTCTATGGCGACCTGAATCACCGGCTCCGGGAATGTGATGGCCTCAAGTATGATCGGGTGTTTCTGATCACACAGGGTATCACCCGTCGCCGTGTACTTCAGAGCCACGGTAGCAACTATATCGCCGGCGACGGCTTCTTCGACGTCCTCCCGGTGGTTTGCATGCATGAGCAGGAGCCTCTGGATCCTCTCATTCTTCTCTTTGGTGGCGTTGTACACGTAAGACCTGGTGTTGACCGAACCGGAGTACACACGGAAGTAGGTCAAGCGACCTACGTAGGGATCGGTCATGACCTTGAACGCGAGGGCGCTGAACGGCTCGTCATCCAGGGCCTTTCTCACGACGACCTTGTCGGTCCCCGGTACCTGCCCTTCCACGGGAGGTATGTCCTCAGGGGAAGGGAGATAATCAACGATGGCGTCAATGAGGCTCTGAACGCCCTTCTTCCTAAAGGAAGACCCGGGCAAGACGGGGACAATGGCGTTCGTCAGAGTACCCTTGCGGAGAGCCCCTTTCAAGAGCTCTGCCGGAAGCTCCTCGCCGGCGAGATAAGCCTCCAACACGGCCTCGTCGTAATCCGACGCGGCCGATATGAGGCGCTCTCTGTACTCCTCGGCCAGCTCCCTGAGGTCCTCGGGGATCTGCCTCCTGTCGATCTCCATCCCCATCTCATCGGACCAGTGCAAGGCCTTCATATCGATGAGGTCCACGATGCCGGAGAAGTTCTCTTCCGACCCCAGAGGAAGACCTATGACCACAGGCTCGGCGCCCAACCGGTCCTTGATCATCCTCACGGCCCGGAAGAAATCGGCGCCCGTTGAATCCATCTTGTTGATGTAAGCGATACGGGGAATCTTGTACTTGTCGGCCTGCCTCCAGACGGTCTCAGATTGGGGTTCGACGCCGCCTTTAGCACAGAATATGGCCACCGCGCCGTCAAGCACCCGGAGGCTCCGTTCCACTTCCGCCGTGAAGTCAACGTGCCCTGGCGTATCTATAATGTTGATTCTACAATCTCTCCAATAACAGGTAGTGGCGGCGGAAGTAATGGTTATCCCCCGCTCCTGCTCCTGGACCATCCAGTCCATAGCCGCCGAACCCTGGTCGACTTCACCCATCCTGTGCACCTTTCCCGTGTAGAACAGAATCCGCTCGGTCGTAGTCGTCTTACCTGCGTCGATATGAGCCATGATACCGATATTGCGGATCTTCTGAAGTGGAAACGTCCTTGGCATCGAAATCCCCCCTTTCCTGAGGCCCTCTGAGGTTCCCTCGCCCTACCAGCGGTAGTGCGCGAAAGCCCTGTTGGCTTCGGCCATCTTGTGCATCTCTTCTTTACGCCTCACCGTGCTGCCGGTGTTGCTGGCGCAATCAAGGATCTCCCCGGCCAGGCGATTTTCCATCCCGCGCTCATTGCGCTGCCGGGCGAAGTCCACGATCCACCGGATGGCCAGTGAAAGGCGCCTCTCGCTCCTCACTTCGATAGGAACCTGATAAGTCGCCCCACCGACTCTTCTAGGACGAACCTCCAGGACCGGCATGGCGTTCTTAATCGCCGTGTCGAGTACCTCGATCGGGTCCTTCCCTGTCTTTTCGCGAATGATGTCCATCGCGCGGTACATGATCTTGCGGGCCACGGCCTTTTCGCCCGAGTTCATGACCTTGTTGGTGATCCTGGTCACCAGGATCGAATTGTACACTGGATCAGGTGTCCACTCCCTGTCCGGCGCTCCGCCGCGTCTAGGCATTCAACATTACCTCCGAAAGATTACTTCTTCGGCCTCTTGGCGCCGTACAGCGAACGACCCTGTTTGCGGTCGGCCACGCCGGCGGCGTCGAGGGTGCCCCTGACTATGTGATAACGAACGCCAGGAAGATCCCTTACACGGCCGCCCCGGACTAGCACAACCGAGTGCTCCTGCAGGTTGTGCCCGACGCCAGGGATATAAGCGGTAACCTCAATACCGTTGACTAGTCGGACACGAGCGATCTTCCGTAGTGCCGAGTTTGGCTTCTTTGGCTGAGTAGTGCGGACCACGGTGCAGACGCCGCGCTTGAAGGGATTGCCCCTAAGAGCACGGGACTTGGACTTCTCCCGCACGTGTTTGCGGCCCTGCCTTACCAGCTGGTTGATTGTCGGCACCTTCTAACCCCCTTTTTCTGCCTCAGTTTGCCCATTTCCGGGCTCTCGGCCCGGCTCTTTCAAGATGGCGCAGGCAGATGCGCCTACCTTGAGGGAACAAAACTCGCCCAACTCCTTCATAGAATCAAAAAAAGACACAGGTATGCCCTTTTCCTGACACAGCCTAAGGAGGTTCTTGACGACGCGTTCTTCGGCGTCTTTCGCTACGTAGACCGCCTTACAAAGACCGTTCTGAACTGCCCTTTCGGCGGATCTCACTCCCGGAAGCCGGTCCTTCCCGGCCCGTTGACGGTTCCCCCGCAAACTGAAAGGCCCGTTCGACATCGTGTTTCCTCCTGCTTGACAAACCAAAAAAGGCACGCTTTTAGAGTTTAGCACCCGCCAATTCCGGTGTCAACGGCAGCTTAAGAAGGTATGTAAGCAGGGAAAATCACCGTCGCCGGGCGCTCCTGCGACTCTGCCTTGGCCCTCCCTCAGGCAAGACAAAGAGGCGGTCGAGATAGAAACCCTCCTTGCAGGCGGATACCAACCCGGTCGCATGGGCCTCCAACCATCCGAACACTTCTCTGCGCTTGCGGACAATTAGGAATCCCAGCGCCAAGGCGATAAGCGATATAAAGAACGCCGCGCTGCCAAAGGTCTCCTCGACAAGATACAGGGGCGAAATCGTGTGAATTCCGAGTCCCGGAACGGTTCTTTGAAGTTCCCCGCTCCCAATGCCTATGGACATCCAAGAGAACGCCGTCAAGATGGCCAGAATCACCATGGGGATCTCCATGGACAAGGGCGCTTCGGCCGCGCCGCGAACTACCCGTGAAGGGTTCCCGCGGAACACCCTGATGTAGGAAGACCAAGAGTAAACCACGGTAAGCACGGCGCCGAAGCCGGCCAAAGCGAGGGCCCCGTATTGATGGCCGGCGAGAGCCCCCGCCAGGACCATATCCTTAGAGAAAAAGCCGCTCATGAACGGTACGCCCGAAAGGCCCATGACACCCACCAAGAAGGCCGCTCCGGTCACGGGCATCCTCGAGGCTGCGCCCGACAGGAGGTTCATGTCCCTAGTACCGGTCGAATGCACCACGGAACCTGCGGCAAGAAAGAGGAGTGTCTTGAAAATGGCGTGGGACATGAGATGGAACTGAGCCCCAAGTATGGCGCCGGTCCCAACCGCGAAAAACATGTAGCCCAGCTGGCTCATGGTGGAGAACGCCAACATCTTCTTAATATCATTGGCGTAAAGGGCCATGAGCGCCGAGGCCAGGATTGTAAGACCACCCGTCCACATCACGGTGCTTGCCCATCCCGGTATGGACCTGAGGACCGGGTAAAACCTCATCACCAGATAGACGCCGGCATTCATGACCGTGGCAGCGTCCAGGAGAGCAGAAGCCGAACTGGGCGCCTCCATGGCGCCCGGCAGCCAGACGTGCAGCGGGATCTGGGCCGACCGCACCATTGCCGCCAACATGATCGCATAAGCCCCGGGTGCAATGAGGGCCGACGTCGCGCCCGGAAGGGCACCGGCAATCTCGGCGAGACCAAAGCCCCCGGCCTCGCTCCCGTAGTACAAGAGCCCTATGCCGAGAAGAAGCAGCAGGTCACTGGCCCTGCCAAACACTAGCGCTTTCTTGGCGCACGCCGGGGCGTCCGGGTTTTCTCTGTTGAACCCGACAAGTTGACACGTCAAGGTGGAACAAGCCATCCAAAAGGCAGCCATAATGAGGGCGTTCCCCGAGAGCGTCAGGCCATTGACCGACCCTATGGTGAGGAGCACAAGAGAGTAGTACCGGGACGCGTCCCGCTCATGTGCCATGTAGCCGAGAGAATAGAGGAGAACCAGAGCCCCCAACAGGGACGACGCGAGGGCTACGAAGAAGCCGAGACCATCAACCGCGAGTCCAAAGGCAGCCTGTCCCCCGTGAACCCAAGGGACGGCGGATACGGCTACCGCGGCGGTAACCCCCCCGGTGCCGAGCGCTACGTAAGGCGCCGCCTTACCACCCCCCAGGACCCTAGACACCCATACCAGCAAAGCGCCTAAGAACGGCAGGACAACCACAAGCACAAACGGCAGATCGGACATTACGACAGCACCTCGACGGCAGGAACGATATGGAGCTTTTTGTGACACGCCCACAAGTCCGTCCTTGTGGTTGCGAGCACAAACCGCACTACTGATGATAGCATTCGTCCACAGCCGGTTCAACACGCCGCGACCCGGGCCTCACACCGGGGACCTAGGCCGCACATTCGCTGCCGCGCATGCGGATCGCGCACCAAGCGGGCGCCCGGGCGGCAGATAGTGTCTGCACACCTACGTTGCGCACCGGCGGGGAGTATTAGCCGTGGGACATGTGCACCCGTGAGGATGTCTTGCGGGACATAGCGCCTGTAGAGATGTCTTGCAGGAAATATGCGCCTGTGGGGATGTTCTGCGGGACATACGCCCGGGTGGGGATATGTCCCGCAGATTTGGACTATATTGCTGGGATCCAGACCTCTGTATCGCCGCGAGGGCCGTCGGGACTGAGTTCCACTGAGAACTCGCCGGCCGGCAGTCTCTTGACGGAGCTCCATTGGGCGGCGAACTCCTCAGGCCCGGCTATGGGCCAATCGGCGATGTAACCGGTCTTGAAATGCATGGCGACTGCGACTCTGGGGTTCAGCGCCCTCACGACGCGGGCGGCCGTCTTCCCGTCAATGGTATAGTGACCTCCTACAGGGACCAGCAGGACATCGCACTTGCCGATGGCCGCCACGGCCTTCGCGTCGAGCTCGTGTCCCAAGTCCCCCAGGTGAACCACGGTCATCCCGGGCATCTCCATCACGAAGACGGCGTTTGCCCCTCGCTTGGAGCCTCCCTCGCCGTCGTGGAAGGAGGCGACGGTGCGGAACCGGACATCACCTATCGTCTCATCAACTTGAGCCACTTCCTTGCCCGAAAGACCCCTGAGGACTCGCGGAGACCCTTTCAACCCGTCGATGCCGTTGTGATCGTGGTGTTCGTGTGAGACCGTCACCACGTCACAATCAAGCGAGATAGGAGGGTAAGGCACCGAAGACGCGAAGGGGTCCGTTACTATCCTCACCCCTGCCGGCGAAACCAGACTGAACGCAGCATGACCTAACCACTTCATGTTGGCGCACCTCCCGGTTATATATCTGACCTCGGTGGTCACCGTGGCCTTGACCCTATAGACACCGGACGCCGGTTTCAATGACCGGCGTCCGGGTTTTTCCTACTCCAGTTCGTCTCCAGTGCCCGCTATATCCTGGGCGACTTCCTCTTCCAGTGGAGGCGCCCGCCGTACATCGATCTGCGAGTACCTGGCCATACCGGTACCTGCGGGTATGAGTTTCCCGATGATCACGTTCTCCTTAAGCCCCAACAGGTCGTCTACCCTGCCCTTGACCGCGGCTTCGGTGAGGACCCTTGTCGTCTCCTGGAAAGACGCGGCTGACAGGAACGACTCGGTTGCGAGTGACGCCTTGGTGATGCCGAGGATAACGGGTTTTCCAATGGCGGGCTCACCGCCTTTTTCAAAGGCAAGCGCGTTGGCGTCGGCGAACTCGTGGACATTGACGACGCCTCCGGGCAGGAGTTCGGTGTCACCCGGCTCGTCTACTCTGATCTTCCGGATCATCTGCCTCACGATGACCTCGATGTGTTTGTCGGAGATGTCGATTCCCTGGAGCCTGTAGACACGCTGCACCTCGGCGACGAGATAATCCTCGACGGCACTGACTCCCTTGACTCTCAAGAGGTCGTGGGGGTTTATGGAGCCTTCGGTCAGAGGCTGCCCTGCCTCCACAACCTGGCCGTCGGTTACCTTGACGAGGGCGCCGTACGGCACCACCGTTACCGTCTGGTCGCCTTCAGCCGACGTGATGCGTATCTCCCGTTTCCTGTCGCCTTCGGCGATCTCGACCACACCGGAGATCTCCGCGATGGCCGCCTGGCCCTTGGGCTTCCTGGCCTCAAACAACTCTTCAACTCTGGGCAATCCTTGGGTGATGTCCTCGCCGGCGATTCCTCCCAGGTGGAACGTACGGAGAGTCAGCTGGGTGCCCGGTTCTCCGATTGACTGGGCAGCGACGGTACCCACTGACTCACCTACCTGCACCAGACCACCCGACGCAAGGTCACGGCCGTAGCACTTCACGCATACCCCGTGCCTGGTCTCGCAGGCAAGGACCGACCGCACTTCGACTTCTGCAATGCCGGCGTCGACAATCCTCTGAGCCGCGTCCTCATCGATCTCATGGTTGGCTTCGACGATTGTCTCTCCCGTAGCGGGATCGAGGACGTCCTTAAGGGCGAACCTGCCCACAAGGCGGTCATACAAGCTCTCTACAAGCTCTCCGTCGATCTTGATCTCCCGCACGGTGATGCCGCTCTCGGTACCGCAGTCCTCTTCCCTCACTATCACATCCTGGGCTACGTCCACGAGACGCCTGGTGAGGTATCCTGAGTCGGCCGTACGGAGAGCGGTGTCAACGAGGCCTTTTCGCTGTCCGTGGGTCGAGGTGAAGTACTCAAGCACCGTCAGCCCTTCCCGGAAGTTTGACCTTACAGGCTGCTCGACCATTCGCCCCGACGGGTCAACCACGATGCCGCGCATACCACCCAGCTGGGAGATCTGCTGCGGGTTGCCCCGGGCGCCCGAGTTAACCATCATGATAACCGGGTTGCGTGGATCGAAAGCCTTCCTCATCGCCTCGGTTACCTTGTCGGTGGTATCACGCCAGATGGAAATGATCTTGTCGTACCGCTCATCCTTTGTGAGGAAACCCATCTGGTACTGATTTTCCACCTCAGCCACTTTGGCCTCGGCTTCCTTCAGCAACTCGGGCTTCTCTTCCGGGATGGTGATGTCGGTTATGGAGATGGTCGACCCCGCCTTGGTGGCATAGGTGAATCCCAGGTCCTTGATTCCGTCCAGCATGTTGGCCGCTTTCTCCATACCGTACTTGCGTATGCAGTCCAAAAGGAGCTTACCCAAGGGCTTTCTGTCGACAACCATGTTGACGAATCTGAGTCCCTCGGGAAGCACCTGATTGAATATGCAGCGTCCGACGGTCGTCTCGATCCTCTCGCCCGAATGAATGCGGACGAGTATTCTCTCATGCAGCCTGATGGCGCCTACGTCGTAGGCCAGTATCGCCGCGTCTTCAGACTCGAAGGGCTTCAGGTCCTTGGTCTCGCGGTCGTCCTCGTCGATCAGGGTAAGGTAGTAGACCCCCAAAACCACGTCCTTCTGAGGGGTAACCGAGGGTGACCCGTCTTTCGGAAGCAGTAGGTTCCGGTTGGAGGCCATAAGGACTCTCGCCTCGGCCTGAGCTTCCGCCGAGAGAGGAACGTGGACGGGCATCTGGTCTCCGTCAAAGTCGGCGTTATAGGGCGGGCAGACCAGCGGGTGAATCTGGATGGCGCGCCCTTCCACCAACACGGGCTCAAACGCCTGAATCGATAGCCTGTGAAGCGTAGGAGCGCGGTTCAGGAGGACCAAGTGCTCCTTGATGACTTCCTCAAGGACGTCCCACACTTCCGGCCTTGCCCGTTCAACCAACCGCCTGGCGCTCTTGATATTGTGGGCATCGCCGCTCTCGACAAGCTTCTTCATGACGAAGGGCTTGAAGAGCTCCAAGGCCATTTCCTTGGGAAGACCGCACTGGTGGAATTTCAGGCTGGGACCGACCACGATAACGCTGCGTCCCGAGTAGTCCACACGCTTCCC
>DUUV01000036.1 GCA_012841375.1 Candidatus Fermentithermobacillaceae bacterium
GGCGTCTACCTTCTCCTGCGGTATTTGCGCGGCTACGAGCGGACGATCAGCGAGTGGGGTCGCCTCATGGACCACATCCGCAAGATTAGGAACGGAGACATGGAAACACGACTCGATGTCGCCGCAGACTCCGACATCTTCCCTGCCGCGCAGGATCTTAACGACATCCAGGAGGGCATGAGCCTCGCCGTAAGCGAGAGGGTCAAGTCTGAGCGGATGAAGGTGGAGCTCATTACAAACGTGTCCCACGACCTGAAGACGCCTCTGACCTCCATCATCAGCTATCTCGATCTGCTATCCAAGGAAGAGGGCTTGCCCGAGCGAGCCAATGAGTATGTAGGGATTCTAGTTCAGAAAGCCGAGCGCCTGAAGAACCTGATTCAGGACCTCTTCGAGCTATCGAGGGCCGCCAGCCACGACATGGCCCTGGACATGGAGAGGATAGACTTGGTGCGACTCACGCGACAGGTCCTGGCCGACATGGAGGAGCCTATCAGTGACTCCGGCCTTGCCTTCCGCATCAGCATGCCTGACGAACCGGTGTACACGGTTAGCGACGGCGGAAAGCTGTATCGAGTCCTCCAGAACCTCATCTCTAACGCGCTGAAGTACTCACTCCAAGGATCGCGGGTGTTCGTGGAACTGGTAAGGGGCGAGAACGAAGCCTCGATAGTCATCAAGAACACGGCGAACTATGAGATGGACTTCACCGCCGATGAAATCCTGCAGCGCTTCACCCGGGGCGACCGCTCCAGAAGCACTGAGGGATCCGGCCTGGGGCTTTCCATTGCCAAGAGTTTCACCGAGGCATGCGGCGGACGTCTCGGTGTCATGATCGATGGGGACCAGTTCAAAGCCGAGGTGATACTTAGCACAGAGGTGTGACTAGCCGCGGAGGTGTTGTGCTCATGATACAACCTGCCCTTCTCCCTCGAAGCCTTGGTCGGGCTTCCGGTCGTTCCATTTGCGACCTCCACTGACTTCGCCATATCGCGGGCCGTCGAGGGGACATAACACAGGGTGTCCCGTTGATACCGGGGGGTCCACGCTGTATAGTCATTGACCTCGGGGACGTAATCCTTTGCCCGGTCGGCGTTATACAGGTCGGGGTGGCAGTACCACATATGGGAAAACTCGATCTCTTCGGCGTGGCCCAAGGGCCCGAAGCCCAGATAGACTACGCAGCTCAAGTACAATTGGGCCGGTCCTCCGACCGGCCCCGCTCCGCTCGAACTCTGAAAGCCGAGATGAGGCTATTCATCCAAAAGAATGCGCTGCTCTGTGAGTGACAAACACCTTTATCCTGCGATTAGTTCCGTCACCGATAGCCCGATCTCACAGAGCAGCGCCGCAAAAGCCTCCTCGTCGTACATGCAAAGGTTTTTCCCCTCCTGGATCCTCCTCATCACGTCGAAAAGCCGTGGGTCTTGTTCCAGGCCGTGGTCAGCGGCAAAGCCGATGAGTCTCTCCACGCTCTCTATGAGCCGCAACGGCCCGTAGATAGGCGGCTCGTTCATGCAGCCCATCGCACTTGAGATCATGAAAGCCATGATGGCGTTCCATCGTTCACGCATTGCCGCCTATCCCTCCCACCTGTTGTAACGCAGAATCTCTGAAAGGGGCCTGCGCTTAGGCGCACTTGCAGGTGGCTCTGCCGGATACCCCAGAGTGATTAGGAGAAGTGGCTTGA
>DUUV01000009.1 GCA_012841375.1 Candidatus Fermentithermobacillaceae bacterium
CCCATATAGGCACAGCGTAGCGGTTGGTTTGCACACTGCGGAGGAGGTACGATTTGCAGTGAGGATCTTCTCGGGGGAGAAATCGCCCGCCGAGGAGTCGGCGCGGGACCCTGGCCCAAGACGCCTCGTCATCGAGGACTGGTGCGAGGGGTGTGGCCGCTGCGTGCAAGCTTGCGACTTCGGAGCTTTGTCCATGGGGGAAGGCCGCGTGGAGGTTTCCGCGGAAAAATGCATGCTCTGCGGCTATTGTGCCCGCGTATGTCCCCATTTCTGCCTGAAAGTGATGTGACGCGCATGGAGGAGACCGGCAGGGTAATAGGAGTCGATCTTGGCCTCAAGCGAGTAGGGGTCAGTATCAGCGACGAGACGAAGCTGCTGGCCAGCCCTCTCACCACCTTGGCATATGAAGGGCCCGAGAAACTCGCAGCAGCCCTCACGGCCCTGGCAAGGGAGCACGGCGCCACGTCGTTTGTGGTTGGACTTCCGAAGAATATGGATGGCACTCTGGGGCCTGCGGGCAGGCGCGCCGGCCGGTTTGCCGCGCTTCTCCGGCGCCACTCAGGGATTCCCGTTTGCCTGTCCGATGAGAGACTTACCACTTCCCAGGCGGAAAAGGAAATGATAGCCTTAGGGAAGTCCCGCCGCCAGAGGAAGAGGACCATCGACGGCGCGTCGGCAGTCCTCATCCTGGAGAACCATCTCAGGGCTCTAGGGACGACGACCCCTCATAAAGAAGGGCAGTGATACCGGTGAGTAATGACGACAATCTGATAGTGCTTAAGGACGACGAAGGAAACGAGATAAGCTTCCGCATACTGTTTGACTCGCTCTTTGTGGGCGCCCGTCAGTATGTGGTCCTGATGCCGGTCTCTCTGGAGGACGACATGGAGCCCGAGATCGTGATCCTCAGGCTCGACGTCGATAAGGATGGCGAGAACGTTCTCGTGACCATAGACAGCGACGAAGAGTGGGAAGAAGTCCTCAAGGCGTTTGAGGAGATAGACCTGGAGGGCGAGTTCGGTGACTGCGATTTCGTTGTGGACGACGGGGAATATGACCCGGACATGGACGATGAAGACGAACTCGAGGAGAACGACGAAGAGGAGCCCGAAGATTGAGGAGGCCCGGTATGCCGGTTGACAAGCGGCGGAGCCGCATCCGGCTCGGGGCCTATAGCGTGGGATTCTTTCTCCTTCTCTGTCTCGCGGCGGTGTCTCTCGTGTCCTACCTCTCTTCATGTCCCCTTCCCGAGACGGCGGGGCCGGTTACGGTAGTCGTCGAACCGGGGATGTCCACGCGGGACGTCGCTGCGCTTCTCAAGGACCACGGGCTCATAAGGAACGAGCTATTCTTCAGGGCTCTCGCGAGGGTCATGAGAGCCGACGGCTGGATCCAGTCCGGCGAGTACAGCTTTGAGCCCGGCATTTACGCTTATGATTTGTTGGATAGCCTGGTAGAGGGGCGAGTGATCTACTACACGCTCACTGTCCGTGAGGGGCTCGCACTGGATGATATCGCGCGTCTGGTCGAAGAGAGGGGGTTCGGCTCAAGGGATGCCTTTCTCGAGGCCGCCTCGGACAAGTCCCTGGCGCCTGAGTATGTCCCTGCCGAGTATCTGGATTCCGCGAAAGCGCCTCTGGAGGGATACCTCTTCCCGGACACTTACTATATCCGCAAAGGCATGACTGAAAGGGAACTGGTAGTGATGATGGTCAAACGCTTGGAGCAGGTGTTCAGCAAGGAGCTCCGAGAAAAGGCCGCTCAAGTGAACCTTACCCCCCACGAGGCCGCGACTCTGGCCTCCATCGTGGAGCGAGAAGCACAGACGGCCTCCGAGAGGCCTATCATCGCGGCGGTCTACATGAATCGCCTGAGGATCGGCATGAAACTGGACGCCGACCCGACCGTACTCTACGCGTTGGGGAAACCTCCTGATGCCACGGTTCTCTGGAAAGACCTCGAGGTGGACTCTCCCTACAATACTTACAGGAACCCCGGGCTCCCGCCGGGGCCGATCGGAAACTTCGGGAAGGCCAGCCTAGAGGCGGTCCTTGCCCCCGATGATGTCGACTACCTCTATTTTGTGGCCAAGAACGACGGCACCCACGCTTTCGCCCGTACCCTGGCTGAACATAACGCCAACTGCGCTACCTACCAAGGACGCTGAATAACCGCATCCCTTCTTCACGCATTCTAAGAGCACGGATCTCCCCGCGTCTCTACGGACTAATGCCGGAAGAGGCGTAAAGGGCAGACCGCAAGAACAGAGGAAGGGATGCAAATTGAGGACCAAAGCCCTCGCTTTCCTTTGCGCCGCAGTCTTTGTATTTCTGTCAGTCTCTCTCTCCGCCGACATGCCAAGGTGCGTTGCCGCACCTCAGAGCTGGTATGACGAGTACGAGCTTCTCGCCCGGGTCATCATGGGCGAAGCCACGGGAGAGCCTTTTACGGGAATGGTCGCTGTGGGCGCAGTCATCATCAACCGGACCAAAGATCCCGCGTTTCCGCCTACGCTTGCGGGCGTCATCTACGACCCCGACGCCTTTGAGTCCGTGACAAACGGCCTTATGTGGAGCTCTCAGCCCACGGATGAAATGTACAGGGCCGCGGAGCTGGCATTGAACGGGTACGACCCGACCTACGGTTGTACCTTTTTCTGGAACCCATATAAGCCCGTCAGTCCTTGGATATGGTCCAGACCCGTAGTGACACAGATTGGCAATCACGTATTCGCGTACTGACAACCCGATTGTTACGAGAGAGGTGTCAACAAGATGAGGTCACGGACACATAGATGGCTCTTGTGGGTGTTGGGCGCGGTAGCCGTTCTTGCCCTTGCCTTCGGCCTCGCCCAGTACAGGCAAGCCCAAG
This sequence comes from Candidatus Fermentithermobacillaceae bacterium, assembly GCA_012841375.1. Lineage (GTDB taxonomy): Bacteria > Bacillota > Sulfobacillia > Fermentithermobacillales > Fermentithermobacillaceae > UBA3951. The sequence continues at coordinate 2,872 of DUUV01000009.1, forward strand.
CTGCCAAAACCCGCATGCAGAACGCGCAGCAAAGGGCCTTATTCAACTTGGTCACACACATAGAGAACCTTGAGGCGGGTCTTGCCAAGGCAAGGGGGTCTTCGTCAGCCGGTCAGCAGATCAACTTCCTGACTTCGAGCTGGCTCAACTGTCAGGCGGCCCGGAGCGACCTGAGCCTGGCAGGAGCGGATGGAGTCGACCTGAGCGGTCCCCGGCGCTTTGTGGCCACCGTGGGCGACTACGCCCTTGTGCTCTCACAGAAACTTGCCAGAGGCGAGACGGTTACGCCCGAGGAATGGGCCGAACTCGCTCGCCTTGAGTCGGGTGTCAAGGAGTTGGCCGGCGTCCTCTCGAGGACGGCGCGTGCGGCCGTCGAGCGGCCCGGAGGCACAAGAGCCCGGCTGGCAGGGCTTACCGAATTGGCGGCTTCCTTCACGGGTGCCGGAGCCGCGGCGTCGGATTCACTGAACCATGGCTTCTCTGAGATTGACCAGCTTACACAAAGCATCCCGGCCCCGGTTTACGACGGACCCTTCTCAGAGAAGAACCTGCAATCGCAGGCGCTGGCGCAACCCGGCGCCCTCATTTCAGATGAGAGAGCCAAGGAGATAGCGCTATCGTTCCTGACCCCAGGGGAGAGCTTTGAGTCGGTATCGGTAGGTACTGCGGAAGGCACCATACCTTCTTTCCTCATAACCGCCAAAAGGCAGGACGGCACCGAGGTGGCCACTACCGTAGCCAAGCAGGGAGGGGCAGTGGTGATGGCGACCGATGCCGCTCCGAGAGGCGCGGGCGCCATGAGTCTGGACGACGCCCGGGCCAAGGCCATGGAATTTCTGGAGTCCAAGGGGTTTAAAGGCCTCGAGGAAACGGGATGGCGAAAACGCGGAGCAAACGCAAACAGCGTGGTGTTCGCCTACGTGCCTCACACTGAGGTTTCAGGGCCCGGAGAGAACATCAAGGTGCGCCTCTATCCCGATACCGTGAAAGTCGAGGTTTCACTGGACACGGGGGCCATCGTCTCCTTTGACCAGATGAACTACCTAATCACCCACGGACACCCGGGTAGGGTACTCAGGGCTCCCCTGGTTTCGCCGGCCGAAGCCCGGAGGGCGCTCAGGCCCGAAGTAAAGGTTGAGGGCGAAAGTCCGAGGCTTTGCGTCATCCCCATACTCCCCACGACCGAGGTGATGGCTTGGGAGTTCCGGGTCAGAAACGGCGACGATACCTACCTTGTCTACATAAACGCCATGACAGGGAAAGAACAGATCGTCTTGCAGCTCATAGAGGACGAATCAGGGGCAATGTCGGTCTAGAGCGCTGGAATACACGCAAAACATGAGTGACATTCTAAGCGTGAATTGAAAGGAGGTGGCCCGTGTTGCAGCTCACCCAGACCGAGGCGTGGTACCTTGGAGAGTCCATTAAGGGTGAGACTCTAATGTCGCAGAAGCTCACGTCCTACAGGCAAATGGCCCAAGACCCCGAACTGAGGGCGCTCATAGAAAACCTGGAGCGGTCGTGTGAGCGACACTTGAGCCTCTTATCAAGTCACGTGAAGTGAGGCAACAGGGGGCGGTCTAGAACGTGTCTGAGATGATGGGATCATCCGGTCGGAGATCGATGACCGACCGGGAAATTGCAGAAGACCTGCTGGCGGGGCAGAAGTATCTGTCCAACTACTACTACGCGCCCGCGATCCTCGAAGCGGGCGATCCCGGACTGCGTTCAGCCTTTCAAGAAGCGCACGCCGGCGCAACCTCGGCGGCCAAGAGTGTTTTTGACTACCTGCAATCCAAGGGATGGTATCAGGTCCGGAAGGCTGATCAAGAGGACATGGCCGATCTACGCAACGCGGTGACTGAGTCAAAGCAAGTCGTGAACACCAAGGACAACATGGGAGGAAACAACGTGAGCATGAACCAAGGTCAGATGGGCTGGACCGGAACCCAGCACGGTGAGGGGCAGAGCGGGTTTGGCCCGTCCAGCATGAGCCAGGGGGCCCGTTGGGGCGGTGAACCAAGCTGGATGTCCGGAAGCGGCGGGCAGTTCCAGGGGGCGCAGCAGCAAGGAAATATCCCTCAGTGGACCCAGGGAAGCTTCGGACCCCAGACGAGTTTCGGCAGCCGTCAGGGAACCGTAGGGGGAACCGTAGGGGGAACGGGCTGGACCGGTACTCAGTACGGTGAGGGGCAGAGCGGGTTTGGCCCGTCCAGCATGAGCCAGGGGGCCCGTTGGGGCGGTGAACCAAGCTGGATGTCCGGAAGCGGCGGGCAGTTCCAGAGGGCGCAGCAGCAAGGAAATATCCCTCAGTGGACCCAGGGAAGCTTTGGACCCCAGACGAGTTTCGGCAGCCGTCAGGGAACCGTAGGCGGAACGGGATGGACCGGTACTCAGTACGGTGAAGGACAAAGCGGATTTGGTCCATCCAGTCTTGGTCAGGGAGCCCGTTGGGGTGGCGAACCCAGCTGGAGCACCTCCTTCGGCGGTCAGCACCAAGGGCAAGGCATGAATCTCCCGAACTGGGCCAGAGGCGGGTTCGGCGGGGCGCAGAGCGGTCCCGGGCAAGGACAGTATTTCTCCGCCATGCAGCAGGGCTTCGGCGGGCCCCAGCAGGGTCTAGGACAGCAGGGCCTAGGTCAGCAAGGTCTTGGCCAGCAGGGGTCACATGTCTGGAGGAGCTCCATTGAGACGGGAGGCGGAGGTTGGACCGGCACCCAAGCAGGTGAAGGCCAGAGCGGGTTTGGCCCGTCCAGTCTTGGACACTACGGCACGGGTACTTGGCAACAGGGTTCTGCGCTAGGGCGCCAGAACTGGCAGCAGGGCGGCCAGGGCAACTGGCAGAGCCAGTAGAGTCTCCATACCGCGGACTGAGGCAAAAGGGGTAGCGTGTCGCCTACCCCTTTTCCTCCGGAGAGCCATGGGAAAGGACGATGATCTTGCCTGAGATACGCTTCGATGCCCTAAGCGCCGGTTTTGCCGTCATCGCGACCGAGCGCGCAAAGAGGCCCACTGACTACCGGTCCGCGCAGGATGAGGGGCAAGAGTTGCCCGAAACCGACCCCAAGTGCCCTTTCTGCCCCGGCAACGAGCATGAGACGCCGCCCGAGGTGTGGGCAAAACGCCAAGATGGAGCGGCCGACAGTCCGGGTTGGACCGTGCGCGTAGTTCCGAACAAGTTTCCGGCCTTGGTCGCCCGGCCCCAAGATGCGGGAGAAGACGAGGCATGGAGGGTCCCGCCTTTCCCCGAGTCCCTCGAGGGAAGCTTGTACTGGCAAGGGCCGGGAGTAGGCCGCCACGAGGTGGTAGTTGAGTCGCCTGCCCATAACGGCTCTTTGGGTTCGTATTCGCTGGAACAGATGAAGGACGTCTTGGACGCCATCAAACGAAGGTTGACGTCGATCTACGAGTCCAAGGACGTCGCGTACGTCCAGATCTTCAAGAACAGCGGGAAGATCGCGGGCGCGTCGCTTACGCATCCTCACTTTCAGATAATCGGGCTGCCTGTCATGCCCTCAGTTGTTGTGTCGGAAGGGCAGCGCCTCAAGGACTACGAGTCCAAGACGCGCAGGTGCCTCGTGTGTGACCTCTTGGAGCGGGAAGCCGAGAAGGACGTCCGCGTGGTAGCGAAGAGCGACCGGTTCCTGGTGATTTCACCCTTTGCCTCAAGGTACTCTTACGAGACCCTAATCGTGCCTACCGAACATATCTCAGGGCTGAGCGAGATGTCTGATGCCATGACCATCGATCTCGCCGGAGTGATCGTCCAGTTGTTTGGAGCGTACGAGGCTATGTTCTCATCTCTTCCGTACAACATGGTCTTTCACGGACTCCCGTCCGAGGTCAAGACGAAGCGCGGGTGGCCTTGTCACGCTCACATTCATGTTTACCCCAGGCTCAATACCGCGGCGGGGCTCGAGTTGGGAAGCGGCACTTACATAAATCCCACGCCGCCTGAACTCGCGACAAGGGAATTCATCGCAGCGATGGAGAGTTAGGAGGTCCCCAGATGCTTGATACCGGATTGAAGATCCTTATAGTTGCCAGCGAAGTGGCTCCCTTCGCCAAGACCGGAGGGCTGGCTGATGTAGCCGGGTCGCTGCCGAAAGCCCTTGCCGTTCAGGGGAACGATGTGAGAGTAGTGCTTCCCAGATACCGACCGATCGGCGACTACCGGACAGTGACCGATTTTCCGGTACAGGTTGGGAGGAGGAAGGATACGTGTATCGTCAGGCAGTCCCGCATAGAGGCGAAGTATCCCGGGGGCATGAAGGAAGTTCCCGTGTATTTCGTCGACAACTACCATTACTTTGACCGGGAGCGTTTCTACGGGTATGAAGACGACGCGGAAAGGTTTGCATTCTTCAACCTTTCGGTCATACCGCTTTGCGATGCCTTGGGTTTCCGCCCTGACATCATACACCTGAACGACTGGCAATCGGGCTTCGTCCCCCTCCTCCTCCGTATTCGAGCAAGACACGATACCGTGTGGAATGAAGTCGCTACCGTGTTCACCGTACACAACTTGCAGTACCAGGGCCGGTTTCCCAGAGAGACCCTGGCGCTTCTTGGCTTGGGGGATGAGTACTTCACTCCGGGCGGAGTAGAGTATTACGGCGACGTCAGCTTCATGAAGGCAGGTCTTCTCTTTTCGGACGTGATCGGCACCGTGTCTCAGACCTACGCCAAGGAGATCCAGACTCCCGAGTTTGGTGAAGGGCTGGACGGCGTGCTCAGAAAACGTGGCAGCGACTTGTACGGAATTGTGAACGGCATAAACTACCACGAGTACGACCCATCTTCTGATCCTCGGGTCTACAGGACATACGACAGCCGCGACCTCGACGGAAAACGTGAAAACAAGCATGCGCTCCAGAGGGAATTGGGGTTGAACATCTCCGACGAACCCCTGGTGGGCATGGTGTCCAGGTTGGCCGACCAGAAAGGCCTTGACATACTGCTCAAGGCGATCCCCGAAGTCCTCGGCAGACGGCTCCAGTTTGTGCTTCTGGGGTCCGGAGATGGGAGATACGAAGAGGCGTTCCGGTCGGTGGCCGCTTCCTATCCGGAACGGGTGTCGGTTACCACAGGGTTCAACGGCATCCTGGCGCAACGCATCTATGCCGGTTCCGACATGTTCCTCATGCCGTCACGGTTTGAGCCTTGCGGCCTGGGCCAGCTGATTGCCATGAGATACGGGTCCATTCCCATCGCCCGGCGCACGGGAGGCATCGCCGACACGGTCAGCGACTACGACGCCTCTACCGGCACAGGAACCGGGTTCTTGTTCAACCGCTACTCGGCGGAAGGCTTGCTGGCTGCCCTTGACCGGGCGTTGGAGAAATATGCCGACCGGCAGGTTTGGAACCACATTGTGAAACAAGCCATGGAGAGCGACTTTTCATGGAACAAGTCCGCGGCCATGTACACCGAGGTGTACATGGAAGCCATGGCAAGGCGCGGCAGGGTAGAACGACCGGCCTAACGGCGGATCACCGACTCGTAGCACTTCAGTATCTTCGCCGCCGCGGCTTCCCTGGAGAAGGCCATCGCGTTCTCTCTGGCCTTTTCTTGCATCCGGGAGAGCACCTGCGGGTTCTCCAAGAGATAGACGGCTCTCCCGGCAAGATCGTCCGGGTCATTGGCGCAGAGGAAACCGTCCTCGCCATCCTTGACCATGTCCTTGACTCCCAACGCTCCTACGGCGACGGCCGGCAATCCGGCGGCCTTCGCTTCGACGAGCACCAAACCTTGCGTGTCGGTGAGGGAAGCGAACATGAAGAGGTCGGCCGAGGCGTACATGTGGGGCATGACGTCCGGCGGGACTGAACCGGTGAAAAAGGTTCTGTCTCCAACACCGAGGGATACGGATAGGTTTCGGAGGTGCTCCCGAAGAGGACCGTCTCCAACCAGGAGGATGGCCGCGTCCCTTTTCGCCCTTACGGCGGCGAAGGCCCTGAGAAGGACCTCTATGTTCTTCTCAATTCCCAACCTTCCGCAGGAGACGATGACGGGGAGGTCCTTGGGTATCCCGTATCGCTCCCGGGCGTAGTTCCGGTCGCCTCCCTGAAATGACTCTACCGGGATCCCGTTGGGAATGGGAAAGAGGGGAGTCTCTATTCCGTGGCTTCTCAGGTAGTCGGCCAGCACGCTCGATGGAGTCACTACGGCGTCCACTGCCTTAGCCACCCTGAACGCCATACGTTCTACGGTTTGTGAGAAACGCTTGCCCGCGACGGGCACGTAGTGGGAATAGAGGTTGTACATCGTATGGTAAGTCATAACCACCGGGATTCCCAGGCGCCTTCCTATCGAGTAGCCGGCCTTGCTGAGGTTGAAGGGTGAGTGTATGTGGATGACGTCCGGCCGCGTCCCCGCGATCGCCCTCCTGAGTCCGAAGAACGGCGGCAGTGCGACGTAGTACGTCGCGTTGGTGGGAGACCTGAGGGAAGGGAGCCTTGTCACCCCTTCCTCCTGTTCCGCCTGGGGATATGCCGGGCAGTAAAGGGATACACTGTGGCCCATCCTGAGAAGCGTGTCTTTGAGGGTGGAGACTGCCCGTGTGACCCCTGATATGTATGGATAGTAGCTGTCGCTAATCATGACGATCTTCATATTGTTCAGCCCACCTTAGTGTCTCCTGGAGGCCTATGGCTTTCGCCTACCACTCCGGATAGCCCGTTCGGTCTGATTATCCCCGGACTTCCATGGTTTACGCAACTCGCCCAGGCCTTACCTCCATATACGAACAAGCCTGGCCCCGGGACTGAATAAAACGTGACGGAAAACAGCAAACATATACTGCCAACGGAAGAAAGGAGTTGGATAAGTGTGGGAACCACTGCAAGGTCGCCCAGATACCGCTGGAAAGAAGGAAAGGTAGCGGACTTGAGAGAGTTCGTAGAGGGGCGGGTGTTACAAGGGGCGTCCATTACTCAAGCACTCAAGGAATACGCGGAGAGAAACCGCATTTCGTGGCTTACTGCCCGCTGGAAGTACTATCAGGTCAGGAATCAGGCTCCGGCCGAGGCGGCTCTCCCCCAGGTGGACGTAGAGCCCGGTTCTCGGGAAGGCGACTTCTTGGATTACCTCCAAGACCTGGTCCGGTCCACCCAGGAGTCAGGGCAGGACATCGTGCCGTTCATAAAAGGATTGGCCCGGATGGCCGTCCTCTCCCGGGAAAGCACTCGCTTGAGAGATGACTTGGTCGGCCTGCGTCAGTATGTGAGGGAAGTGGCCAGGGTCATCGAGGAGCACTCCGGGAGGCTTGGGGAGTGGCTCGAGCGCAGCCAGGTCGATCGAGTATCGAGCCTCAAAGAGTTTTCCGCCGCCATGGAAGAAGACCTAAAGGCGCTGGAGAACCTCCGTGAAAGGCTTCCGGGAGCCTGAACTAAGGGCCTGTGAATCCGCATCAGGGAGGCGGCTGGAGTATGTCAGGTCGGCCGCCTCACTGATCTTCTTTTGCCTCTTGGGACTGCTGGTAAGATACCAGATCATCGGCCCGCTCCAGGCCGACAAGTTCTTGAGGCCCGCCTTTTTCCAGCGATACAGGGGAGTTCCCGTAGCCCTGTCACGGGGGAACATCGTAGACAGGCACGGGGTTCCCCTCCACTACCCCGTCTGGGGAAACGCTATCGCCAGGCTGTCTCCGGGTGCGGAGGCCGAAAGCCCGGCGCCAGAGAAAGTCACCAGAGAAGCGTCGCCCCAGGAAGTCGGCGCGGTTCTGACCGGCGTCACAGGCGAGGGTTGGGTAGTGATCCCCGAGGAAAAGCGGTACGGACCCCAGTCGCTTGCCCGCCACGTTGTTGGCCACGTAAGGACAAACGCGTACATAAACCCCAGGGACAACGTAGGTGAGAGCGGGCTGGAGAAGTGGTTCCAGAGCTCCCTGGCAGGGGGCTACCCTGCGTCGGCGGGAGTCGTGCTCACCGGCGAAGGTACCGGAGTTCCCGGGGTGGGTATCAGGGTCGCGCCGCCTCTAGACCCGCCGGAGGACCTCCGGACAACTCTGGACGCCGCAGTTCAGTTGGTTGTCGAGCAGGTGCTGGACGAAAAGGGCGTCACAAGAGGAGCGGCGGTTGTGCTCCATGCCGGGACAGGCGAGGTTCTGGCCTTGGCGTCCAGGCCCGATTACGACCAGAATCACCCTGAGCGGTACATGCAGCGAGAAGACTCGCCATTCGTGAACCGGGCTTTGTCGGCGTTCCCTCCGGGGTCGGTCTGGAAAGCGGTAGTCATGGGGTGTGCTCTGGAGAAGGGGTACGTTGAGGAGGAAGATACGTTCGTCTGTGAAGGCAGGATCAGGGTGGGGGACAGGGTCATTTCCTGCGGATCCCATGAAAACGGCCACGGCAGGGTTACGGTTAAAGAAGCGCTCGCGTACTCCTGCAACTCGGCGCTCATCCAATGCGCCTTGGGGATTCCCGGCTCCGAACTCATCGAGTTCGCGCGCCTTGCCGGTTTCGGCGAGAAATCTGGCGTGGAGATCCCCGAGGAATCCAGAGGAGTGCTGCCCAACCCCTACTCCATGTACCTTGGCGACAAGGCCAACTTGGCCATCGGTCAGGGTTACCTCGCGGTCACGCCTCTCCAAATGGCGGCGTTCTATCGCGCCATAGCTGCCGGAGGAGAGTGGAGAAGCCCCGAAGTGGTGCTCGGGTCTCCCCAGGACTCACGGAGGCTGTTCGGCGAAGGTACCGCGAATGTGCTCTGTTCGGCGCTTCTTCTGGCTACCCGCGAAGGAACCGGTCAGGCCGCATATCTTGACGGATTGGGCTCGGCAGGGAAGACCGGGACCGCCGAAACCGGTCGTATGGGAGGCAAACCCCATGCTTGGTTCTGCGGCTGGGCACCCATCATAGCGCCTGAGTACATCATAGTGGTCTTTGTGGAGGAGGGCGGAGACGGGCCCACTGTGGCGGCTCCGGTTTTCCACGACATAGCGGAAAGACTTCTCAGAACGAGGACACGCACGCGCGGCTGATACCCGGAATATGATGTAGGGTCCCCAAACCCCACATATGGAGGGTAAAGCAGCGTGGTTAACGCGCTTCACGGCATCGCGCAGCTAATCATTAAGGTCTTTGAGGCCTGTCTCGGTTACGTAGGTGGCAACAACTTCCCGCACCCGCTCTCGGAAGAGGAAGAAAGAAACTGCCTGGCAGGAGTGCAGAGAGGAGATATCGTCAGCAGGAACACTCTTGTGGAGCACAACCTTCGCCTTGTCGCCCACATTGTGAAGAAGTTTGACCCCAACCCGCAAGACATAGAGGACATGATCTCAATAGGAAGCATCGGACTGGTGAAAGCCATCAACACCTATCAGCTGGACAAAGGCACCAGGCTGGCCACTTACGCGTCCAAATGCATAGAGAACGAAATCCTCATGCACCTCAGGGCAACCAAGAACGACAAGACCGAACTCCATCTTTTTGACCCCTTGTCGTCCGAAGACGATGACGGCGAAGTCTCCTACATCGACCTTGTGAGAGACGATGGGGGAGACGTGGCCGAAGTCGTCACGGCCAAAGTGCAGGCCGAAAGCGTTCTTTCCAGGTTGGCCGTCCTTGATGAGAAAGAGAGAGAAGTCCTGGAGCTAAGGTATGGGCTATCGGGAAAATCCCAGAAGACCCAGCGGGAGATCGCGAGGTTACTGGGGATATCGAGGTCCTACGTAAGCCGCATAGAAAAGAGGGCACTCTCCAAACTGGCAAAGGCCTGTCAGGTCTTCGTCCAGTAAGCCCCACCGCCCCGATTTCATCGGTCACCCCTCGTTCTGGTAAGATATGAGGGGGGTGTTTCCTTGGCGGACGTTCTGGAACTGAAGGGCTCGGGGCCTATGCGCCTCTTCACACCCAACTTGCGCCTCAAGACCATCTACGACCTCCCCCTGTCGTGGCTCAAAGAGAGACACGTCCGCGCTATCCTTACGGACCTGGACAACACCCTGGTGCCCTGGCGTGATTACCGGGTCGCCGACGAGTTGGCCGGATGGTTTAGAGACCTCCACGACAACGGGTTTCGCACGGTTATCCTCACCAACGCAAGGCCTTCGCCTACGATACAGAAGATGTCGGAAGAGCTTGAGACTCAACTGGTGGTCGGCGCACGTAAACCGGTACAGCGGTTTTTCCGCCGCGCTCTGGAGAGGGTGAACGCGTCTCCCGCGGAAGCCTGCGTCATCGGAGACCAGGTTTTCACCGATGTCCTCGGGGGCAACCTGATAGGCTGTTATACGGTACTCGTTGAGCGAATAGGACACCGGGAGTTCTTCGGCACAAGGCTCATGCGGGTCTTGGAGCGAAGGGTGCTCAGGTCTGTGAACCGGTTCAGAGTCGAGCCGGAACCCGGCCACGGCGGCTCTGAAGGCAGCGAATAGAGGGGTCCTGTAGATCCCCTAGGCCTGGCTGGCAAGTGCCCTCCGAGCGACCGGCAGGGGATGAGCGCCCCGGAGTTGCCTGACAAAATACCCCAACATCAGCACTTCCTCTTATTTCACGCTCCACTTTTCCGATGATCACCTTGTGTATCCATCCTCGCAGGGAGGCGGGGCCATGCTCAATGTATTAGTCACTTATGAAAAACCTTCTTGGCAGCGGAGTATAGAGTCGTTCCTATCCAGACAAAACTACGTGTGCGCGTCGTACACCCCCCTCGGGCTTGGCCACAGGAAGTTGCCTCGCGACAGGTTCGATGTGGTAGTTGTCGAGTGCGGGCGCGACAAGACCAGGCTGCGAGACTCGCTTGCCTCGCTCAGGAGGTCCTTTCCCCAGTCCAGGATCGTCCTGGTCTTGGAGAGATTGGGCATCAACGATTTCGCCTTCGGCTACGGTATGGGGATCAGCGCCGTGCTGGATGAAGCGGCCAGTCCCGACCAGCTGTTGGCTTCCCTCGACGCCGCGGTCAGAGGAGACCTCTACGTCGCGGGTTCCATCCTGAAAAAGCGCGGGTCCCAGTATTCTGAGATGGTCTATGATGACGCTTCCCCTCCGGACCGGCTGAGCGAACGGGAGATGGAGGTCTTGTCCCTGGTGGCTCGGGGGTTCACCAACAAGGCTATCGCGAAGAGTCTCTACATCAGCGAGAAGACCGTGAAAAACCATTTGTACAGCATTTTTCGGAAAATCGGAGTTTCGGACAGGACCAAGGCGGCGCTCTACGCAGTCAAGAGTCTTTCGTCCCAGAAAAATGGGCCGTACGCCCCTCTTGAGGTTTTCTACGAGATCGATGAACCTCAATGAGGAGTTGTTCTTTTTTCGCATATCTCCCCCCCGAGATGCGAAAAGAGCAGCGAGAGCGCCCGGGCCGCGGCCCGGGACTTTTTTTGTCCGCGCATGCTACGGGTAGAATCCATGCCTGATAAGGTAGAAGAACGTAAGTCCCGTTGAGGCGAGCGCCAGGATCACACTCCAGACCACTCCGGCCCACATGCGTCTCTTCGCCAACGACCAAGCCCAGGAGAGGGTGTATATCCCTATTAGCAGCGCGATTGTCCCGATGGCTACATGCATGATACAAGCTTGCGCCTATTCGCGCGAAGACATTCACGCTTTTCCATGAGCGGCGACCGTTTGCATTCCGCAAGTGTCCGTGGGATAATCTTCAAAACAAAATAGCCGGGCCATGAACGAGAATAGTAGCGCGTTCGGAAGGTAAAGCGAGCCGGGGCCGGTGGAAGCCCGGTGCGGGAAGGCGCGTGAATGGACTCGGGAGCCAGCGAAAGCCGGTTCGTCTCCGTTACCTTGGACGTCGGGCGTGACAGCGCCCCTCTACAAAGCGCGCCGGACAGGCGAATTTGGGTGGCACCGCGGGTGGACTCCGTCCCTTGAAGACGGGTCTTTTTGGTTTATGAAGGAGGTGGGCCCCATCGGGGCATGACATGAAGAAGAGGGTGTTTTCAGGTATCCAGCCCAGCGGGATACTGACGCTCGGCAACTATCTCGGGGCCATTAAGCGGTTTGTGGAAATGCAGGACGAGTATGAGGCCTTTTACTGCGTGGTTGATTACCACGCGATCACGGTTCCTCAGGCTCCGGAGACCCTGAGATCCCAGATCGCTCATACGGCCGCTTTCATGTTGGGGGCAGGCCTGGATCCTGAGAAGATGACGCTTTTCGTCCAGTCCGATGTACCGGCTCACACTCAGCTCGGATGGATCATGGAGTGTACGGCCTCTTTCGGTGAACTCTCAAGGATGACTCAGTTCAAGGAGAAATCGGAGGGGAAGGAGTCCGTGTCGGGGGGATTGTTCACTTACCCGGCTCTGATGGCCGCCGATATCCTCCTGTACGATGCCGATGGCGTGCCGGTGGGGGACGACCAAAAGCAGCACGTAGAGCTCTGCCGCGACCTGGCCGAGAGGTTCAACTCAAGGTTCGGCAAGGTGTTCAAGGTGCCCGAACCCATCATCGGGGAGACCGGAGCGAGGATAATGTCTCTCCAGGACCCGCACAAGAAGATGTCGAAGTCGGATCCGAATCCTGCCGGGTACATCTCTCTGGGAGACTCGAAAGATGAGATAGTCAAGAAAGTCAAGAGAGCGGTGACCGACTCCGGGCGGGAAGTCGCGTACGACCCGGAGGGAAAGCCTGCCCTGGCCAACCTGATCACGATCTTCTCCCACTGTGCCGGGAAAACCATTGACGAAATCGTCGCCGCCTACGACGGCAAAGGCTACGCCGAGTTCAAGAGAGATCTGGCCGAGGCGGTCGTCGAGGCGATCACGCCGGTTCAAGAGAAGCATGATGCTTTGATCGCCGACGGGTCTTTCGTCCAGATCCTGATTGACGGAGCCCGTAGGGCCCATGAAGTGTCATCTCGGGTGCTCAAGCGGGCGAAAGAGGCAATGGGCTTGTCTGTGCTTCTGGACCCTGAGGCGGTCAGGCTCTAGAGAGGAGCCCCATTTCGCGCCCCACGCTCGGAATAGAGGATTTGTGAGAAGTGGGTTGAATACCGGTATTTGCCCCTGCACGGAGTTGTTCCTCGTTCCTGGTTCACGGGAGGGATCCGGGTGTCCCACAAACCGGCCGGCGTCGCGGAGATCGGGAAGGCCCTTATGCGTCCTTTTGCCCTAGGGCAGGAGTACTCCAAACTCTGGGGAGGCCAGACGCTTTCGGCTTTGACCGACAACATTACGGCGATGGCCCTGTCCATTCTGGTCCTTCAGAGGACGGGTTCGGCCACGGCTGCGTCGGTTGGGCTCTTGCTTCAGATGATCCCCGCCCTGGTTTTCGGGCCTGTCGCAGGTGTTATCCTGGATAGGGTACAGAGGAAAAGCGTCCTCGTCGTCTCTGACATGTCGCGAGCCTTAGTCGGCCTGTACGCGGCTTACGCGCTCCACACCGAAGCCTTCGGTCTCATCCACGTCTACGGGTGGATGACGGTGAACGGCATCGTGCGGGCCTTCTACGACCCGGCTACCAACGCTCTCATCCCAGCCCTGGTTGACAAAGAGTCCATCCAGCGGGCCAACGCCGTTCACACGTTGGGGAAGAATACGGCCATGATCCTCGGTCCGGCCATCGGGGGATTTACCCTATCGGACTTGGGAGGGTTTTGGACGCTCGCCCTGGGCTCCACGGTCTTCGCCGTCTCTTCGCTCTTAGTGGGCGCCATTAAGCCGGTGTATGAAGACGCGGTTCAGCCGGCGGCCAAGCGTCCTAGTCTCGGTGAAGCCGCCGAAGGTTTCAGGTTCTACAGAGAGGTCCCGCTGGCTATGGGCCTCCTAATCATGGCTGTGCTGGTAAACCTCTGCACCATGCCTGTGGGGCTGGCGTTTCAGTACCACTTTCTAAGAGTGCTCAAGGTAGGCTCAGACGTGCTCGGCCTGGGTTTCAGCGTGGCGGCCGTGGCTTCCTTCGTCGCGTCCTACTTGATGGCGATGCGGGGGAGATGGCCCCGTCTGGGACTCACGATGGCCTCAGGCATCGGCGTCATGGCCCTGTCTTTTGGAGCATTGGGGATGTCGCGGTCGGTCCTTCAGGCGTTTATCGCTTTTGTCCTGTTCGGCGCCAGCACTCCGTTTATCCAGGTACCCATGAGCACCCTGTATCAGGAGATCACGCCTCCCGATATCCGGGGCAGGGTCTTCGCCCTCAGGTTCACCGTATCAACCTTCCTCGCCCCGGTATCAACGCCTCTTGTGGGAGTCGGACTCGATCGGATAGGGAGCGCGGCTGTGCTGGCGATCCTTGCTGCGACCCTCGGCGCGGTCTCCCTCGGAGGGATCTCCGCACGCGCCATCCGCGAGGCTTGAGAACCAAGCTAGACTCTGATTCTGGTCCAGTGTCCCGCCTTGAATCTGGCGTTCACGAGTACCGCCCTGATGGTCATATCCAAAGCCATGGCTATCCACGCCCCGTATAGACCCCTACCCATCTTGAGAACCAGGAGATAGGCCGACACCACGCGTACGCCCCACACGCCGGCCATGGTGATGTACATGGTCCACTTGGTGTCGCCCGCGCCCCTGAGAGCCCCCACCAGGACGAAGTTGCTGGCCATGAAGGGCTGGGCGAAGGCGATGATCTTGAGGACGTTGGCCGTGAGCGATATCACAACCGGGTCGTCGGTGTAAGGGTAGGCTATGTACCTGCCACAGAAAAAGAGCAAGGCGCCCGTGCCGCATGCGGTCAGAAGGGCTAGTTTCTGCGCTTCCCTCCCCATGCGAATGGCACGTTCAGGGTTCCTAGCTCCGAGGCTCTGCCCTACGAGAGTCGTCGAGGCGGTCTGGAACGACATCGGCGGCGTGAAGGAGAGACCTTCGATATTGAGTGCGACTTGGTGGGCCGCGTACGTGACCGTCCCGAGACTCGCCACTATACGGGCGAAGGTCATCTGTCCCGAACGCATGACCATCTGTTCCATCGCGGCAGGTAGGCCCACGCGAAATATCCGCTTCAAGACGGCCGGGTCAGGACGGAACGAATCGTGCAGGGACATCTTGATGGCTCCCCTATGGCCGAAGACCTTGCGCAGGACCAGCACAAGGGCGACCAGTCTGGAGAATGTGGTGGCAAGAGCCGCTCCGGCGACTTCCAACCTGGGAAAACCAAGATACCCGTTTATGAGGATGAAATTACCCACTACGTTAACCAAGTTGGCGACGATGTTGACCGACATGGGTGTCCTGGTATCGCCGGCGCCTCTCAATGAGGCGTTGAGACTCACGGTCGCTCCCTGGAAGACCAATCCCGCGGCAACGATCCGGAGGTAGCCGGTGCCCGGCACCATGATGTCGGCCTCGGCCCCCATCATCCGGAGGAGGGAAGGCGCAAACCACATGCCCAAAGCCCCAAGCACCACACCAAACATCGAAGCCATGACCAGCGCCTGCCGGGCGGTGGCGAAGGCTTCGTCGGTCTTCTTGGCTCCTATGGACCGCGCCACAATGGCCGTCGCGCCCACGTTCAAAGACATGAACACCGACATAGCGATGAACATGGGCTGGTTGGACAAACCTACTGAAGTGATGGCCCACGGGCCCAACCTTCCCACCTGGATCATGTCGGCCATGGATACAAGTGTCATGAGCGTCATCTCGGCGAGCGACGGGAGGGCCAGGTTCAGTATTCTCCTTCTCATTTCTCCGGCGGACTCTATCGGCTCGCCCACGGCCGCTGCCGTTACGGGAGGTTCGGACCCGGAAGCCGCAGGTTCTGCGGTTCTCACGGCCTCCGTGAGGGGTCCAAGACGCGAAGGTGCAGCTTCGTCGGTTGACACGGGGTGAGCTGGAGGTTGGGAAGGGGAAACCGCCGCTCCGCTGGACTCATGTCCGGTAGAGACTTCGTGCGATGACTCATCCCCAGGTCTTTCAATGTCTAGGTCTTCAAACAAGTCCGGGCTCTCCATTCTCTTAAGAGCAATATTTCTGTACACCAAACATTCTAGCATCAAACATTCTAGCACCTAACATCTCGTAGCGGCAACCATCAAGAAAGCCATGGAAGAAGGCGGTCTCTTGATTCGAGGAGAAGCAGGGATATGGCAAAACTTGGGAATCTGTGGTACACTGTGACCGGATCTGTCGAAAGGCATTCCGGGGAGGTTATGGCTTTTGCTCTCGCGTATGTGGAGCGCGACCATTGCCGGCGTTGACGGGATTCCCGTTCGGGTGGAGGCCGATGTGTCGGGCGGGCTGCCGGGGCTGGAGATAGTAGGGCTGGCAGACGCGGCGGTCAAAGAGTCACGTCACCGGGTGAGGTCCGCCATCAAGAACTCGGGGTTCGAGATGCCTGCAAGGAGGATTACCGTAAACCTGGCGCCGGCAGACCTCCATAAGGACGGGTCCCAGATGGACCTGGCGGTGGCCGCCGGGATCCTAGGGGCTTCAGGGCAACTCTCTGGCGAAAGCTCACGGGAATACCTTCTCCTTGGGGAGCTTGCCCTGGACGGTACCCTGCGACCGGTGAGGGGAGTCCTGCCCATGGTGTTGTGCCTTCCAGACGGTATCCAAGGCGCCATCCTACCGTGGGGAAACGCCGGTGACGTATCGTTCCTCGAAGGCATGGACCTGCTATTGGCCAAGTCCTTGGGCGAGGTCGCGACTTTTCTGAAAGGCGACGCCCCTCTCCCGCGGGTGGTCGCGAGCGCGTCCCATAGAGAGCCCCGGGCACAGACAGCCGTTGACGCCGCCGAGATAAGGGGGCAGGCCGTGGCCAAGAGGGCTTTGTTGGTGGCGGCGTGTGGCGGACATAACATGCTGATGACGGGACCTCCGGGAGTGGGAAAGAGCATGCTGGCAAGAGCTCTGCCTGGAATACTACCCGACCTTACGCAAGAGGAAGCCCTGGAAGTGACGAGGATACACAGCGTCGCCGGAATCCTCCCTCCCGGGGGCGGGCTAATTAGGCACAGGCCATTCAGGGCTCCTCACCACACGGTGACCGCGACCGCCCTTATCGGAGGCGGGGCAAATCCAAGGCCCGGCGAGATCAGCCTCGCCCACCGGGGGGTGCTGTTTCTAGACGAAATGCCTGAGTTTGCGCCTTCTGTGCTCAACGTACTAAGGCAACCCATTGAAGACGGCTACGCCGTGGTCACCCGTTCCAGGGGGTCTTACAGGTTTCCCTGCCGGTTCCAGCTTGTTGGAGCCATGAACAATTGCCCATGTGGGCGATTCGGGGACGACCTGGCCGAATGCTTTTGTACGCCTCAGTCCCGGCGGAACTACATAGGTAGGATAAGCGGCCCTTTCCTTGACCGCATGGACCTCTGTGTAGCAGTCAACCGGGTGCCGGTGGAAGAGCTGTCGGGAGGAAGGGAAGAGGCTTCGTCGAAACTCTTGGACCAAGTGCTGGCCGCAAGAGAGAGGCAGAGGAGACGTCTCGATCCCGCCGGCCTCGTCTGCAACTCGGAGATGGGCCCTAAGGAGCTTTCGACTCTGGTGACCTTTTCGGGCAGGGCCAGAAAACTGTCTCTTGACGCCGTCAACAAAATGCGCCTCTCCACGAGAGCCTACTACCGCGTGCTTAAGGTGGCGACTTCTGTCGCCGACTTGGAGGGTTCGCCCCGGGTTGAAGAAGAACACGTGGCCGAAGCCCTGTCTTACAGGCAAACCGTGGGTCTCCCATGAGTAAGGCATCGAGAAACGTCGGCTCCCTCATCGAAGACGCCGCTTGCGATTACCTCGCGTCGTTGGGCTACCACATCCTGGAGCGCAATTACACCTGCAGGTTGGGCGAGGTCGACGCGGTGGCCCACGAAGGGGGCGTCACGGTGTTCATTGAGATAAGGTACAGGGGGAAAGGGTCGCTAGAATCGCCTGCCGAGTCTCTGGGACCCGCGAAGTTGCGGCGGCTCCGGCTTGCCATCCGGCATTACGTTGCACGCAGGCCTGTGAGCGAAGAGACCGTCTTTCGAGTAGACGTCTGCCTGGCCCGGCCGGTTTCGGAGACCACGCCTCTTAGACCCTCCGGGGACGGCGGTTTGGTTAGGGAAGTCCAGGTACCACCGCTAGGTCCGGTGAGATTCGAAATCCTCAAAGGAGTTGTGGACTTCGGCTGAGACCGGCGCAAATGACCTCCGGTGGATCGGGCAGGGGCCGAGAGAGCGGATGATGGAGCGGTGGGAAGCCGTACAGTATCCTTTGTGTTCGTGGAAGCCGTACCCGGGATACAGCTTTTCGAACCGCTCCATGATGCGGTCCCGGGTGACTTTCGCGATTATGGATGCCGACGCTACTGAGGCCGAAGTCGAATCACCCCTGATCAACGCCTCCTGGGGATAGGAGAGACCCTTGACCGGGTAACCGTCGACAAGGACCAAGTCTGGTGTGAAACCCCTAAGTGAAAGCGACAGGACCGCCATCCTCATGGCCGATTGGGTGGCTTCGGCTATACCCTTTTCATCCACAAATCTCGAAGATCTCATCCCAATGCCGAAAGCTACGCAAGAATCCAGTATGAGGTGGAAAAGGCGCTCCCTTTTCTTGGGGGCAAGTTTCTTGCTGTCATCAAGACCGGGTATCACCGGTTCCGGCGGCAGGATCACGGCCGCGGCGACCACCGGACCGGCCATGGGGCCCCTGCCTACTTCGTCTACTCCTGCTATGTAACGGTGACTGCGCCGGAGGGTTTCATCGTACCGGTATAGTTCCAGTGAACGCTCCAGCGCCCGCTTGAGTGCCCGGTTCTGGCCGGCCATGAAATCAACCCCCGCGGAGAATGGACCTATGGGTCTTCACTTCTTGACACAGAGGGCGATTTCCTCCGGTAATCGGGGCAAACGGCGACCCTACCTCGGGAAAGGTCGCTGGAAGGCGAGTCCGGTCGAGTAGACATCGAATTTCACATCGAAGGTGGCCGTGACCTCCGGGAGTATCGACCTCCAGTTGAAAGCTTCCCATTCGGGCATAGTCGAGAAGGTTCCTTGGACGGACCTTCCCAGAGCGATACCATCACATCCGAGTTTCATCATCTTGTCGAAGGACATCTGGCAGAGCTGCCCGACGCGCTGGGAAGCAGTCTCGGCGACTGCGGCTCGGGTCTGGTCTGATGTAGGGGGAGCCAAGGGATCGACCGCGTATTCCTCGACTCCGCCGCTCATGCGAATGACGTAATGAACGGCCACCTTGTTTCCTTGACGGTCGATCCTGGGGCGTACAGAAGAGTGTCTGACAAGGATGCTGATAAGGCTCTCGTCTCCCGGGCTTTGTATGTCGAAGTACCATGACCGGGCCTTGCCGGCCAGTAGGAGCGCGGCTCTCGTTTCCTCGGTCTGAAGATACCCCACCATGCGGTATCTGACACCTTCCAGTGCAAACAAGGCGGTTCCGACGATGGCTGCGGGCATGAGCGCGCTGTCATCCTGGCCTTCCGGAGGTCCGCTGCTCCCGGTGTCGCCCCCATCATCGCCGATGGGCGCAGCAAGAGCGAGCAGAGGCGCCCATGGTGAAACCCCGCTGGTCTCATAACGTTCGGAAAAGTCGTGCAAGGTCATTATTGGGCAGTAGCCTAGAGACGCGTACCCGGTATCAATGACTTTGGTCAGATAGTCGGCGATATCGATCTCTTCAGGTGCTTTGAGGCCCCGTATGAAGTCTCTTGCCTCGCCCTTGCAGACCACCACAAGCGTGGTGGGCCGGAACTCTATGCTCCTGTGAAAAACGTCTATGACAGGCGATATGTCTTCCTTTGCCAGACCTTCTCCCAGCACGAGACAGGTGATGTGCTGGCCGGTGAACTCTCTCGAGCTTATGGCCTCCACCGAATTCAAGGCGTCCACTATGTCATAGCCTTCGCCGTCAAGGATGACGGAAGTCTTCCCAGCCGTGGAGCCTTCTGCCCCTTGTCTGAGAGTCCTGGGGACCGCGATCGCGACGGTTACCCGGAGCCTCTCGCGTGACCCTTTGTCTACTCCCATGACATGGATGAATGACCTTTCCTCAACCTCCCTCCGCCCCCAGCACCCCGGGAGGAATAGGGATAGGACTAGGCTAACCGCCAAGGCGTTCTTAAGACGACCCCGGATTCTGAAGGGAAGCACCCGCGGCACCACCTTTCGGCCCCTCTGGGCGACTGCCCGTTTTTCCTTCATCTCTTGCCGGCTCTATCCCCCTCGCCCGGGCGACGGCGTAGAGCACCCATCCCAGGGCTAAGAGACCTATGCCGGCCGTGTCGAAGAAGTACGTCCCCAGGAGCTGGGCCGCCTGGAGTAGGTTGACTGGTAGGGCGCCTATGGCGAATGTGATGCCGGTCAGCGCAGGCAGAAAGGGCCGGTACGTGTTCGTGCCCGACATCTCTGCCAGGAAGACAAGGATCACGAAATACGCGAACCCGGCCTGTATGGCTGAGCCGAAGAACCAGGTAAACACAAACACCGCCTCGACGCGCTGGACGTACCTGCCCAGATATATAGACCTCGCCACTATCCCCATGGGGTGAGTCAGCCGTGTACCGGAGGGATAGGGAAAGAAGAGGAGCACCGAGACCACGGTCGCCGCCAGAACTCCGCCTGCAGCCCAGAGGCCTCGCATGACTCCTTTGGAGAGGTCTCCTTCGCTGCGGACGTAGGTCTTGAGCGC
Organism: Candidatus Fermentithermobacillaceae bacterium; assembly: GCA_012841375.1. GTDB lineage: Bacteria > Bacillota > Sulfobacillia > Fermentithermobacillales > Fermentithermobacillaceae > UBA3951. The sequence continues at coordinate 23,393 of DUUV01000009.1, forward strand.
CGCGAAGGCCGGCAGTATTCCCCAGAGGCCCACGAGCCGCAGCCCTTTGAGAGCCACTACCGGGAGACCCGGTCCCCAGAAAGGCGTGAGGTTTCTTACATCCAGGTCTCTCAGTGAGGCCAGCATAATGAGCAGAAACGAGATCGCCGTGGGCGCCAGGAAAAAAGTTGACGCCCTTGCCAGACTCTCGAGGCCGGCCCATGTTGAGTAGGCGCTTGCGGCGATGAGGACTATGAGCAGGATTTCGATGGGGATCTCCGGGAGGAGGCCGATGGCTGCTCCTCCTGCGAAGAGTCGCATGCTGAAAGAGATGGCTACCGTGAATGCCGCGGTTATGAATGCGCACACCAGTGTCCCCAGTGCTTTCCCCAAGGTCTTCTGAAGCGCCGCGAAGAAGGGAAGACCCGCGGTAACACTGGACCACTTGAGCCACCCTATAGTTCCCAGAGCCGCGGCGGTGGTGGATATGATGACCGCCATCCACGCTCCCGTGGAGAGTTCAAGCGTAAGGAATGTAGGGGTGATGAGGAAGGCCTTCACCCCGAGCAAGAAAGCCATCAGCGAGGCAATCTGCCCCCCTGAGACGTGGCCCAGGGCAAGAGCCGTCTCCTTCATCCTTGACGTCGACCCATTGGCGCCATCAGATTGATCTATCGTCGCCGGGCCTTGCGCTCTTTCCGCCCCCGCTCTTTGGGGTGTCCCCGGTTTTCTTGTCTTGGCCCCCGGTTGCCTCTGGGTTCTCCCCGGCTCCTTGCCCACCGCCGTCACCTGCCCTTCCTTTTGGCTTGTCGTCGTGAAGGGTCGCTCCGGCGTCCCAAAGACGCGCTACCCGGCCCAAGCGCTGAACGTCCTTAGGATGTATGTAGGACGGGCGCCCTTCGACCTTCCACGGTTCGGAGACGAAAGCCCCTCTATACGAGGGTTGTCGCATAGGGGCCAGCGGAGTTAGGAAAGGCACCCCGAAACTGTTCAGGGCGAAGGCGTGGCAGAGCATCACATAGGTCAGGGCCACTATTCCGAGGAGGCCCAGGACTGACCCGGCCACGATGAACAAGAGCGTCGCGACTCTGATGAACATACCTATCTCCAGGTTTGGCAGGGTAAAAGAAGCGACTGCCGTGACGGCGATGATTATGACCAAGATGGGACTGACAATCGAGGCGGTCACTGCGGCTTCGCCGATTAGAATCGCGCCCACGATGCCAATAGTGGGACCGATGGGCGAAGGTATCCGTATGCCGGCTTCTCTGATGAGCTCAAACGCAAAGAACATGAGCAGGACTTCGACATAGAGGGGAAAAGGGATGGGTTCCCGGGACGCGGCGATGGCCATCATCATGGCCGACGGGACCATCTCCGGGTGGTAGTTCACTATGGCTACATACAAGCCCGGTAGGTACACGGTGAGAAAGAAACTGATGTACCGGATGATCCGGAGGACGTTTCCGTAAGGCCAGCGGATCAGGCGGTCTTCGGCGCTGTGCAGAAACGTGAATACGTTGACGGGCACGATCAGGGCGAACGGGTCGCCTGACACCATTATCGAGCACATCCCCTGCATGAGGTGAGTAGCCACCCGATCGGGCCTCTCGGTGCTGAGGATGGTAGGCAAGAGTGTATGGGTGTCCTCGATGAATTGCTCCAGCTCTCCCGAAGTGAATATCTCCGATACGTCCAGGCTCAGTATCCGTCTACGGCATTCGTCCACCAATTTGGGATTGGCGATCGACGACATATATATGAGCGCGCACTTGGTGTTTGCCGTTACGCCTATATCGAGGCTTTCCACCACGAGGTCGGGGCTCTGGATAATCGAGCGGAGCAGGGCCGTGTTGCTCCTCAGGACCTCAACGAACCCCTGCTGCGGGCCACGCACGATGCGCTCGGATACCGCCTCGCCTACCTGCCTGTGCTCCCAACCTTTGGTCTCAACCACCAGGGCTATGTCGCTTTTCTCCACAAGCACCACGGTGTCTCCCATGAGCATGCTCTCAACAAGCTTCTGGATGCTGCGGGTGCGCTCAATCTGGCCGTTTGGCAACAAGGCCGCTTCCAGCCAGTCGACCGGACTCTTGCCGCCGGTCTTCCGTATCGGGCTCAAGAGCATGAGCGGCTGAAGTACACACCTGAACAGCTTGTCGAAGGCGCTCATGCCTTCCACGTAGGCAACGACCACCCTCACCTTTGGGTTGGCCGAGAGTATTTCTCTGAAAACGACGTCAGACGACTCGGGCACGTGAAAGAGCTCTTTGAGGACACGAGCGTTTTCGTCAAGGTCCTTGGAAAGCCTCTTGCCTCCGGTCTTCTCGCCTTCCTCTTTCTTCTTCGGCGGCATCTCGCCGGGTATGGGACGGCGCCCGAGCGAAAACCGAGTACGCTCGGGATGCCCTTTGGCCGGCGTCAGGATGTTCTTGACAGTCTTCCAGATGTTCGGCACACGCAACATATCACCTGGTTTCATGGGTCTTATCTCAGCATCTCCCTCCTTGGAGGGTGTTATGAGAAGACGACTGTCCCCCCGGGTCGATTTGTGGTACATTAGATCGAGAACTGGAAAAGTATGGAAGGGGCGATGGCCTCCGTGGAGAGTCGGGTGCTCGCCTTTAGACAGGAAGGCTATCCTGAAAACCTCATGCGCCTGCCGGATCCTCCGGCGGTTCTGCACATTGTCGGGGCTGTTGAGCCCAGGGACCGGCTGGCTGTGGCCATCGTCGGCACCCGTTATCCAACCGAAGTCGGCAAGTGGGTTGCCCGGGAGATCGCGGCAGATATCGCCGGAGCGGGCATGACCGTTGTATCGGGCCTGGCGAGAGGCATAGATGGGGTGGCTCATAGAGCGGCCATAAGAGTGGGCGGGCGCACAATCGCGTGCCTTGGGTGTGGAGTAGACTACGTATACCCCGGGGAAAACCGGGATCTGTATCGTGATATCCCGTCCCAAGGAGCGCTTCTATCCGAGTACGCCGACGGCTCCCGGCCGCTCAGATACCACTTTCCTCAGAGGAACCGCATTATAGCCGGATTGTCTCTCGGAGTAGTCGTGATTGAGGCGGGGGCGCGTTCAGGAGCTCTCAACACCGCTTCTTGGGCCCTCCATTACGGTATACCTGTGATGGCCGTGCCGGGAAGCGTGAGATCGCCCAAGTGCGCCGGGACCAACAAGCTCATTCAGGAAGGGGCTTATCTGGTAACATCGGCACGCGATGTGCTATCCTTTCTCGGGCGAGAAACCGAATGTATCCCTGTACCGGGAGATCATCCGGGGATGTCGCCGCTTAAGGAGAGTACTTTGGAGGAATCCGCAGTTCTCGAGGAACTTCGGGGCTATCCGCTATCGGCCGATGCCCTGTCGGAGAGACTGCCGGGGATGCCCGCGGGCAAGATAGCGGCATTACTTGCGTGCCTCGAAATGAAGGGTGCCGTCGTGAGGACGGCAGGAGGAAAATTCCTTGCTTTGGCGGGGCAGGCTACAAATGGGAAGGAGCGCGGCTGACGCATGGCGGCTGAGACGAAACGTCCACTTATAATAGTTGAGTCACCTACGAAGGCAAAGACCATATCCCGGTTCATGAAATCGAGATACCGGGTGATGGCTTCTTTGGGTCACGTGAGAGACCTCCCCAAGAGCACTCTGGGGGTTGACGTCCACAACAACTTTGCGCCCAAGTACATAAACATCAGGGGTAAAGGCGATCTCATAAGGGAACTCAGGGAGGCGTCCAAGAAAGCTTCTTCTATATACTTGGCCACCGACCCTGACCGGGAAGGCGAGGCCATCTCCTGGCACCTCTGCACCATCCTGGGGATAGACCCGGGAGAAGCGAAGCGGGTTACGTTCCATGAGATAACGGAAAAAGCGGTGAAGGAGGCCTTCTCCAAGCCGAAGCCCGTGAACCAGAGACTGGTCGATGCGCAGCAAGCCAGACGGGTGCTGGACAGGCTGGTTGGGTACAGCCTGAGCCCCCTTCTTTGGCACAAAATACGACCGGGGCTATCGGCGGGCAGGGTGCAGTCTGCCGCCCTACGGCTTATCGTAGCCCGGGACAGCGAGATCGCTTCGTTCAAGCCGGAAGAATACTGGACCCTGGACGCATACCTTGAGGGCGAGGAGGGACAGGTAAAGGCCCGGTACTTCGGAGAGAAAGGCCGGAAGAAAGCCCTTTCCAGCCGGTCCGATGTAGACGCCGTCCTCTCGTCCATCAAAGGCAAGCCGTTTATCGTGGCTTCGGTCAAGCCTAGGGAACGAAAGAGGCAGGCACCGGCCCCCTTCACAACCTCAACTCTCCAACAGGAGGCCTCACGGAAACTCGGATTTCCAGTGAGGAAGACCATGTCGGTTGCCCAGACCCTCTACGAGGGCGTGGAGCTCGGGAAAGACGGGTACACCGGCCTCATCACCTACATGAGGACTGATTCAGTCAGGGTGGCGGCCAGCGCTGCCTCTGAGGCCCGCCAGTATATCGGCGAGGTGTTCGGGTCACAGTACGCCGGCGGCGGGAGGAGCGCGCGGCCGAGACCCCAGGAGCAGGGAGCGCATGAGGCCATACGTCCCACATCAGTGTTGCGGCTTCCATCGGAGGTAAAAGGTTTCCTAAAGAACGACCAGTACAGGCTCTACAAACTGATCTGGGATAGGTTCGTCGCCAGCCAGATGGCGCCCGCCGTCTACGACACCGTGACTGCCGATATCAAGTCGGGCGACGCCACGTTCAGGGCCACGGGTTCCAGGATGAAGTTCGCGGGGTTCACCAAAGTCTACGAAGAGGGAAGGGACAGCCCGGCCGAGGACGACAAAGAGATCATCCCCCTCAGGGAAGGCGAGGTGCTGAGCCTCGTGAAGACCGAGCCCCTACAGCACTTCACCGAGCCCCCGCCCCGGTATACCGAGGCAACGCTGGTGAAAGCTTTGGAGGAGAACGGCATAGGCCGGCCGTCCACTTACGCTCCCATTATCGCGACGTTGTTCGAGAGGGAGTACGTTGCCAGAGAGCAGCGCCGGCTGTTCGCCACCGAACTGGGCATCACGGTTGACAAGCTGCTCACTGAGAACTTCCCGTCTATCGTTGACCTGGCGTTCACCGCGGGCATGGAGAAGAAACTCGACTCGGTCGAGGAGGGCGAAGTAGACTGGGTCGCGATCTTGAGGGAGTTCTGGCAACCCCTCAAAGAGCAGATTGACCGCGCCGAAGAAGAGATTGCTCGCGTCAAGGTAGCAGACGAACCGGCGGGAGAGGACTGTGAAAAGTGCGGTCGCCCAATGGTGATAAAGCGGGGGAGATACGGCAAGTTCATTGCCTGTTCAGGGTATCCCGAGTGCAAGAACACCAAACCCATCCTGGAAAAGACCGGGGTCACGTGCCCCAAGTGCGGGAAAGGCGACATAGTGGCCAGGCGGACACGCAAGGGACGGGTGTTCTACGGGTGTTCCCAATACCCGAACTGCGACTACACAACCTGGAACCGGCCCGTCGCGGGATCCAAGTGTCCCGCCTGCGGCTCCTTCCTCGTTGAGGTGCAGGGTAGGCGGCGTGGGTTCCGGTGCTCCAACCAGGCTTGCGATCACCGGTCACAAAAAGTGGACAATTAAGAACAAGTTGCTCCTCGCGCAACCTAATGTTATCATTAGTTCCGAATTGGCTATTGATTGCAGGCGTTTTGCAAACTGTGAGAAGGTGTGCCCTTGAGGTCAGTGTTGGAGAAGAGACAGGAGGAGTTCCTGGCCGAAGTAGGCGTATCCAAAACACAGAGCCCCAGTACCCAGAACGCGTACGCAAACGACCTGGGCCAGTTCATGGCCTTCCTGTCCGGGAAATACGGCGGAGAGGGATCGGCCCTACCCGACAGGATATCGGCCAACGATGTCCGCGGCTTCATCCAACACCTTGCCAAGAGCGGATATAAGTCCTCTTCGATAGCCCGCAAAACGTCATGTATCCGGAATTTCGTCCGGTTCGTAGAGCGGCGGAGCGACCTCACTCCCGAGGCTTCCAAAGCCGTCGCCCCGAGGAGGTCAAGGCAGGAACTCCCCAAGGTATTGTCCGAGGGCGAGGTAGAGACGCTCATCCGGGCGATAGAGGTTGAGACGCCCATAGGCAAGAGAGACAGGGCGATCTTGGAGGTTCTCTATGGCTCCGGCCTTAGGATAGGTGAACTCCAGCGCCTGAACGTAGGAGATATTGATTACTCTTTGGGTTTCGTCCATGTCTTGGGGAAAGGCGGCAAAGAAAGGTTTGTCCCTGTGGGCTCCGTAGCCCTTGAGGCGCTGGGCGACTATTTGGAGAACGGCCGGCCTTGTCTTGAGGGAGGTTCTCGAAGCGTGGCCGCATCCCGCTTAACGACCAGTCTTCGCAGGCCGCTATTTCTGAATCGCTTCGGGAAGAGGCTTTCGGTTAGATCCATGAGAAGAGTCTTGAAGAAGCACCTCCTTGAAGCCGGGATCGACCCCTCCAGATGCTCACCCCATACACTCAGGCACTCGTTCGCGACTCATCTTTTGAAAGGCGGGGCAGACTTAAGGTCTGTCCAGGATATGTTGGGACACGCGAGCATCCGTACAACGCAAATCTACACACACGTGATGCCGGAGCATCTTCGGGAAGTTTACAGGAGTCACCATCCCCGCGCCTCGTTGGGGGGCGCCAAGGGAGACCCCGGTGGGGCGAAGGGAGAAGCAGATTGATGGTCAATTCGGGACCTTTGATAAAGAGTACCACCGTCCTCGCCGTGAGGTCCGGTGGCATGAGCGCCATGGCGGGAGACGGCCAAGTTACACTGGAGGCCAATCGCACCATCCTGAAGTCGGGCGCAAAGAAAGTACGGAAAATCTACAAGGGCAAGATATTGGCCGGGTTTGCCGGGTCTGTCGGAGACGCGCTGGCGCTCTTTGACAAACTGGAACGACACCTGGAGGAAACCAGAGGCGACCTGCAAAGGGCCGCGGTAGAACTGGCTAAAGAGTGGCGGACCGACAGGGTGCTGCGGCAGCTTCAGGCAATGCTCCTCTGTATGGACAGAGACCACATCCTCTTGGTGAGCGGCACCGGCGAGGTCATCGAGCCCGACGACAATGTACTGGCCATAGGATCGGGGGCGCCTTACGCCACGGCGGCCGCGAAGGCGCTGGTGAGACACAGCGACCTGACCGCCGGCGAGATCGCCCGTGAATCACTCAAGATCGCGGCCTCGATATGTATATACACAAATGAGAATATTTCGGTGGAAATACTGGAATAGCACCGGGCAAGGGAGGCTTTTGGATGGCAGACCTTACGCCTCGAGAAATAGTGGCTGAACTGGACAAATTCATAGTAGGTCAAGATAGGGCCAAGAGGGCCGTAGCCGTGGCTATTCGGAACCGGCTCAGGCGTCAGAAGGTCCAGGGAGATCTTCAGGACGACATTATCCCAAAGAACATTCTGATGATAGGCCCCACCGGAGTCGGCAAGACGGAGATATGCAGGCGGCTCGCCAAACTGGTGAACGCCCCGTTCGTCAAGGTGGAGGCATCCAAGTTCACCGAAGTAGGCTATGTCGGGCGGGATGTGGATTCCATCGTGCGCGACCTGGTTGAGTCGGCCGTGCGGATGGTCCGTAACGAACAGTTCGAGACGGTCAAGGCAAAGGCCGATATGCTTGCTGAAGATCGCTTGGTGGATATCGTATGCCCGATCCCCAAGAGGAGGGAACCTTCCCGCAATCCCTTCGAGATGCTGTTCAATCCCGGAGTCCGCGAAGAATCAGACGATGAAGACGACTTTGAGGAGAAGGTTCGAAAGGCCAGGGCGGAGAGAAGGCTTTTTAGGGAGCGTCTCTCCAGAGGTGAATGCGAAGACCAAGAAGTTGAGATCGAGGTAGAAGACACCTCAACTCCAACGCTGAACTTCTTCGACGGCAGCTCAATGCAGGAGATGGGACTGAACATGCAGGACCTTCTGGGAGGCATCCTGCCGAAGCGGAAGAAGATACGCCGCCTCAAGGTGAGCGAGGCCAGGAAGGTCCTGTCCCAGGAGGAAGCTTCCAAACTTGTGGACGCCGATTCTGTCACGGCCGATGCCGTGAGACGGGCAGAGATGCTGGGAATAGTCTTTTTGGACGAGTTGGACAAAGTGGCAGGGCGCGAGCAAGGGACGGGGCCCGACGTATCGAGAGAAGGCGTCCAGCGTGATCTCTTACCCATAGTCGAAGGTACAACCGTGGTCACCAAGTATGGGCCCGTGAAGACAGATCACATACTGTTCATTGGCGCGGGGGCCTTCCACGTCTCGAAGCCCGCGGACCTAATCCCTGAGCTGCAGGGAAGGTTTCCGATCAGAGTGGAACTTGACCCCCTAACTCAGGCCGACTTCGTCAGAATCCTCGAAGAACCGGAAAATTCGTTGACAAGACAGTATAAAGCTCTTCTCGTCACCGACGGAGTAGAGGTAGAATTCTGTAAAGACGGAATAAGAGAGCTAGCTGCAATGGCCTTCAAGGTGAACGAGACGGCCGAGAACATAGGAGCCCGGAGGCTTCACACCGTAATGGAGAAGCTTCTTGAAGATGTGCTTTTTGAGGCGCCCGGTCTGACTGAGCCCAGAGTCAGAGTGGACGCCGCGTACGTGAGAAGGAAGCTCGCGGACCTAGTGTCCGACAGAGACGTATCCCGCTACATCCTATAGGGCGGGCTACAGGAGGAGGAGAACCGGTTGCAGACTTTACTAGACAAGACACGACGCATGAACCAGCTGCTCTCTCGGGCGGCAACCGAAGTCGACTTTCAAGGTAGCGCGAAAGTGATAAGGGACGCAGTCGAATGCAATGTCTACATCCTGGACAAGATGGGCAACGTCCTTGGATACGCATTGATGGACGATTTTGACTGCAAGGTCATGAAGGAGGAGGTCCTTGAAGCACAGGGCTTCCCGCCGTCCTACAACGAGCGGCTCTTCATGTACCGGGAGCCTGCCGTCAACATCAGGAACAGCGAGGGTGTTTGTGTCTTCAAGGACGGCACTCCGTGCGCCTACGGAGAAAAGATCACGACGGCCCTTCCGGTCCTGGGAGGGGGAGACCGCTTGGGCACGCTGGTCCTGGCCCGCACTTCCAAGGAGTTTGAATATGAAGACCTCATCCTGGCCGAGCACGCCGCCACGGTGACCGCCATGGAGATCCTCAAGTATAACCAGGAGACCGTTGAAGAAGAGACCCGGCAGCGCACCGCCGTCCAGGTGGCTCTGGGCACGCTGTCCTTCTCGGAACTAAACGCGATGCGGCATATCTTTGAGGAACTCGGAGGCACCGAGGGGTTCCTGGTAGCGTCGAAGGTAGCAGACCGCGTCGGCATCACCAGATCGGTCATCGTCAACGCCCTCAGGAAATTCGAGTCGGCAGGTGTCATCGAGTCCAGGTCGCTGGGCATGAAAGGGACCTATATAAGGGTCCTCAACGAGAAATTACTGGAAGAGCTAAAGAAACTGAGGTAAGGCGAAGAAAAGCGCAAAAACGGGCAGGGAGCTGTCGCTTCTTGCCCGTTTTTCATTGCGCCGGTGAAAAAATCTCGAAAATTCGTCAAGAGAAAGAAGGATTTTTGGATTTCGTGTAGAATAGCAGTCGTCCACAACTGAATAGAGTCCAGTTACCGCGCACCGATAAAGGCAAAACTGCCGAAAGGCAGTGACGCAAAGCCGCGGGTCTAAAGCGACAAGAGAGAGAGTCGCCATGACAGCCGGGTTTCCGAAGAGGGCGGTCTTCATTTTGTCCTGCCTCTCGGGTGTTGGTGCCGGGAGGTTTGTCTCAGCTAGGGGGGATGGATCGTGAAGGACGTAGCTCTACTCATGCGGAAGGCGTTGGACGGGGCATGGCGAAGGCACGAAGTGCTCGCCAACAACGTCGCCAACGCGGAGACACCGGGATACAAGAGGCTTGACCTGGACTTCCGGACCGCATTGGCAGAGGCGCGCCGTGCCTCCAGTCCGACCTTTCTTGCCACCGATCCCCGTCACATCACACCTACTCTTGAGGCCCAGCCATGGCGGATCGGGCAAGACCAGTCCAGCATCACTCCTGACGGCAACAGCGTCGATATCGATCGCGAGATGGGCGAAGTATCGACAAACGCACTCTACTACTCAGCCGTCTCAGGCCAGCTGAACGCCCATCTCTCGCTCATAAGAAGAGCGATTACTGAAGGGAGGCGCTAGACAAGGTGAGGTTGTTTTCTGCCATTGAGGCGAGCGCGTCCGGTCTGACGGCCGAAAGGCTGAGGCTCGACCTTATCGCGTCAAACCTGGCAAACGCCGAAAGCACAAAGACCGAAAACGGCGGTGCTTACCGGCGGAAAACCGCTCTCTTCATGCCCAACGCGGCCCGCTACTCGTTCCGGGACATACTCTCCCGGCACTCGTCAGAACTGCCGCGAGGGGTCAGGGTGTACGGGATCGCGGAAGACCAGAGTCCGCTCAGGCGGGTGTACTCGCCCGGCCACCCTGAAGCTGACCAAGAGGGCTACGTGACCTATCCCAATGTGGACGTGGTCACTGAAATGGTGGATATGATGGCGGCAACCAGAGCCTATGAGGCCAATGTCACGGCCATAGAAGCCGCCAAGAGCATGGCTCAGCGCGCGCTCGAGCTGCTTCGGACATAAAGCCGAGCACTTAAGACCGGCGCCTCAAGGCCGCCGGCATCTCGGGGGGGAGGAAATTCGATGTATCTTAGGCCTGTCTCTATACCGGGGCTGGGTCCCGTGGTTGAAAAACCTGCGACACACTCTTCCGATTCAGTCGCCAGGGAAGCACCCTTTTACAGCGTACTTCAAAAGGTATCCGAAAACTTGGCGTCCCTTGACCGCGAAATGACAGAAGCACAGGTAGACCTTATCACCGGCAATGCCCGCGACATGCACA
>DUUV01000139.1 GCA_012841375.1 Candidatus Fermentithermobacillaceae bacterium
CGTACAAGGTCTTAAAGCCATGGTCCATTCTCTGGTGAAGTACTTCGAGGGGAAGATGGACCATTACACGAAGCATATAAGCCGTATACATAATATTCTGGATGACGGTGAGATCTCCAAGAAGGCTTCCGGCATCGCGCACCGGGTTCTGGACGAGATAGGTCTAGGGAAGAAGACCAATATACCGATCATGTATGCGGGCAGGACACGTTCGGGAGGGCTGTCAAGACTCCTCAACAACTTGGCTTGCGACAGACCTTTTTCAAGGGCGCCGATCCCAAGAAGCTGACCAACAATGAAGTTATTCATCGGAGTGGATATGGAAGGTATTTCGGGCGTCGTCGCTTGGGACCAGACCGAGCGGGGGAAATCCGATTACCAGGTGTTTCGCAGGTATATGACTCAGGAAGCCAACGCGGCTATCGAAGGAGCTTTGGCGGCGGGTGCGTCCAAAATCGTAGTGACGGATTCTCACGACGGCGGACGTAACATCCTGCCCGAGGAACTGAACCCGGAAGCCAGGCTCATAACCGGCGGAGGCAAACCCATGGGCATGGTGGAGGGCCTGGATTCCGCCTTCGACGCGGCGTTTTTCATAGGCTATCACTCCAGATGCCTCTCCTTGGGGGTTTTGAACCACACGTACAGCCTCGCTGTCCAGAACTACTCCGTCAACGGAAAGGTAATGGGGGAGACGGGGATGAACGCCCTGATTGCGGCGTACTACGGAGTCCCGGTTGTCCTCGTTTCCGGCGACTGCCAGGTGTGTCAAGAAGCTAACGACCTGCTGGGCACCGTCGAGACGGTAGCCGTCAAGGAGCCGCGAAGCCAGACGTCGGCCATGGGGCTCCATCCGTTCAAGGCGCGGGCCAAGATTAAGGAAGCCGCGGAGAGGGCGCTCAGCAACCTAGGGTCGTACAAGGCGCTGAAACCGCCCGCTCCGGCTACTGTCCGGTTGCAGTTCCGTAACTCCGCCAAGGCGGACGCCGCTTCGATTATGCCGGGTTCGGTGCGCATGGACCCGGTGACGGTGGAGTACACCGGTCCCGACTACTTGATGGCGTATCGCGGCGCGCTGACTTTGCTGCATTTGTAGTGAGCAACTACCGCACCACTTCACCCCTGGGAAACCAGGGGTGAAGTGTCATAGGATCAGGGGACCTTGGCGCTCCTATCTGACATGTCAAGAGGAACTAGGAGGGTGGGGGGCCGGCATAGTCGTTTCGGCGGTATGCGATAGACCGGCTATGTCCTTGGACTCAGTAACATGAACAGCGTCGCATGCACGCGAGTGGTCATTAGGCGCATTAAGAGTAGCCAAACTCTCCCGACATATATGAAGGAACTCAAGGGTCGAGGCTGTGCACATCTCTGGGTCGTAAATAGCCGTGAATCTGATAATTAGGGGTGGGTCCATTAGGTCCTCCATCCGCACGCATTCCGGCACGAAAGGCCTAAGGTAGGACGGTAGCAGCGCGATTCCCATATTGGCTCGAAGGAGTAAGAGTTGTGAAGCGTACGTGTTGCTGTAGGTGAAGGCCCTGTGGTCTGTCCGATGGCTTATACAGTGCGGACGAACCGGCTCATAATCATTGTTGTACGTTGTTATTACAAGTTGCCCGTCAAGCCTTCTTTGTCTCTCTGGGTCAAGTTTCCAGAAGTCGCTGTCTCGGTGAGCGGCTACCAGCCACCGATCTGCCAAAAGATCTACTGATGTTTTTCCCTTGAGCATTTTGGAACACAGTTCGGTACCGATCGCGACATCCAAAGCCCCACTTCCGCATAGGGATACCAGATTGGAGTATGGGTAGAGCATGCAGTTTACCTCAACCTCAGGATACTTATGGGCGAAGTGCTTAAGGGGTTCGAGTATGAGATCGGCCTCGTACTGACCGACGCCTATCTTGATGCGACCCGAGTAGTCCATCATCAGTTTTTGAACACTGGCATTTATCGCTCTGTATTGGTTGGTGTATGTATTCGCGTGCTCCAGCAACCTCATTCCTGCAGGGGTGAGGCTAATGGAGCGGTGCTTGCGATGGAACAGCTTCACTCCGAGTTCCTCCTCAAGTGAGGCGATCTGTTTGCTTATAGTTGATTGAACAACGTTGCAGGCCTGGGCGGCTCTAGTGAAGCTGAGGTGACGGCAGACGCAGCAGAAATAGTATAACTTCAGTTCATCCATGTTTGGCTCGCCTCCCATGGGTGTAAGCATGTCATTCCATCTTGGAATGGGAGCATGCCTAATAATTGTTTGACCTCTCTCACATCTAATCTTATCATAAAAAATAGAAATATAGGTTACACACTGGGAAAAGCAGAGACTGGCACCGGCACAAATGATTATCAAAGGGAGGTAGGAGGGTGAGAAAGAGACCGTTACTTGCGATCGTTCTTTTGATCGCTTGCGCGCTCAGCGCATGCGGTACTCCGGCGGTTGAGCCAGATCCTGATCCAGGCTCGGACAAGCCGGAAGTTTACGGAACACTGTACAATTATGTCGGAACCGTTTCAACTCTCAATCCTTTCGAAAGCTCAGAGACTGCCGGCACTACTATCATCGAAGCGTGCACTATAGGACTCTACGAGTATTTTCCGAACAAGACCGGCGACGGATTTGTGTTTGAGGGGCAGCTGGCTATCGGCGATCCGGTAGCCAAGAATGATGAAGGTACTCTGTGGGAGATCAAAATTCACGATAACGCTAAGTGGGAAAATGGAGATCCCATCACGGTGGACGATGTGATCTACTCGCTCAAACAGGTTATGGATCCTTTGCTTCTAACCAGGCGTGCCTCGCAGGTCGCCAGTGAGTACATAACCATCAAGGGCGCAGTCGATTACTGCCAGCAGGGTAACTCTAACTCGGTACCCTGGGAGACCGTTGGCCTAAAGAAGATCGACGACTACACTCTGCAAGTGGAGACTGAGTCTTTCGCTACCGTGAACGACGTCAAGACACAGTTCTCAACTAAGTACACGCACTTGGTGCATGAACCTACTTGGGAGGCATGTTTTTCCGCGGACCGTACCTCCAATACTTACGGAACTATCACTGGCGGCTGGATGAGTTGCGGACCGTTTATTTTGACAGATTGGACGGAAGGCTCCCAGTTCGTATTTGAACGTAATCCCGACTACATTCGTGCTGACGACATAAGTCTCGAGAAAATGGTTTTCTATGTGATCACAGATAGCAATACAGCGTTGGAGATGTTCCTGGCCGGAAACATAGACACGGTCTCTCTAGGCGCTGCCGCTATAGAGCAGTATGAGGACGATCCGCGGCTGCACCCGTCTCGTCCTGGATCCGTGACATCCATATGCGTTAACATAGGCAATACCAAGAACAACAACGCCTTGGGCAACAAGAACTTCCGCAAAGCGCTTTTCTATGCCACTGACAGGGAAGCTATCGCCAAGCTTGTAAAGGGAGTGCCTGCTACTTGGATAGTAGCTTCCGCTATTATCTCGAGTGTAGATACCGGCGTTTTCTTCCGCGATCTTCCTGAGGCTCAGGCGTACCTGCCTCCGAACAATGGTTACGATCCGGACCTGGCGCGGCAGTACTTCCAGACCGCTTTGGATGAACTTGGAATAGACAAAGCCGAAGTTACCATGATCTATTCTGAGTCTTCTTCCACCACCAAAGCGGTTAGCGAGTTCTTGCACAAGACTTGGCCCGAGGTTCTTGGACCCCAGTTTGAGTTCAAGATCGAAGGCGTGGCGAGCTCTCTGGCTTCGTCTCTCCGCAAGAGCTGGACGGCGGAGAACCCGAACACGTACGAGCTTGCCTGGGGCGGCTGGTCGGTTAGCCTTACGGATGTCGCCAACGGGTTCAAGGTGTATACTGGCTGGTTCAACAACAAGAACGAACCTCATTACAACGACTGGTACGACGATCTGTGGGAGAAGGCCAATCAGTCCGAGAGGGGCAAGACGGACAACGATTATCGTCTGGATCTGTGCTTCGAGATGGAGGAGTATCTCATTGATGAGGCGCTCACTATCCCGATTTACGAGACCCCCGGGCGACGCTTGATTAACGATCGGATTAAACTGCCTCTCGATGACTATAAGCCCGCGTTTGGTTGGGGATGGATGTATGCGAAGGTTGTTGACTGATCTATAGCGACTAGTTTTTCACGGCTTCCGACGTCTGCGGGAGAGAGGTTCGTACCTGCAGGCGTCGGAAGAGCCTTGGCAAGTCTTCTAGACAAACCGATGGCTTCACCGGTAGGAGGGGACCCCTTCGCTTAGGTACACTCTACAACGCATATTGGCGATGCTTATCACGTTGTTCATCATCGTCACCATTGGTTTCATGGTTATACGGCTGATGCCAGGTAATACGATGTATGCCGACGACCCCGACATGAGCGCCGCACAGATTGAGGTGTTGCGTGCTAAATACCACCTGGATAAGCCCGTTCCGGTGCAGTATGTGATCTTCCTGCGAGGCCTATTGCTCGAGGGGGACTGGGGCACATCAATTAGCCTGTACGTTGGTGTGCCTGTCTGGGATGTTCTGAAAGCCAAGATCCCTGTTTCCATGTACAACAACATCGTTTCTCTCATGATTTCTCTCCCGCTCGGTATCCTGTCCGGTGTCATCGCCGCGATTAGAAAGAATACCATTGTCGACTATGCGACTTCGTTTGCCGTAGTCATATTCATCTCAGTTCCATCCTTCATCTTTGCGACGCTGCTCCAGTACTTCGCGGCCTTCAAGTGGAGGTTGTTCCCGATAATCTACGACGCGTCGGCGACAGGCGCAGGCAAGCTCCACTCCCTTCTGTTACCGATTCTCGCTTTGTCCTTTAGCCCAATAGCGCGAGTGACCCGGTACTTGCGTGCGGAGCTTGCCGAGACTATCAACTCAGACTTCATGCTGTTGGCCAGAACCAAAGGATTGACCGAGACGCAAGCTACTCTTCGACATGGCATACGAAACTCACTGGTTCCGCTGGCTAACGTAGTCATTCCGATGTTCACACATATCATGAGCGGAAGCTTAGTCATTGAGCGCATCTTTTCGATTCCGGGGATGGGCGGACTCATGGTTAGCTCCATCAATGCCCCTGACTACCCGCTGACGCTCGCGATATTGATTTTCTACTCGCTTGTTTCGTTGGTTACCGTGTTAGTCGTCGATCTTGCCTACGGAGTTATTGATCCAAGGATCCGGATAGGGGGGAGAAACATTGAGTAAGGTCTATGCACCTGACGACCCCCAGTTCGCTGATCTTGGTCCCGAGAGGTTTGTTCTGACCCAACTCGATGATTCGATCCTCGACGCTAAGTTTGAAACGAAACCCATCGGCTTCTTTAAGGATGCGGCAATCCGGTTTTCCAAGAGCAGAGTCTCCATAATCGCGCTGATAGTGATCGCGATCGTGTTGGCTATGGCTATCGTCGGCCCGAATATGAACGAGTACGGGTACAACGATCAGAACATGGATTACATCAACCTTCCACCCAAGATCCCGGCGTTCGCCAAGAGCGGCATTTTTGCGGGCACTCGTGTGCTCTTGAACAGGCGCGTCGATGCGCTTGGAGACACATCGAGGTATCCTGAAGGTTGTATCGTCCATAAGAGCAACTACCAGGTGATTAATGGCGTTGAGCTTTGTGACGTGACCGTAGACTACTACAAATATTCTGGCGTCGACGATGACGTCTACTTCATGTTTGGGACCGACTACCTTGGGAGAGATCTCTGGACTCGTGTATGGCGCGGAGCTCGCATATCGCTGGTTATCGCGTTCGTCTCGGTGATTCTCAACTCTACCATAGGGTTGATCTACGGCTCGATTGCGGGCTACTACGGAGGGAGCATCGATATGGTTATGATGCGAATAACCGAGATCATAAACGCTATGCCCACCGTCGTAGTCGTTACGCTGTTCATCCTGTACTTTGGAAACGGACTGCTATCCATCATCATGGCTTTGGTGGTCCAGAACTGGATCGGCACCGCGCGCATGATAAGAGCGCAGTTCTATAGGTTCAAGAACAGTGAGTATGTCTTGGCAGCACGCACGCTCGGTGTTGGAGACCGCACTCTGATGTCCAGGCACATCCTTCCCAACTCAATCGGACCGATCATCACGCGGACAATGGTCGCGATTCCAAGCGCTATTTTCACCGAGTCGTTTCTTGCGTACATTGGCCTAGGAATCAGGGCTCCCGAGTCATCAATCGGCGTACTGCTTTCAGAGGGGCAGAAAGTGCTCATGCACTATCCCGAACAGACGTTATTTCCGGCCCTGTTGATCTCGGTTCTGATGATTGCTTTCAACATGTTGTCCAATGGCTTGCGCGACGCATTCGACCCGACTCAGCGCGGGGCTTAGTTAGGGGTGTGGCAGTGGAAAAGGAACGACCCATCTTGAGAGTGGATGACCTTTCGGTCTCCTTTCGCGCTTACGCAGGTCTGGTGAAGGCTGTAAGAGGCGTGAGCTTTCACCTAGACAAGGGTGAAACCCTGGCGATTGTAGGCGAGTCCGGTTCGGGCAAGTCGGTGACCATGAAAGCTATACTGGGCATCCTTCCGAAAAACGGTCGCATTGATTCGGGTTCGATCATCTATGATGGGCAGGACTTGGCCAAGTTTACGGAACAGGAATTCTATCAAATACGGGGAAAGAAGATATCTCTCGTATTCCAGGACCCACTGTCCGCGCTGAACCCTATCATGATTGTTGGCAAGCAGATTACGGAGGCATTGACGCTGTCTTTAGGTATGTCGAAGGAGCGGGCGAAGGTCCGAGCGCTTGAACTTATGAACGCCGTGGGCATCCCGGACTGTGAGACCCGCTTTCATCAGTACCCGTTCCAGTTTTCCGGAGGCATGCGCCAGCGCGTGGTCATCGCTATCGCCTTGGCAAGCGATCCAGAGATTCTAATATGTGATGAGCCTACAACGGCTCTAGATGTTACGATACAAGCTCGCATTCTTGAGCTTATCAAGGAGATAAAAGCCCAACGAGGACTCTCTATCATCTTCATCACACATGACCTCGGCGTGGTCGCGAACATGGCCGACCGCATCGCCGTGATGTACGCGGGGAAAATCGTTGAGATGGGGACCAGCGATGACATCTTCTATCGTCCGGTTCACCCGTACACTTGGGCCCTTCTCTCTTCGATACCGGATCTTGACACCAAAGAGGCATTAGTATCGATCCCCGGCACCACGCCCGACATGATCCACCTACCGCCCGGAGACGCGTTCTCTCCACGCAACAAATACGCCGTCGCGCTGGATTTCGAACGTGAACCTCCCATGTTCCGCGTCTCGGATACTCACTGCGCGGCAACCTGGCTCTTGCACCCGAATGCACCTAAGGTGGAAATGCCGGAGCTTTTGGCGAACCGTATCCGGCGGAACGCGGAAGAGAGGATCGCCGATGAGCGCTGAAGAACTACGTCCTATTCTCGAAGTCGAGAACCTGTCTAAGCATTTCTCCAGCAAGCGCAGGGGTCGAACTACAGTGGTTAAGGCAGTGGACGGCGTTTCGTTCGGGATCTGGAAGGGTGAGACATTTGGTCTTGTGGGTGAATCCGGCTGCGGAAAGACAACGCTGGGGCGCACCATTATACGTCTCTACGCGCCGACCTCGGGCACCATTAGGTTTAGTGGCCGCGAGGTCTCGGGCAAGATGACCGGGGCGCTTCGAAAGTACCTTACGGATAATATCGCCATGATCTTTCAGGATCCCATCGCTTCTCTAAACCCGCGCATGACAGTGCAAGAGATCATCGGGGAGGGTCTCAAGATCCGGGGCGTCACGGACGAATCGGAGCGACGCAGGCGCGTCGAGTATATGCTTGAAAGGGTTGGCCTTCAAGCCGAGCACGCGACGAGATACCCTCATGAGTTTTCCGGAGGGCAGAGGCAGAGGATCGGCATAGCCCGCGCCTTGGTGGTAGAGCCGAGCATGATCATAGCCGATGAACCGGTATCGGCACTGGACGTGTCGGTTCAAGCCCAGGTAATAAACCTTCTGAACTCACTCAAGCGCGAGTTCCACCTCACGGTGATGTTTATTGCCCACAACCTGTCGGTCGTCAAGTATGTATCGGACCGCGTTGGAGTCATGTATTACGGGAAGCTTGTGGAGTTGGCCGAATCCGACGAGATTTACCATCACCCGCTTCATCCTTACACCAAGGCTTTGCTTTCTGCTGTACCTCAGCCGGATCCTCACTCCGAGAAATCAAGACGCCGCATCTTTTACGAGGGTCCTCAAGCAGTGCCTGAAGGTGCCCTGGCGATGCGAGAAGTCATCCCCGGGCATTCCGTGTACTGTACTGAGGCGGGTCTGGCGGCATATAGGAGAGAACGGGATGCCTAGTATGATTAGGGAGGACTAAATCGTGTATGACATCGTTCTAAAAGGTGGGAGTATCGTAGACGGGTCCGGTAGACCCGCTTATGTTGCCGATCTGGCGATAGCCCACGGAAAGATCGCTCTGATTGCCGAACATATTGACGTTCCCGCAACCGAAACGGTTGACGTGTCGGGCTTGGCAGTCGCTCCCGGTTTTATTGACATTCACTCTCACTCTGACAGTTCGTTCTTGCTCGAAGGCAGCACCCAGAGCAAGATCTACCAGGGCGTAACGACCGAGGTCGCCGGGCAGTGCGGCCACACGCCATTTCCGTCTGGCAAAGGTGGTGACACCGAGCCCGATGGCGCCGTAGAAGGTAAGGCCGGCGCCTTTTCCGCGCCGTCCATGGAAGCTTTCGTCCAAAGGGCCGAGAGCGAGAATCGCAAGATGTCCACAAATCTCATACTCCTGGTCGGCCACGGCTCGGTTCGGAATGCCGTGATCGGGAGCGAGAACCGCAGACTGACAGCCTTCGAACTTCACCAAATGAAGGAGCTGCTTGATGCGGACATGCGTGCCGGGGCCTGGGGCCTCTCGTTGGGACTGGGCTATGCGCCGGGGGTTTCCTCGGACCAGGATGAACTGAACGAGATGGGCTCGGTCGTTGCCAAGTATGACGGGATCGTGACATCCCACATGAGGAATCAGGGCGCGGGTACCCCTGAGTCTCTCGAGGAAATGTACAACATACACAGGCACTCAGGAGTGAAGGTCCACATCTCCCACTACAAGGTTTCTGGCAAGGCAAACTGGGGACGTGCCAAGGAGTTTACCGAGTGGATCCACGAGGCTCAGCGAGCGGGCGTCAAGGTATCGGTGGACGTGTATCCGTATCGCGCTTCGTCCTCAGGCATCACAAACTGCTGGCCAAACTGGGCGATACAGGGGGGCAAGGAAGCGGCGGTCCGACGTACTTTCAATGAAGAAAAAGCTGCTCTGCTAGATCATCTTGACAAGAGGTTTGCCACTCCCGAAGACGGAGATGGCCTGTACGTGGTGACGACTCACGGGAAGTTCCCGATTGCCGACGGAAAGACTATCCGCCAGATCGCCGAAGACTTAGGCGTTTCCATGTCTGAAGCCGTACTGGAGGTAACGAGGCAGACCGATGCCGGAGCTACCTGCATTTCGTTCTCTATGTGCGACGATGATGTAAAGACAATGCTTGCCCAGGACGACTTCGCGATCGGGTCAGATGGCCGCGGTTTTTCGATGGATCCCGCCGAGTGCGAGGGTAAGCCTCATCCCCGAAACTTCGGGACCTTCCCTAGGTTCCTGCGTCTGGCCCGGGAACAAGGTCTGTGTTCGCTTGAGATGGCGGTCCACCGGATGACAGGACTGGCGAAGGACATCATGGACATACCGGACAGAGGGGTTCTGAAGCAGGGCTACGTGGCGGACATAACCGTGTTTGACCCGAAGACCGTGTCGGACACAGGTTCTTTCGACGATCCGATACGGAAGAACACAGGTATTCATCACGTGCTGCTAAGCGGTGAGTTCGCGTTGCGCGATGGCGAACAGACCTCGCTCCGTGCGGGGCGGTTCCTTCGCAAGCGTTGATTGTCGTAGGAAATTGGGAGTAGGTGATTCGTTTTCCGCTGGAGGCTGTTGGCCCGAATAGCCTTAGTGCAGACTGTGGCGGCTGCTTTTGTGGGATTCACCTTAAGTGGCCGCCAAGATCCATTTGCCATGGCGAATGCGGTTTTTCTCACGGGAATGCCTTGTCTTCTCTATGGGCTGTGCCGAATTGTCTCTCGACTGGGGCTGTTTGACGTGGTGACATACAGCTTTAGGCACCTCTGGGCTGTTATTGGCGCATCTCGTCGCGGTGGCGAACCCGTGCCCCCTGAGCTAGCCAGTCTGATGGAGTACAGCCGGTCCATGCCCCAGGTCCGATGGCCGTACGAACACCTCGTCGGGGGCGGCCTCTGGGTATTGGCAGGCTTCATTCTCTCCTGGGCCTGACATATACTTGCCGAACCAACGACATGTCTCCTTCATCTAACGCACTGATGATCCCAGTGTGCGGCCAGGCAGCGCACGGGTTGCTGAACTGCCCGCTCTATCTGCTATGGTGACTTCCCGATCTCATAAGAGGGGTTTCTATGTTTGCAGAACAACGTCCTCGCGAAGTCGCGCCTGTTCTTGCAGTTCCTCGGTGAACCCGCTCACGCTGAGTAGGACATACCACACCTTGCGTCGGCCCTTATGCCAGGGCACTGGTGCCGCTTCTTCCTCCAGTTCGCGGAGAACGTTCGAGCCAACGGATTCAATACCTGCATTCGCCCAAAGTCACGTTTCTGCCGTCGGCGTCTAGCGCCACGGCTAGGCAGAGTGAGGGGTCGGAGGCTCCTACCTTCCTTACCGAAAGTCCCAAGAGACAGCCGGGACGTCGGATCGTCCGTGTCGGTACGTTCCGCATCCGCGGCCCCTATCTTTTGATTATTCACGTTATCCTTGGAACAAAGCCATCCGCCCAACGTCAAGTATGTGCTAGGGCAGACATGCACTTGACAATGCCGGTGTGTCGTGGGAATGGAAACGCAGTATAGATTGCCGTTGCGACAGCTAGCAGAACGTTATGTTGGACCCTGCCCCCGCCTCTGGTCCTGAGCCCAGGGCTATGGAAAGATGGAGGGCTGCCAGATGTACGGCAATCGGTGCGATGTGGTGGCGTGGTGCGAGAATCCGAACATGAGGGCTTCGTTGCTCGGAGCAACAGCAAGCCTGAATTTCCGGTTAATCTCAGTGTCAGGCCTAGATGAAGCTCGTGAGGCAGTGCGGATGTCCCCTGCCCTTGTTGCATTTGTGCAATGCTGTAGGCTCTGCACGTATGAGTAAGATGTTCGTGGGGTCTTGAAGGAGAAAAGAAGGCGAGAAGCCGCAAATCCCGAAGTGTTAAGTTAGCTGACCAAACACAAGGGGGCTCCTCGCCATGATAAGATTTCGTCAGACCATCGGTATTTCCTTCAGGGAACTGGAATTGGGCGTATTCCAGAAATTGCAGGAGATGTTCGTGGCGGTAATGCAAGATGTCCTGAAGGAACTAGACGGAGCGGTTTTGCGGCTTCGAGAGAAGAAACGTTACGAGGTCAAGGAAGTAGTTCCGGGTGTGTGCCGACTCTGCTGGGCGATGTGGAGTACAAGCGACGATACTACTTGGACAAAGAAACGGGAGAGTACGTGTTCCTTCTCGATGAGGTACTGGGCGTTGAGTCCGGGCGAGTCAGTCCTGGGCTGGGCATGGCGGCGGCGATGCAAGCAGTGTTAGGGCCATCGTACCGCGCGGCCCGGGGGAGCCTTAAGCGACTCTACGGCACCAGATAATGAGCCACGAGACCATTCGCCAGTTGATATTGCGGTTGGGAGAACTGATGGAGAAAGAAGAAGAGAAGAAGCGTGAGGAAGCTAACGGAACCCGAAGAGTGCCGGTGCTGTTCGTTGAGGCTGACGGTTACTGGTGCTCGATGCAAGAGGGCAAGAAGAAAAGCCGGGAGATGCGCATGATGGTAGCCCATGAGGGGTGCGAGGCCAGGACGCCGAGTAGCAGAGAGCACGGTTTGGTTGGCAAGACTCACTACCTTGACCTAGATTCCAAAGACTTCTGGGAGAAAGCCAGTCGCCACCTCTACAGCCGGTACGATATTGACGAGAACACGGTGGTGGTAATCAACGGGGACCGGGCAAGCTGGATTCGAAAGGGCGTGGAGTACTTTCCCAAAGCGATTTATCAGGTGGATCGCTTTCACATAAGACGCGACCTTAGAAGGCTCTTGCAGGGGACTAAGGAACTGAAGGGGTGTTTGAAGCGTTGGACAAGAGCGACACCGAAACCCTCATCAGTTCATTGACTCAGGCCAGAGAGAGGGCCAAGGCTGATGCCAGTAACTTGACAAGGTGCGTGCAGACAAATGACCTTTTGCAGCACATTCGGCAGATGCCTGATGCTTACAGGGATTACCGAGAGAGGCTCAAGGAGATGGGCTACGATGTCACCTGGATGAGAGGGATGGGGGCGGCTGAGTCCAACGTCGACAGGTTCTCAAACCGTCTTAAGAAACGCGGGCAGAGTTGGAGTGTACAGGGCCTCAAAGCCATGGTCCATTCCTTGGTGAAGTACTTCGAGGGGAAGATGGACCATTAATCAACAACTTGGCTTGCGGCGGGACCTTGATAACATGAATTTCCAGATGAACCGGGGATGCGGCTTTTCACCCACGTTCACTTGACAGTCTCGTTGAAGAGTCGCTTCATTGGCACGAATAGCCAAG
>DUUV01000026.1 GCA_012841375.1 Candidatus Fermentithermobacillaceae bacterium
GAGATGCCGGGCGAAGAGGGATATCCCGCTTACCTGGGATCCAGGCTCGCTGAGTTCTATGAGAGGGCCGGACGGGTCAAGGTGCTGGGCCAGGGCGATACCGAAGGCGCCTTGTCCGCAATCGGCGCAGTTTCGCCTCAAGGCGGCGACCTTTCGGAGCCTGTCACCCAGGCAACGTTGCGCATTGTCAAAGTGTTTTGGGGGTTGGACGATAGGCTTGCGGCTCGAAAGCATTTCCCGGCAATCAACTGGTTGACCAGTTATTCTCTGTACACAGAGAGGCTTGATGAGTACTTCAGGGCAGCCGCAGGGCCAGACTTCCCCGAGATGCGGGACGAAGCCATGTCTATCCTCCAGCAAGAAGCCGAGCTTACGGAGATCGTCCGCCTTGTCGGAATCGATTCGCTGTCAGCCAGACAGAGGATGATCCTGGAGACCGCCAAGTCACTCAGGGAAGACTTCCTGTATCAGAGCGCTTTCCATGAGGTAGACACTTACTGTTCACAGAAAAAGCAGTACGGAATACTTCAGGCGATCCTCACCTTGCACCACAAGGGTCTTCAGGCGCTTGACGAGGGAGCCCGAATCGAGAGGATATCAGCCTTGCCGGTGAGAGAAGAGATTGCCCGGGCTCGCATTACTCCTGAGGAAGAGTGGCCGGCCAAATACGAAAGGATCATGGCGGCCATTTCGTCGGAGATCGAGGCAGAATCCGGGCATTAGGGACAGGAGGTAACCGGGTTCTCCGGGTACCGGGCTGGCCGGACTTACAAAAGTGAAGGCATTGGGGGAATTTGGGATGCCGTTGGAATACACGACGATATCAGAAATATCCGGGCCACTCGTAGTGGTGGAAGAGGTCCGCGAAGTCCACTACGATGAACTGGTGGAGGTAGAGACGCGAGACGGCGAGGTCCGCCGGGGACGCGTCTTGGAGGCCTCGGCAGGGAAAGCGCTTGTCCAGATATTCGAAGGAACTTCGGGATTGGACGTCACCGGGTCCAGCGTGAGATTCCTTGGGAAGGTGCTGGAGATCCCCGTATCCCCTGACATCCTGGGAAGGATCTTTGACGGAGCGGGGAACCCCATCGACGGTGGCCCGAAGATCATCCCCGAGAAGAGGCTGGACATCAACGGCAGCCCCATCAACCCGTTCGCCCGGGCATACCCCTCTGAGTTCATCCAGACGGGCATCTCGGGAATTGACTGCATGAACCCGTTGGTCCGCGGCCAGAAGCTGCCCGTGTTTTCAGGCTCGGGCCTACCTCATGCCCAGTTGGCAGCACAAATCGCGCGTCAAGCCACTGTCCTTACCGGGAGCGAGCCTTTCGCCGTCGTCTTCGCGGCCATGGGCATTACCTTTGAGGAAGCCGATTACTTCATGACCGACTTCCGCCGGACGGGCGCCATAGACAGGGCCGTGTTGTTTATGAACCTGGCCAACGACCCGGTCATCGAGCGAATCGCCACTCCGAGGATGGCGCTCACGGTGGCCGAGTATCTCGCTTTCGAGCGTGAGATGCATGTACTCGTAATCCTAACCGACATGACCAACTACGCGGAGGCTCTCCGCGAAGTGTCTGCGGCCCGAAAAGAAGTGCCGGGACGTCGTGGCTACCCGGGCTACATGTACACCGACCTCTCTCAGATTTACGAGCGAGCAGGGCGAATACAGGGGAAGAAGGGCTCGATTACGCAGATTCCTATCCTGACTATGCCTGAGGACGACAAGACCCACCCGATCCCGGACCTCACGGGTTACATCACCGAAGGTCAGATCATCTTGTCGCGCGAGCTTCACAAGAAGGGAATCTATCCTCCCATCAATATCTCCATCTCGCTTTCGAGGTTGAAAGACAAAGGTATCGGCGAAGGCAAGACAAGGGAGGACCACGCCGATGTGTTGAACCAGCTTTCGGACGCGTACGACAGGGGCAAGGAGGCCCGCGAGCTGTCGGTCGTCTTGGGTGAGGCTGCCCTGAGCGACAATGACAAGCTGTTCCTCCGGTTCGCCGACGAGTTTGAGGAGAGGTTCGTGAAGCAGGGGGCCAATGAAAACAGGCCCATCGCAGGGACCTTGGATATCGGTTGGGACCTCATGACCCTGCTGCCCAGAAGCGAACTTAAGCGTGTTTCCGACAAGAACGCCGAAAAGTACCTGAAGTCCAAGACATCTGGCGGCGCCGCCTCGGCCGCCGAGTAGGAAGGAGGCGGGGCGTTGGAACTCAGGGTTAGCGCTACCCGACAGGAGCTTACCAGGCTCAAGAACAGGGTCAGGATGGCCGTCCGTGGCCACAGACTCCTTAAGGATAAGCGGGACCAGCTGATGAAGGAGTTCATGGCCATAGTTCACGAGAACCAGCGGCTCCGCTCGGAGCTGGAAAGGCGGCTTGGAGTCGCTTACAGGAGTTTTGGGCAGGCCAGGGCGCTTCTCAGCCCGCCGGTTTTGGAGGAAGCGCTTATGGCGTCAAGTGGACCCGAGGAAGTGTCAATAAGCTACAGGCGTATCATGAACGTCGTGGTACCGGAGATGGAGCTCCGGAAATCCGGTGATGAGAGCGGAGAAGCCTCAGGCGCGGGAGAATCCGGCAACAAGCGTTCGCCGGGTCTGGGCATTCCACCGTACGGACTCGCATCCACGTCATCCGATCTGGATGACGCTATCAAGGAATTTCAGGGAATACTCCCTTTGCTTGTGAAGTTGTCGGAAATAGAACGCAAAATCCAGCTTTTGGCCGATGAGATAGAGAGGACCAGAAGAAGAGTCAACGCCCTTGAGTACGTACTCATCCCAGAGTTGGAGGAGGCTATCAAGAGCGTCGAGATGCGGCTGGAGGAAGTGGACCGGGCCAACTCTTCCAGATTGATGAAAGTCAAAGACATCGTGAGAGCCCATTAAATGAACCAGTCTATTCATTGTCCAGGCTCCGACCCGTCATCGCGAAGCATTCGTTGACGGGCAAACGAATGGTGAGATTGCTAATAGGACACCGTTTTTTCCGGGCATTTTGGACTGACATGAGATAGACACTAGATCAGCGAACGGAATTGAAGTCTCGACCTGGAGGCTTGTCCAAAGACAAGCGATGAGGAGCCGGTACAGTGAGTATGATTATCCGAGGTGGAAAGCCCCTAAGGGGAATAGTCAGGTGTGACGGAGCCAAGAATGCTGCCCTGCCTATCATGGCAGGCGCGATTTTGTCGGAAGACATTTCCATAATTGATAGTGTGCCCCGTCTTCGCGATGTTGAGACAATGTCGGATATGTTGAGATCCATTGGCGTATCCGTGAGAATGGCAGGTACCTCCGTGAGGATAAACCCGGGCAAACCGTTGCGGCACGAAGCCCCTTACGATCTTGTGAGGATGATGCGGGCTTCGTTTTTGATCATGGGGCCCCTGCTGGTCCGTTTAGGTACCGCCGCCGTGCCTTTGCCGGGAGGATGCGCCATCGGGCAACGACCGGTGGACCTCCACCTCAAGGGCTTCCAGGCCATGGGCGCCGACATCACAGTTGAAGGCGGCTTCATCAGGGCGCGGACCAAGAAACTTAAGGGAGCCGAGATCTACCTGGATATCCCATCCGTCGGGGCAACTGAAAATATCATGATGGCCGGCGTCGGGGCCGAGGGAGTCACCGTAATCGAGAACGCAGCGCAGGAACCGGAGATTGTTGATCTGGCCAACTTCCTCAATTCTATGGGAGCCGAAGTCAGTGGAGCCGGCACTTCCCGCATCAAAATCCAGGGAGTCAAACGGCTGACCGGCACCCGCTACAGCATAATTCCGGATAGGATAGAGGCCTCTACTTACCTCGTCGCAGGGGCGGTAACCCGCGGCAAAGTAATGGTCGAAAATGTGATTCCTACTCATGTTAAGTCGGTGCTCGCCAAGCTGAAGGAGAGCGGTGCCCATCTCCTTGAGGGGTCCAGGTCTGTAGAGATCGACATGCCTTCCCGGCCAATGCCGGTCAACATCAAGACTCTTCCCTATCCCGGATTCCCCACCGATGTACAGGCACCGTTCATGGCCCTACTGGCCTTTGGACAAGGTACGAGTCTCATTTCGGAGACGGTCTTTGAAAACAGGTTTAACCACGCTGAAGAACTGAGCCGCATGGGCGCGAAAATCAAAATAGAAGACTCAAATGCTATCATCGAGGGCGTGCCCAAGCTTACCGGAGCATCTCTTCAGGCGACTGACTTGCGTGCAGGAGCTTGTCTGTCGTTGGCCGCTCTCGCCGCCGAGGGAAAAAGCGAGATCTTCGGTACGGAGCACATCTACCGTGGATACAGCGGTTTCGCTACAAAACTGCGTCTTCTGGGTGCCGACATAGAGGAGACCGATCTCCCGAGACGCTCCTACGCGAAGCTGTAATACTCCCGCTCGGGTTCCAGGAGTCATAATCACCCCTCATCAGCAATATTATCAAGCGTCACAGGGAGGTACGGCGCTTGAGACGACTCCTTTACCTTCTGCTTTTTGTTCTAGGTGTTTATCTGGGGCTGCCTGGGCCTGGTTCCCAGGGGCCGGTCTTCCCTATCACTCCACAAGGAGGCGACCCCATCCTCCGCATCGACGTCTTCTATGCCGAGAAGGGTACCGTGGTGAGACTGGACTTGGAGGAGTACGTAAAGGGCGTTGTGGCTTCCGAGATGCCGGCTTCAGCCGGCCTTGAGGCCCTCAAAGCCCAGGCCGTTTTGGCGCGGACCTACGCTTCCCGCAAAATGCGCATCCTAGGAGGCGCTCCAACGCGGCAAGACGCCGACGTGACTTCGGATTACAGGCAAGACCAGGCGTGGGCGCCGGTGGAAGCGATCAAAGAAAAATGGGGCGCCGTGGCATGGTGGCTCAATTGGCCGAAGA
>DUUV01000098.1 GCA_012841375.1 Candidatus Fermentithermobacillaceae bacterium
CCGATGCAGCCTTTAGCCTGCAGGGCTGCTTCGACCAAAGCATCGAGTTCGGGACCGGTTACTTCGTAGTCGTCCCTCAGGGATCTGTGGGATTCCACCATGAGAGCCCCGAGCTCCGCAACCTTACCTTGCCTCAGGAACTCCGCAGCCGCCTTGGTCCGCAAGTTCTCTGTTAGGACGTGTCGCGCCCGCTTCCGGAGCACCGGGTCATCCACATGTCGCAGGACATCTTCCAGTGAGGCCTGACACAGGTTTGAGATCTGTTTGTGTTTCGCGATGAGGTTCAGGGCAGCGGCGCACTGTGCCCTCCTTTGGTTGTACGCGGAGGCAGCCAGGCTCCTCTCCTTGCGGCTGTCCATGATCACGAAGGAGTACTCGCCTGTGTTTAGCGGGACATACACCCAGCCGGGGGTCATGCAGTCGCGTAGGACCGTGGAGCCCTCCTTCCACTCGAGGGTGGCGCAGTCTTCCTTCCCCTCGACAGTCTCACAGTCAAGCAGGGTGGGGCGGCCTTCCGGCCAATCAAGGGTCTCACAGTCAAGGTGGGTGGCGCAGTCTTCCTTCCCCTCGACGGTCTCGCAGTCAAGCAGAGTGGCGCGCCCTCCCTGCACTTCCAGGCTCCCGCAGTCGAGCAGGATGGCATAGCCGCTCTTCCCCATGGCGACGGCAAACTGGTCCATAATACCGCACTGCACTCCCACGAATTCGTTCTCCACCCTGCGGCAGAGCTTGGCAAGCCAGACCCTGTCCACTTCCGTCCTGCTGAGAAGCGAATAGGCCGTGACGAGCTCCAGAGCGGCAGACGAGGACAGCCCGGCTCCAATGGGAAGGTCGGCGAGGTATAGAAGGTCGCATCCCGGGACGGGCAGTCCTTCCTTCATCAAGAACTTCGCCACGCCTTTGGGGTATGCGGTCCAACTGCCGGGTCGCGCAGGCAAACTGGTTGGCGTCCCTACGTGTTCCTTGTCCGGGCCGGCTGGCTCCAGGCAGGCCTCTCCATGCCCAGCCTCTTCGTGCTCGGGGCCGGCCAGCCTGACGTCGACCCCTCCCTGCTCTCGGACTGCTATCCTGACGCTGACCTCTCCTGGCTGCCAACCGGCAAGCCTGACGCGGACCTCCCGCTGTTCTGGGTCATCTATATCGTCCATTCCTATGCAATCCTCGCCCTTCTCCAGATCAGCCAATCTGAGGCGGAGCTCTCCTTCGGCATCCAGGGACCTCGCCCGAAACACCCTTTCCGGGTCTTGTGGAGACGCCTTGTATCTCACAGCGGCATATATCCCCAGAGATATGGTGGCGGGCAGGACAAGTCCTCCGTTGTAGTCTGTGTGGTCGCCAATGAGGTTTACTCTCCCGGGGGCAAAGAAGACGCGCACGTCCTCCTCCGGACCTCCGTAGATCTCGATGAAGGCTTCCTTGAGCCTCCGAACGTGCCCGCTCTCCGCAGGCACAGCGCAAGGGGTGTCAGGCATGATCACGGGAACCACCTTCTTCCCACCACTCCCCCGGACCCGGCCCTCGAAAGGTTCGCCCGAATGGACGACAGCATCTTCCACACTGCTCACGGACTTCATAGCTGTCCAACTGGGATTGCTGCAGGGATGATTCTTGGATATGAGGTCCGCATCCTCCCCCGGGTTTCTCAAATACAGATGCCCGCTAAACAGGAAAATCGCTCCTCTATATCCAAGACGATCTCTGATGATTAAGCAGCATCATTCGGGTTTGTGTCTTCAAGTCCCGGCAGTATCTAGAGTCGGGCATCTCGGTCGCCGCAAGTGGCTGGGAAGTAAGTGTCTGTCGCTTTCCGTACCATCACCAACTAAGAGAGGAGCCTTACACAATGAGCTGGAAGTTCGTAATCGGTGGTATTAGCCACGAGACCAACTGCTTTAGCCCCATAAAGACAGAAATCAAGCACTTCAAAGAGCGAGGATATTCCGAAGGCGCAGAAATGACCGGCCATTTCAAAGGCACTCGTACTCCCATCGGTGGGTTTCTTGACTTCTGTGAAAAGACGGGCTCCGAGGTTTTCCCCACTCTTTTCGCGTCGGCAACTCCGTCCGGGATTGTAGAGCGGGATACATATTCTACGTTGAAGACTAGCCTCCTGAATGGGGTTCAGGGTGCCATGTCCAGTTGCGGGAAGATCGACGGCGTCCTGCTGGCCTTGCACGGAGCGATGGTCGTAGAAGGTCTGCCCGATGCCGAAGGTGATATCCTAAAGAGCGTTCGCGATATCGTAGGGCCCGACGTTCCGGTGGTCGCAACTTTGGACTTTCACGCTAGTTTGACCGACGACATGGTGAGGTTTGCCGATGGGCTGTTTGGCTATAACACTTATCCCCATGTAGACGGCTATGAAAGGGCGCTTGAGGCAGGCGAGTTCGTAGCCAAAATCCTCAGGAAGGAAATAAAGCCCGTAAGTTACGTGGTGAGGCCTCCGATTGCGCCTGCAGTCGTCCCGGCGAGGACCGGGTGGGGTCCCATCAAAGAACTGATGAGCCGGGCTTTTGAGTATGAAAAGGAATCCGGCGTGCTAAACGTGAGCGTATACGGAGGCTTTGTCTACTCTGATATCCACGATGCCGGGCTTGCGTTCTTGGCGACGACTGATGGTGACTTGAGGAGAGCTCAAGAGATAGCCACCGACCTTGCTCGCAGAGCCTGGGATATCAGACATCAGTTTGAGGCAAACATGAAACCCCCGGCTGAAGCAGTGAGATACGCTATGGAAGCCCCGGAAGGTCCTGTGGTTCTGGCCGACGTCGCCGACAACACAGGTGGCGGAGCATCGGGTGACGGCACGGAGGTCTTGCGCGAACTGATAAGGCAAGATGCCCAAGATGCAGTAGTGATCACAATCCCGGACCAGGAGGCGGTAGAGGAAGCGTTCAGGGTAGGCATAGGCGGAAGATTCGACGCCATGATAGGCGGCAAGTTCGACGATAAGCACGGTGCGCCCGTGCGGGTTGTGGGCACCGTGAAGGTACTATCTGACGGTGAGTTTGTCCATAGAGGGCCCATGTCAACGGGGGTCAAGAGTTCCATGGGGCGTACAGCCGTTATAAGGTGCGGTGGTGTCGACATCATCGTCAACGAGAGAAGGTTCCAGCCGGTTGATCCTGAAGTCGCCCGTTCGGTAGGCATTGAGCCTCTTCACAAGAAGATAGTCTTGGTTAAGTCGGCTGTTCACTACAGGGCATCTTACGAACCCATTGCGAAAGAAATCATAGAAGTTGATGGACCGGGTCTTTCCAGCCCTAACCTATCGCGTTTCGAGTTCAAGCACATTAGACGCCCGATTTTCCCTCTTGACAGGGATTTTGCGTGGTAGGTTGGGAGATTGCGTGGGGCCCACGGGGCGGTTGTTTGTTTTGATGGGCTCCAGAGCGCGAGTCGTGGGATTTCGTGGGTACCAGGGGACAGGTCGTAGGGTGTGGGTACCACGGCGCAGGTCGAAGGAACTAGTGGGCACCACAGCTCATGTCGGAGGGTTTGACGGGTACTACGGCGCAGGTCGTAGGAGTTCGTGGGTACCACGGCCCATGTCGGAGGATTAGGTGTGCCTCACGGCGCAGGTCTCAAGTGCTTGCCTTGCAGCGGCCAGTCCCTGGGGTAGTGCTTCGCTTTAGGGTCTCTTGTCCCAGCAGCAATGCTTTGCCTTACGCCCGCTTCCGCAAGGGCACGGGTCGTTCCGCCCAACCCCTCGCCAGCGGGCCTGGGCTTCTGCTCGCAGTTGAGCCATGATGGCGGCCGGCTTTCGCCCCAATCGCCTTAGCTCCACAATGCGCCGGAGGCGCCCCTCGGCGTGGGCAAAGAACTGCCTTAGGCCGTCGCACAGATAGTTGAGTCCCGGTTCGCCATCCTCCGTGATGGCGAACCTGTCTTTGGGACACCCTCCATTGCAGACCTCAATCCAGGCGCAAGCACGGCACTGCCGGGGCAGCCGATCACGCTTGGACTCGCCGAAACTCCTCTGTACAGACGAGTCGACCAACTCGGCGAGAGACGAAGTCACGATGTTGCCTATGCGATGCTCCGGCGTCACGAAATGATCACAGGAATAGACAGCGCCGTCCTGCTCGACTACAAGCACACGGCCGCAGGTCGGCGCCATCCAGCAAAGGTTGGTGCTTCCGCCCGACCATGCGAGCCCCATCTCGGCAACCTGCTGGATCTCAAGGCGCCCAATGTCGTTCCGGATCCACTCATCGAACACAGCGCAGAGGAAATCTCCGTAGCCCTCGGGAGTGATGGAATCGGGTGTTACGCGACCATCGGCGTCGCGACGCACGATGGGGATGAACTGCACCCACCCGGTATCCAGGTCTCTTAAGGCACGGTAGACGCCTACCGGGTCTTCCGCGGCAGTGGATGTCACCGTGCACAAGAGGTCCGGCCGGATGCCGTGGGCTTTAAGACGTCGGGCAGCCTGGGCCACCCGCTCATGGGTGCCGCGTCCTCCACGGTCTCTTCTGTAAGTATCGTGGGTGCTTTTGTCACCGTCGATGCTGAGGCCCACATCGAAGCGGGTCTCAGCCAAGAACGAGCACCATTCGTCATCCAGGAGGATGCCGTTTGTCTGCAAGTTGTTCCAGCAGCTCCAGCCGGGCGGAAGGTATCGCCGCTGGAGTTCGACGGCCTTCCGGTAGAAATCGAGACCGGCCAGTGTCGGCTCTCCGCCGTGCCATATGAACGACACAACTGGCCCGGGGCTGGCTTCCATATATTGACGGATGTAGGTCTCCAGAAAGCCATCCGACATCTTCGGCGGGAGCTCCCCGCCGTACATGTCCCCAGTCTCCAGGTAATAGCAGTAGCTGCAGGCCAGGTTGCACCGGGGCCCGACCGGCTTTGCCATGATAGTGAACGGTTCTACGGATTTTGGCATCTGACGACGTACCGCCTGGTGCACCACCCTTCCGCAACTCGCTACGCTCATCCGCTATGGTAATTCTCCATGGTCAATTCGCTAGGGTCATCCACTACGGTAATCCGTCACGGTCGATACGCTATGGCCGTCCAACACAGAAACTTCCTACGGCCCACTCGCTATGGGCGTCCAGTACGGCACACTCCCATGTCGATTCGTCACGGTCATACACTACGTTCGACCGCCGAGATGCTTGCCGAAGAAGGCAAAGACCTTCTCCCACGCATCCATCGCCTGCCGCGGCCGGTAGCGGTCGGTATGGTAGTTCCAGAACGCGTGTCCCGCGCCGTCGTAGCGATGGAACTCGTATTCCTTCCCATGCTGCTTAAGCACCGCTTGGTGGATGTCCACCTCTTCGGACGAAGGGGACTGATCGTCGTTCCCAAAGATGCCCAAGAGCGGGCAGGCCAGATCAGGGGTGTAGTCGATGGGTGCGACCGGCCGGGCAGGCGTCAGTTTCTCCTTTGGCATGACCACACCGCCGCCCCAACAGTCGACGGCTGCATCGAGGCCGTTCACCCTGCATGCCGCCAAGAACGCGTGGCGGCCGCCGGAGCATGTACCGATCACGCCCACTCTACCGCTTGAATAGGGCAAGCTTTTGAGGTGCTTCAGGGCTCCCTCGCAATCCCCCATCACGCTATCGTCGGGAACACCACCTGCAGCGCGGGCTCTTGCCGCGATTTCCTCAGGCGTTCCGTGTCCATAGCGACAGTAGATGTCGGGGCAGAGGGCCAGGTAACCGTGATGGGCGAAGCGACGGGTCGTCTCGCGGTAGAACTCATCCCACCCGGGCATATGCGGAATCAGAATGATGCCGGGGTACGGACCTTCCCCAAGGGGTCGCGCGAAGTACGCGTGGATGCGGTCGCCATTGTAGCCGGACATCGTGATTGTCTCAGCCAACATCCCTTCATACGCATCAGTCCGGTGGCTGTTCCACATATGAGGACCTCCTTTCAAGGTTAACGTTCTTGTCCAACCCTCTATTGATGTTTTCTATCCTTTCTTCCTACGGGATGGCAATACCTGCCATGAGGGAAGGCTCAGTGCCAATGGCAGGTGAATGCCCCAAGGGTGATCCGGCCGGGTCCCGCGTTGGCTCCGCCGCTGATGCTCCGCCCGCGGCTGAGGATGAGGAGGATTTCCAAGTCCGGCAGCCTTGTCCCATATAGACGCTACGCGACCTCCACGGCGCGCGCCATGCCTTCAGAATGGAGCTTCCCTCGAAGGCGCTCTGCCAGGACGATGAGCCGCTCCTCGTCTGGGGCCCATATCCTAGCGAATCTAGGCTCCATTACACCAAAGACGTCCCTCAGCGTTCCTGCATTCGTGCCGCAAGTTAGGTTTCCCACGTCCAACAATGCCTGCTCTTCAGAAGATGCCGCTGCGATTGGTCTCCCGAACCATTTACCGCTTTCGTATCCATACTGCCGGGCGATACCGGCGAACGCCTCGAGGGCGTTAGTCTCCTCTTCTGTGAGCGGGCCCGTCTCTTGGATCCACGCCTCGTTGTAGTGTGGCTGGCAAGAAAAGTGCCAACCTGACATGTTGTCTATGAAGAAGAACTTGCATACATGCCTTCTGTACGTAACGGTGTAGTTCATGGAAGCATATCCTCCTTTCGTCAGGCACTTGGTGATAGATCGCGTGTTCCGATGGCCCACCTTCAAGGCTGGCTCCTCGCTCTCCTGTTCCCGGGACTCCTTATGTAAGATATCCTTAAGAAACAAGTCGGGTTGTTCGTAGGTTTTGCCCCTTAACATAGCGCTGAGGCTCCGGGCTATTGGTATTAGGATGAAGCGGCCCGGTCAGGCAGCGAATGGCACAACCAGATCGGCAGCCGATATACGACCAGGTCTGGCTTGGATGGAATGACCGAGCCACGCCGAGGTCGCACGTCTGCGCCGCACAGACAGCGTCTGTATGAGAAATCAGTGTACCGGCAAAACGCGTATCTTCTTGCGCATGGCGAAGAATGGGTGGCATCAAGATGCAGAAGCAGTGTGTTCTTGTAGTGGATGATGATAAGGATATCGTGAACGCCATCGCTATCAACCTCGAGAAGGAGGGCTATCAAGCCCTGCGGGCGTACGACGGCCTTCAGGCTCTGGAGATCCTGAACTCCCGAACAGTGCACCTCATCATCCTGGACGTCATGATGCCGAGATTGGACGGACTCTCCGCCACACTGAGGATCCGCGAGCAGAGGAACATCCCTATCATAGTCCTGTCTGCAAAGTCAGAGGATACCGACAAGATTCTGGGACTATCCATGGGCGCCGACGACTACGTCACCAAGCCGTTCAACGCCGCCGAACTACTGGCACGGGTCAGGTCACATCTCCGGCGTTATATGACCCTAGGAGATGTCAATGCCAAGCAAAGATCCAACATCCTTCAGTCAGGTGGGCTCTCCTTCGACGTTGAGAGCCGCGTGCTCAGCGTTGACGGCGAACCCGTGAGACTGACCGCCACAGAGACTGGGATCGTCGAGCTGCTCATGCGCCATCCTGGCCGGATCTTCCCTGCCGAGGAGATTTACGAGCGTGTCTGGCGAGAAGAAGCCTACCGGGTTGAGAACACGGTGATGGTCCACATCCGCCGCATCCGCGAGAAAATCGAGATAAACCCCAAGGAGCCAAAATACCTGAAGGTGGTATGGGGCATTGGATACAAGATCGAGAAGTACTGAGGAAACCGGTCGGGGGGATTATGTCAAGCGAGGCCGCCCATTTGCGGCATGGCTCGCTTTCTTTCTAGGATTGGCTATTCTCGGAGGCTGCCTCCTCTCGGCCCTTGTTCTGGTCCTCGCCTCGGGTCAGGGTCTGGATGTCCTCAAGGCGCCTTTCATTGACTACCGCGAAACCAGTCTCTTCAGGGAACGCACTCAATACTACTTCTCTTTCCTGCTCACGTTGGCAAACGATGGCTCCCGCGAGGCCGCAGAAGGAACGTCCCGTGATGGAACTTACGCAAACTACGCAACTCGGATGTTGAATAACGAGGGCGAAAACCTACTGTACGCCATCGCCGTTGAGACTACGAATATTGAGGATGACACCGGGGAAAGCAGCGCCAATGGGAGCGGCTCCGATGGAGGTGACAACCTAGAAAGCGACTCCGCCCCAACCAATACCGCCGGAAAGGTTACCCCCGGAGAGGACATCGCCGGAGGGACGACGGGCGGAGACGTCGCAAGTGGGGGCGCCACAAATGGAGACGGCACAGTCGGAGAGGCCACGACCGCTGGCGGAGAGGTCGCCGGCGGCAACAGCACAGACGCAGACGTTGCAGGAAACGGTAGCCCTTGGTCGTTCGGCAACATCGGCGGAGGACTGGACTCTGTGACCGGACCCGACAACATGCCCGTACTGCCTGAGGGCTACGGGTACTGCTGGTATCTGGACGGTGAGAAGGTTTGGGTGATCAACCAGGGCGAGCCTGTCGATACAGACCGCTTGGACAGCGGGTATCGGGGCCTTATCCCGAGTGTCGCCACCGGCTCCGGCGAAAGACCCGGCGGTGCGAAGGTTCGGGCGCTCCTGGCCGTCAAAGATGTCCTGGTCGAAAACCCTTACGTACACTCCCGGTACTATCAGGAACAAAGGGTCCTGTATATAGGCGGACGTGTCGCCATATTCGTCGTGGCGACCGGAATCTCTCTGCTTGCCTACGGGGTAGCTAAACGCAAAGAGAGACACATCTTCGAATCCAAGATGGCTTCTTTGTCGGGCAGGCTTTGGTTGGAAGTCAAAGCACTGACCTCAGCGTTCGCACTCTTGGTGCTTTTCGGACCAGTTGTTTTTGGCCATTCACGCATCAGCTCGTTGGTGCATGCTCTGTTC
>DUUV01000156.1 GCA_012841375.1 Candidatus Fermentithermobacillaceae bacterium
GTCGCTCCTGGTGGTAAACTCCACGTACATCTCTCGCGAGTAACTAAGAGTGAGAGCCAGGAAGTACAGTTTCTTCTTGCGCCCGTTCTCTATGTAGTTCACCTGGCCCCAGTCGGCCTGGGCTTGTTCACCCGGTCTTGTCTCGTACCTCATCACGGCCTCAGGTTGTCTTCGGACACGGAACGGGTGCACGAAGTCCTTCAGAATGGTGATGCCGCCAGTGTATCCAAGTTTCTCAATCTCCCGCTTAATCACAACGCAGTTCCAGACGCCCTTGTTGATGAGTTCCAGTACTTTCTCCTTGAAAGGATCCAGAATCGACGGCCTACGGGGCGCCGGTTTTCTCTCCGGCACCTCTCTTGCCCGCAGATACTTCCTGACCGTATTCCTCGAAAAACCCAGTTCACGCGATATTTCCTTGATTCCCTTGCCTTCGCCGTGCAGATCAAATATGCTCAAAACAGACCCTCCTCCCAGCATTCAACACCTCTCCTTCGCATTCCAGTGCTCAGAAAAGGTTCTTGGGTGGGGGGGCAATTCCATTCCGGCGCTACGGGGTCAATTTACCACCGGCGTTGAGAGGAGACCTGAGCCCCGGGTGGAACTAACGAGTGAGCAGAAAAAGACAGCTGTTGTGCACCTTGTCTTCAGGAAAGGCCCGGCCAGAGAGGTGGCAGAGAAATAGGTTGACGTTCTCAGGGTCACAACCGAGATCCTAAAAAAAGACCAGGGCGCCGACCCCCAGAGCCTGACGAACCGGGAGAAAGCAAGGGTGATCGGCGCCTTAAGGACGAAGTACCCCCTCAATGACCTGCTAGAGTGTCTTTCGATGTCCAAGAGCAGCTATTTCTACCAGCGGGCTGCATTGTCGATTCCTGACAGTATGCTGAATTGGGTGAACGCGTGCGCGTAGCGTTCCATGAAGCCCGTGGACGCTACGAATACAGGCGTATCCATGTTGTGTTGGCAAGAGACGGCACGAAGGTCTCTGAGAAAGTAATCCGCCGGCTCATGAAAGAAGAGAACCTCGTGGTGGTGGGGCCGAAAAAGCGAAAGT
This sequence comes from Candidatus Fermentithermobacillaceae bacterium, assembly GCA_012841375.1. GTDB lineage: Bacteria > Bacillota > Sulfobacillia > Fermentithermobacillales > Fermentithermobacillaceae > UBA3951. Next base: position 1,058 of record DUUV01000156.1, read on the forward strand.
ACAGCGCCTACAAGGGAGAAATCAGTCCCGCAGTACCAAACCTCATCCGGAGAGACTTTCACGCAGCGGCTCCCAACGCCAAGTGGCTTACAGACATCACGGAGTTCCATATTCCCGCAGGTAGGGTGTATTTGTCTACAATAATAGACTGCTTTGACGGCATGGTGGTGAGTTGGAGCATCGGGACAAGCCCTAACGCGGACTTGGTGACTTTTGACCGCAGCCTGTTTCTGTTCCTCGGAGTATCTGGGTTTGCGCGAACTGTACCCATCATGGAGCGAGCTGTGGTTTCATACTCATTGACCCACAGTCTCAGCGCCTTCCTGGACGGATATCCCAACTCCCGCCTAACAGCCGCAGAATCTCGTCCCCACTTGAGGTAGAGCTCGACCGCCTTCATACGCTCTTCCAGTGTGTACACGGACATCCTCCTGTCTCATCTGAGTCCAGGTTTTTGTCCGCACCCCCTTGTGGGGATTTTATCTTGTCCGGTTACACAGTTCTCACCACTCTCTTGGCTTATGGTCTCCACAATTTCGTGTCTTACCCATACACCTTTGGTCTGGCTTACTCACGCTCCGCTCAGAATCACTAATCGCAGCTCTGCTCGCCGGTCCCTGACTACTGATAACATGACGTATGGTCTTAGAAGTCACTCACGGACTGCAATAGGTCATGCTATGTCCCTTCACGGATACTGTCTGAAGCCTCACGGCCCTAGAACCGCCAACCCTCCAATCGTATCAGTCCGATTATAGTGCACCACTGAATGCCCATTTCGTCGCAGATGTTTGGGATCTTAGGGCGCTTTGCTCCTGGGCCAGCAAGTTTCTCTCCTGTCACCAAAATACAACGCCGTGTTTTTGATATTGCGATGAGATATGGATCTGCCCATACCCCATCGGGAGAGGTTTCTGGCACAAAGGTAGGGAAAGCAGTCACTATCTGGCTCACACACCTTTGCGTCTGGATGTCGGCCTCTAGAAAAATACTCTGTCTTGCCTCAGCCCACAAGTGAAGGTCATCGTCCTGGCGTTTTAGTTCGAGGAGAACCTCTTTAGAGGACAGAAGTCTTCCCGCATCGATCAAGGAGTCGAGCTTGTCCCAGAGCGTTTGAAAGTGGTTCGGAGGGTAGTTGTCCTTCCAAGCACTTATTAGCGAACAGGCATCGATGCAGTAGATCAAGGATGCACACCTTCTCTGCGTCTGATCAGTGCATTTTCTAGTGGCTCAATGTGGTTCAGTCTAATGCCACCAAGATGTCGGGATAGCTCCGACAAGCTAATCATGTTGTTCCTATACGCCTCCAGGATCCGACCTGTATAAGCTATACCATTGTTCCGGAGCACCATAATGTGGTATTTTGGCCCTCCCCTACTCTCGTGCCTAGGAACTACTCTGGAATACTCCTCGTGCTTCTTCTGGTAAAACTCGACAGTTGTTTTGTTAAGAATCAAGAGGCGTCGAAGCACGACTTCCCTACTCGTCATGAATCGGTTGGCGAGTCTCGTGAGTTCCCAGTCCTGCCATTCTGGGTCATCATTGTGACCTAACAAATGAAGTTGAGATAGAAGCGCGCCTCGCGGTACAAGAACCTCGCCAGCAACATAGTTGCATAGAATCTCTAGAGGCGAAACATCCGGTCCTTCACGAAGATTGCATAACCCACCGGTTCTAAGCGTGAGATGGACCAGTTCGTGAATTAGCGTAAAAACGCGACCTCGCACAGAATCCGACCCGTTAAGGACTATTACAGGGAAAGGGTATTCAGCTATTGAGAAACCACGCATTTGCTCTGTATGTACTCTGCTGGTCTGAAACACCAAGACCCCAAGCGATTCAACTGCTTGTATCCATGCGCTAAGGGCTGTACGTTCATCATGCCACGCGAGCTGGGTTGCCAGCGAGATGCCGAGGACCTCCCTAAGTCTCCTAGCGATGACTTCCCTTTTTTCGGAGGCCTGGGCGCTAATAGAGTGGACCGGAATGCTGTCGCCAGATTGGCGAGCAAGATCAAGCACAACGTCCCTTCTTTCGTAGGCTCTCCGTATCTCGAATTCCAACTCTGGTGAGTCTGGCCGATCAATACCAGGAAGTAAACGAAAATCGGCTATCTTGGGGCGCTTCTCGGGAACGTCACGCGCGAAGAACAGGGCTGACGGTCTCCGATAAACTCTTCCGATAGCCCGAAGCTGATTCATGGTAGGTAACAGTCGACCTGACTCCCATAGCTGAAGAGTCTCCGATTTGACTCCGATCTTGCGAGCGGCTTCTTGAACACTATAGAACGAGGATTCACGCGCCCATACAAGAAGGGCAGGATTGGCTCTGGCCCTGGGTATATCCCGCAAAGTCGTGCCCTCCTTCTCTCCAAATCTATGCTTAGGCTATCAGTAGACCCTATGAAGGGGTTATGTTACATGGTATTCGTTATCATTGAGCCGCCGGGATCCCCTCAGTGCTCCGACGCTCATACGAAAGTGCAAACACCGTATCCGTGACCCATCTCCGGAAGTCCTCGTTGTCAAAGAACTGCTTGAAGAGTTCAGTATCATCTTTGAACAAGGAGGTGATGACCCTGCCAACCGCCTTATCATGTTCTATCCTTGCGTTTTGTCGGTCAGAATGTCGTCTTGCATTTTGATAAGCCTCATCGGCCTCAACGCCCTTAACCACTGTATCCGTAATGGTTTCAAAAACACGGTCCTTGTTAGTCCAGGGGATGTTCCCAAAAAGCTCGTTGAACCTCTTCAGTATGTTTGACAGAA
>DUUV01000065.1 GCA_012841375.1 Candidatus Fermentithermobacillaceae bacterium
ATCATCATCATCATCCGGCCGAACGTAGTGAGGTGCTTCAACGGAGACTTCACCGGTACGGTGAATAGGAAGTAGAGCAGGACACGGGCGTGTCTCTAGAGTAGGAGTCCGTGACCGGCTTTGCAGGAACACTCTGGTTGCGCCAGGAGATCGTCAGCACGTTGTGCCATTATGCGACTGCAAGTCCTTGATCGCTGTTCAAGCGACTGTCAGAATAACTCTTCAGCATGATGGCTCGGGACATCGGCCTACTTGACATAGAAGAACCAGACTCCGGGTTCCCTTCGGTCTGCCTTAAGCTCTTCCGGCTGCAGTCCTCTGGCGGCATACTCTTTGCGAACACCCTCGGCCTCTTCCCTGTTCCCCCTGATCCTCACGTAATGCCTCCCTTGGCGCGTCTTCCCTTCTTGCACTGACGGTGGATGAGACACAGGAGCGCTCGTTTCCGTAGTTAAGGGCCGCGCCGGCCCCTGCTTCCCCGGAGCCATCGGAGGTCTATGAGCTCTCTTCTCCGAAGCCCGCCCCCGCGTAGGAGTCCTGCCACCAGCAACCGTCGGCTCCTTGAATGCCTTCGGCAACGTCCCCTGCCGAGAGCCCCGCAAGGTCTCAGGGGTCACCGCGGGCCGCGATACAAGACCAGTCTTCGAAACTGCTGCGTCTTTCTGTGGTGCCGCTTCGGTGTTCAGGCTTCTGTCGATGGGCTTGGCCGAGAGTATTGAGTCCACTATTCGCTTACGAACCCCACCCGTCAGCGCAGTACCCGCCGACTCTTTTCGAATGTGCCACGCCAGACTGGGGCAACTATCGAACACGGGCATTTCGCCATTGTTTACCTTCAACCAGGATGCTGCGGTGAACAGTATGAGGGGATAGACCCAGTCTCCTGCCGGAAGATCCGCAATCTCGCGCCTGGCCCAGCGCACGAACAGATCTCGATGGCGCCGGTTTTGAGCAGTCGGGCTCTTGCACCGCACCCAGGAGTTCCCTTGCTTGCGCCTCCATGTCCCCTTATTGCACAGGAAAGCGCCCTGCCAGGCTTTGGTCTCAACCAAAAACACTCCGGACGGAGCGATGACTACGTGGTCGACTTGGATGAACTCGTCCACATCCACCTCAAGCACCATGTCGTTCACGACGATGCACTCAGACGGCAGAATGAGCCGTAATGCAGCTGCCGCTTTGGTCTCTCCGATGCTTCCGACGACATTGTCCCTGAAACGTATGAGGTCGTATCCCGCAGACGCTATCGGCTTGAAAGCCCACGAGACCCAGCTCGGCAGCGCCTCGTCAATGTTATCCATCATCTGCGCCCTGGTAGATTCAACTTTGGCCTGGATAGCTTTTCGGAACAACTCCTTGATCTTCGCATCTTGCGTAAAGACTTGAGCAGGCATAAGGACAGAGTCACCTTCTTGCATCTTATTTCGACTTCATGGACTGGACGAAGCTGAGAGCCGGGTATGCGCTGCCGACACTATCTCAGGCTCTCTAGCCCCTACCGATCATCTATGTCGTCGGCGAATCGGCGGGCGAGGTGAAGACCACTCTCTTCCCGACCGTGTTATCCGGACAGCAGGTCTAGCGTCCGATTAGGCGTTGTCTGCCGCTTGGTCTCTCTCCAGGAGGAACAACGCCAGCCTCTCCGCCAGGTTTCGCAAGTCACCTACATCAAGGGTCGCCTGAAAGCCACTTCTGTCATTGAAATTTACCCCTGGATGACTCCGCTCGGTGCTTCGATCCGCATCCTCAGGTGGGCAATGCCCTTCCGAAGGTGCCGGACATACTCCCTTAACGTTCGTTCCTCATTTACTGGTGTCAACTACTGGTGTCAACTACTGGTGTCAACGCCGGAGTGTTTTTGACCCCCAAACGCCGGTCAGGATTTGACCCCCTCCCCCTTAGACCTTCGGACCTGAAAAGACTCCCGCGCGCGCTTTTTCTTTCAGCCTGTAACTCTCACCTCGGA
>DUUV01000050.1 GCA_012841375.1 Candidatus Fermentithermobacillaceae bacterium
GTCCACTATTCGGCAAGATCGAACGCACCCGGCGCGGCATGACCGGACGTTTGCTGGTGACCCCGAGGAGTCAGTTCGTCTAGGGCTTGGGGCCCCAGGGTCAGCCAGCGCTCGTCTACTTCGAGGCCCCAAGGCCGCGTTCGCTCCTGTCTCGGGGGTCCTGCCCTGCCCCTACTTCAGGCACGTAATCGCCGCGTCCAGGGCCCTCTTGGGCTCGGCGAACGCGATCGGGTATGCCTCCCAGACTCCATCGGCTGGGGCGTGGATTTAGGCAGACAATCCGAGATCCAGAAGCCAATCACTGGAAGGATCGCTCAGATTAGGGCGCCACGGAGGGTCGACTAGTATACCCGGCGAACTACACCCGGATGCCTCTCCTCACGACGTTCGGTCCGAGCGTGGCGCCACCGATACCACCACCGACAATTCTCGCAAAGGCTGAGACTGGCCCGGGGCGGCATCCTGGATGGCTTCGCAGCGAAAGCGCCATGCCAATGGACTTCGACGACATGGGTGTCAACGCGAAGCCACCCTGTACCCATCCGCGTAGGGCTCTTCAGAGTAGCCGCGGGCCTTAAGTGCCCGAACAAGGGTACTGATCGGCCGTCTGAACAGGCGTCCAGAATGACGACCCAGGACACGGAGGGCTATTGGAGCCGTTGCGTAATACGTGCGTATGAACGCGCGCCCCGTGACATATTTGGCGAGGGTCCGATCGCGGAATCGGCGCAGAACCCACACCTCCGGGCAGTCGTACGAGCCGTAGACAGCGGTTGCGATGTAGCAGCCGCTGCTCTGTTGCTGTTTGCTTTTCTCCAGGAGTCCGGACACTTCCGCATAATGAGCTCGTAGTTCGCCTACCATCGCATCGTAGTCTCGGGGCAGGTAGTAGCTCGGGTTCCCGGAGATGCTGCGCAGGTAATCTTCCAGCAGGGCCGGCGATTTCAAGGAAGAAACCATTCGCGAGAGGTGGTCGGCAAAGTTCGATGGGATCGCTGCCTCCGCGGACTGGTTATGGGGATTCTTCGAATAGATGAGTTGCCCCCGCATGAGGATGAGGTTGGCCTGAAGCAAGTCACCCCCGCTGGCCACCGTTTTGAAAAGTCCGTTCAGGATCCCTGTGTAAACGGTCCCACATTGTCGCGATATGTCGACATAGCCTCGCGCGGACTCCAGGAAGCGTCCACGGCGCTTCAACTCGACACACTGCCTCACGTGGTCGTCCCACTCCATTGGGTAGGTGTCAGATGAAGTGGAAAGCCCCTTGTTAAGGATGACGTCGAACTCAGTGAGGAATGTCTTGACCAGATTGCGGAGTTCATCGAACTTTCCGTCGGGTAGGTACGCGGATTCTGAGACCGGAGCCACCAAGTATGAGCCATCTCCCTGATCGATCAGCGTGGACACGTTACTTCGGATAAGCAAGCCTTGGTGGTACGGGGCATACTCGCTACTCTCTACCATCTCGGTGAGGTCCGACTTCAGTTCCGCGTAAGGTCTCGGCAATATGTAGTCGGGATTGCCGCACAATTGGGCGAGGTGCGTGCGCAGCGACTGTTCAGAGTCGAACGATGAAACGAGCTCGCGGAGCTTCTCCTGGTAGATGGGAACCCGGTGGGTTAACGCCTCCATTTCGAGCGTTTGAATCATGTGGCAGAGGTATTGATCGGCAAGCTTCACAAGGCCAGCACAGGCCTCCACCTCATACAAGATGTCCGTCAATTGCGTGTAGAGGGCGTCTTCGTCGAGCATCATCGACGTGAGGATCTGAGACGCACGCAGATACTCGCCCTGCGTCTTTAGGCGAACTGCCTCCTGAACCTTGGGAGTCCACGTCGCGGGAGGGTCTCCGAGGAACCAGTTCCTTGTGGTCACCTGAAACAAAGCAAACTCGCCACCGGCTACA
>DUUV01000133.1 GCA_012841375.1 Candidatus Fermentithermobacillaceae bacterium
ACGAATGAGGCAACGACGCCTGATACTGAGCACAAGCGGTACCAGGTCACGGATCCCGATTACAGGTATTGGGACCCGGAGACGCCGGTGACCGTGCAGGTCGACGGCAGTATCGTTACGACCGGCTTTACACTCGAGGGCGCCGGCGGCTTCGTGGTCTTCGACGAAGCACAGGACTCAGAGGCCGTTGTGACCGTCTCGGGCAGCGCTCTCAGCATCGACCAGGCGGGCGGGTTTTTCAATTGGTCGATAGATGCCGAGGTGGACGAGGAGGACGCAACCACTTTCGAGTCCGGCGGCTGGAAGGAATACGAGCCGATCCTGAAAGGCTGGTCGGGCAGCGCCGAAGCCTTCTGGGGGGACAAGCGGTTCTTCGAGTCGTTGGGTAAGGTCGTGGTTGTTAAGCTCTTCGTTGACGCTGGTCCATCTCAGACCTGCTTGGAGGGCTACGCGATCATCACGGCGGAGGGCGTCGAAGCGTCGGTAAATGCACTCGTCCAGCAGAGCATCGATTTCCGAGGCGTCGGACCTTTGTGCCTGAGAGGATTTGAGGAGTGATAACGTGCCACGCACGAAGAATGTGACAGTAGCGGGCAAAGAGTATGTTGTCCAGGAGCGGCGGATCGGCGAACTCAAGCAACTCGTCGCGGACCTATTCCCTGGCTCAGGGGGAAAGCTCTCCGAGGTCGACCCGACGAAGCTCTTCGATCTGGAGATTGACGACGTCCTATACACGAAACTCCCCGAATTGTTCCCGGGGCTCACCGCCGAGGACGTGGACAACGCCTATATGAGCGAGTTGGAAGCCCTCTTCGAGGCGTTTGTGGACGTCAATTTTTTCGGCCTGAAACGCCTGGTGACTCCCTTGATGAATCTGGCGCAAGCGGGGGCGATGCAGCAAGCCACGAGCGCTCCTCCAGCGCCCCCGACTTCGCGGCGGGCTGGTACGATGCGGAAACGGTAGACCTGCTGGCCTCCGAGTACGGCTGGACGCTGGATGATATAGACAGGTTGTATCGCAGCGAGATACCGGGTATCGTAAAGGCCCTGAGTAAGCGCAAACTAGCCGAGCGGTACCGCGACATGAGGGAGAATTGGGCGTTCTTGGCGTCGGTCGCGACGAATGGGTTCCTTGGGTTGGCGGCCAGTATGTCGGGCAAGAGGCGCAAACCCAAACTTACGTCGCCCGACGACTTCATTAGCAAGGACTTCAAGCGGCTCATGGAGCAGATGTTTCGAGACAACTGGGCCCGGCCCGGCAAACAAACCGACTGGGCTCCATTGATTCAAGATGCGAAGGAGAAAGGTCTCAGGGGGCCGTGGTAGCAGGCCCGAGACAGATCACGGCCCATACTGCCATCTCGAAAGTGTGGTGAATCTTGATGAAGATCGGCGAAGTATACTCCATGCTGGGCATGGATTTCGCACAGTTCAATAAGGACGAGCGTACGGCTAAACGACGGACGGAGACGTTAGGCTCATCTCTGTCCGGTGTCCTGAAGAACGCATTCTCATTCACGCTGGGAATGGGCTTCTTCTCGGCAGTCCAGACTGGCTTCCGCTCCACAGTAGGCACGATGATAAGTTTCAACGCGCAGATGGAACAGGCCCAGATCGGCTTCACTACCATGCTGGGCAGTGCCCAGAGAGCCAAACGGTTCCTGGACGATGTTGCGAAGTTCGCCGCCAAGACACCTTTCGAGTTCCCTGACCTCCTGGACGCCTCGAAGCGCATGCTTGCCTACGGCTTTGCTGCTGAGGACGTGCTCCCGACCATGGAAGCCGTCGGCAATGCTACTGTTGCCGTGGGTTTGGGCGCTCAAGGCATAAATCGGATTATCTTAGCCCTCGGACAGATGAGGGCGAAAGGTAAAGTGTCGGGCGAGGAAATGAGACAGCTCACCGAGACCGGGATCCCCGCATGGGAGATCCTTGCCGAGGCCATGGGGAAATCGACGGCTGAGGTTATGGACTTGTCTCAGCGCGGCCTCATACCCGCAGAACAGGCTATCAAAATGTTCACCGAGGGCATGAACAAACGCTTCCCCGGCATGATGTCGAAGATGGAGAACACCTGGGAAGGTGTTACCTCCACCATTAAAGACGTCTGGCAGATGACGATTGGCGAGGTGACGAAGGGGCTGTTCCAGGGCGCGGTGTCGTGGCTGCAGAAGGTTCGCGATGTTGCGACCGGGTTCTATGATGCGTTTAGAGCCGGAGGGTTGCAGTACGCCATCGAACAGACTTTCGGAGCAGGTGTCGCGGCTAGCGTCAACATCATGATAGCCACTCTTAAGGGGCTTTGGGGCGTTGTCTCAGGAGTAAGCCGGTTCATCATCCGGCACTGGACTACTATCCGCACAGTCGTCTTGGGCGCAGCGTGGGCGTTCCTCGCGTTCAAGACAATTAACGCCGTGCTAAACGCCACAACTTGGGCAACTAACGTCCTTGCGACAGTAACCAAGATCCTCAGCGGCGAAGCAGTCAAGACCAGCCTGACAACTGGCTTCTTGGCTCGCGCCATCCAGACCTACAATCTGCAACTGCACTACGCATCCATGGCGGGTATTGCCCACGTCGGGGTGTTACGGACTTTGAGCACCGCCCTCTACTCCTTGTGGCATGCTCTCGGGCCTATAGGTTGGGCGATCATGGCGATCACCGCGGCGTTGAGCGTGGGCACGGTTGTTTGGAGTAAGTACAACCAGGCTGTCCAGAGCGCGGCTCAAAAAGCCCAGACGGACAAGATGGCCCAACAGCAACAGGAGTACATGGGTGCCGTGACCGAAGCCGCCAAGGGCACGGAAGCGCAGGCGGACGCGCTAAAGGAAATGGGCAAGGCGGCGAGCAAAAACCTGCAGTCTTTCGACGAGGTCCACACCCTCATGGAGGACGTCGCTGATGCAACTTTGGGAGGTCCAGCTCTTGATGCGGGAGTCACCGCGCCGGCAATTCCCGAAATGGAACTTCCTGACTTCTCGTTTGACATGGAGGCGGCCATCGCCGGCGCCAAGGCTGACATGGGCGGTTTCTGGGGCTGGCTCAAACAGAGTGCCTCCGAGGCTTGGGGCTCTGTAAAGACCTGGGGCTCCAACCTGTGGGAAGGCGTCAAGGGCGGATGGGCAGGTTTCAAGACCTACGCAAGCGGTTTTTGGGAGAATCTCAAGACCGCGGGCGGCCAGGCTTGGAATACCATCAAGACCGATGCCTCGAACCTGTGGGAAGGCGCCAAAGGTGCTTGGGGTTCGTTCAAGGATTGGGCGACAGGGCATTGGGAGTCTATCCTGCAACTGAGCCACGGCTCTTCAGCCGTGGATACTGGGTTATGAAGATGAGATCAAACCCTACCTTACATCCTGCAACTG
>DUUV01000152.1 GCA_012841375.1 Candidatus Fermentithermobacillaceae bacterium
ATGGGATAGCATGAAGGTTAAGGCCGCCGAGACCTGGGAAGGCATCAGGACGGGCGCTGCAACCGGCTGGGAGAGCATCAAGACGACCGTGGCCACGAAGTGGGAAGCTTTCAAGAGTGGCGCCGCAAATACTTGGGAACAGGTCAAGACCGGAGCCTCCAACGCGTGGCAAAGCATCAAGACCGGAGCCGCCACGGGTTGGGACGGCATTAAGACCGCCATCTCCACCAAGTGGGATAGCCTCAAGACCGGGGCATCCGCTACTTGGAACAACGTCAAGTCAACCATCAGCCAGAAGTGGAACGAACTCAAGACCGAGGCTCCTACTACCTGGGAGAACATCAAGACGAGCATTTCAACTCGATGGAACGCCCTTAAAGCCGAAGCTCCAGCCACTTGGGAAAGCGTTAAGACAGGTATAGCGACTAGGTGGGATAGCCTCAAGAACAGCGCCCCGGGCACATGGGACAACATCAAAACGGCGATCAGTAGTCGATTTGATGAGGCTAAGGCTAACGTCCTAACTGCCGCACAGACAATGTACGACAAGGTCCCCAAGACCTGGGACGAGATGAGGGCAGCAATTGCCTCTCTTAAAGACAAAGTAGTCAGCGCCATCACCGGCCCCTTCGAGGCTGCTAAACAGACTGTCCTCGGCATCATAGACTCAGCCAAGAACTGGGGCCGCAATTTGATAGACAACATTGTGGACGGTATAAAGGCCAAGGCGGCCGCGGTAAAGAGCGCCGTCCAGAACGTCGCCTCCAGTATCAAAGGCTGGCTCGGCTTCAGTTCACCGACCGAGGAAGGTCCCGGCCGCTACGCTGACCAGTGGGCCCCGAACCTCATGCGGATGTATGCGAAGGGCATCCTGGACAACATCAGCATGGTTCAGAGCGCAGCGGGCGCCGTCGCAAGGAGCCTCATGCCGATGACTGCCGTGCCCTCTCCCGTGTTTGCGGGGATGGGGGATGTGGGTCGGTTGGGCATGGGCCGTGGCGGAGGGCTCGCCGACGAGTTGGCTGCGGCAATACGCGGAGTGGGCGGGATCGGTGGCAACCGTCCTATAGAAGTGACCATCAACATAGACGGCCGCCGCATGGCTCGGGCACTCATTCCGGCTCTTCAGAGCGAGCAGGACCGGGTTGAGACCAATACCATCATCCGCACTAAGTAGGCGAGGGAGGAGGGACAGGTGATGCCGATGCTCATTGACGGTATTCAGATAAAGACTCCGCAACTCAATGTCGGCACTTTCCTGATCACGAAATCGGAGCGGACCGCCGACGGCACCATGACCATGGACATAATCGCCGAGAAACGCCGCCTCGACCTGGACTGGCCGATCATCAGGGATACGGATCTGCAGCAGATCCTGTCTCTCCTCAAGAGCAAGACGTTTCACACCGTGACCTACCCGGACCCCGAGCACGGCGAAGATCGCACAATCACAGTCTATCGGGGCGACGTCACTACCCAGGCGGGGCACCGCGTTGCAGGCACCCGATATTGGACAGATGTAAGTATCGCGCTTATCGAGCAATAGAGGAGGCGTCAACATGGCACGCATAAGTCTAGCCCGTCAGCAACTGTCTGACTCAGGTCTCCTGGCCGTATATTCGGCCGCAAACGCTGACGGCCACAGCGTCGAGAACAAAGGCAGGGTCGTGCTGCATGTCAAGAACGGCTCCGAAGAGACCATCGAAGTCAAACTCTTATCCGGCTACGTCCGGAGCGGCCTCAAACTTGCGGACCGCGTAGTCCCGGTGGCCGCCGGCACGGCTGTGTTCATCGGCCCTCTGGACCCAGTGGTTTACAACCAGACCGACGGAGGTGCGGGGCAGGTCTACGTGGACTACTCGGCGACCGAGGGCGTCACGGTAGCCGCGCTCCTGATGCCGGCGTAACCTCTGCGACGCTAGTGTGAGGTGACCCTTATGCCTTATCCCGTAACTCCCGATTTCAATCAGAAGATGCAGGCCCTCGAACGCAGAGTCCTGGCCAAAGCCGTCATCGACTACACGGATCCGTTCTTGGACCAGAGCATCGAGGCGGTGGTGAGCGAAGAGGCCAATGTCTCGTATCCGGTTCAGGTCGCTGACTCTATAGCTGAGCCTTTCGCAAAGATCGCGAGCCTGGATGGCTCCTGCACGCTGGACGGCACGTACGCCTTGGCGCCTGACCCTGATGAAGCGGCAACTCATCAAATGGGTTGGTGGGGGTCACAGTTGGCAGGAGCGGGCGGGGCGTTCTCTGCGCCGTATCCCACCCTTACCGTGACCCACGAGCGGAGACCGGTGCACACCTTGAGGGTGACGGGCGACTCGAAGCGCGAAGAGTGGCCGGTTGATTTCACGATAGACCTATACGCCGCTGACGACACCTTGCTCAGGACGGAGAGCGTTACGGGCAACACTCAAGTGGCCTGGTCTATGACCTTGCCTACGCCGGTACTCGATGTTGCCAAACAGGTACTCACGATAACCCGGTGGAGCCATGAGGGGCGACAGGTCAAGATCCTTGAGTTCTTCACCTCCATTCAAGAGACCTATCTCGCCGACGACCTCATGAGTTTCAACCTGCTCGAAGAAAGTGAAGTCTCTCAGGCATCGATCCCCATCGGCAACATCTCTGCTAACGAGGTCAGTCTGGCCCTTAGCAACAAGACCCGCAAATTTGACATCGACAACGACCAGAGTCCCCTCAAGAACCTGCTTAAAGTCAATCGAAAGGTGAGGCTCTGGATAGGTGTGGACATCGATGGAACGGTGGAATGGGTACCACTCGGGGTATTCTGGACGCTGGACGATTGGGACTCACCGGACGACGAGTTGCAAGCGACCGTTACGGCCCGAGACCGCCTCGAACTACTCCGCAAGGGCACATACCAGTCAAGCCACGTCCTCACCAACGTGAGTCTAGGGGCGCTGGCCGAGATCGTCCTCCAAGACGCGGGGCTTGTGCCATCCGAATACCACATAGACGCAGCTCTCTACTCGGTCATCGTTCCTTACGCCTGGTTCCAGCCCGTATCACACAGAGAGGCTTTGCGACTCATCGCCGAAGCCGGTCTGGCCGTAGTGTACTGCGACCGCGAGGGTATCGTCCGTATGGAGGCCTTTGACTCCGGCGGCCTGGAAGTCGCCATGGACTTCGCGACAGGCCGCGACTACTTCCGGACGCGTACTCCGGTCCGGCCGAGCCAGGTGATTAACGAGGTGATCGTGACCACTCAGCCCTTGAGGCCCGCAGCAGTGCCCGAAGAAGTCTACCGAAGTAACGAACCGCTGTCTGTAGGTGCTGGGCAGACAGTAGTAGTCACTGTGCACTACAACCAGCCTCCTGTCATCGAGGCCGCGGCGAGCCTGGAGAGCCCACCCGCAGGCGTGAGCATTGTGGGCGCTACTTACTATGGCTGGGGCGCTGAGGTATCCATATACAACGCAAACGGATCGGCGCAGCAGGTGACGCTGGTCATCAACGGCAAGCCACTATCAGTGATGAACAAAGAGCGCGCTGTGGCCCGAGACGAGCAGAGCATCATCGAGAACGCTGTTTTGCGCTACGAATTCCCCGCTAACCCACTAGTGCAGACGCCGGCTCAGGCTCAGCCGATAGCCGACACGCTGCTCGCGTCAGCCAAAGACCCGAGGCGAGACATCGAGATCGACTGGCGAGGAAGCCCTGCGCTGTTGCTGGGCGACCGTATCAGGGTGAAGGGCGCGGACTACCACGTCACAGCTAACGAGATCGAGTGGGCTGGCTCACTTCGCGAGACGACAACCGCAAGGAGAGTGATATAGATGCCAGGCACAGCACCACAAGGATGGCAGGATCCTAAGACATCATATAGCGCAGAGGATGTACTGACCCCGGAGCAATTTGAACGTATCGAGGGTAACGCCTACGCCACGGAACTGGGCGCGAG
>DUUV01000070.1 GCA_012841375.1 Candidatus Fermentithermobacillaceae bacterium
CTAGGTAGGGTTTGAATGGAAGACCGCTCCTCTTCACAAACTCCACAAAACCGGGATTGTGTTGGTAACACTGCGGGTGCAGTGAGCGAGCAAGGAGGTTCTGCGAGTTGTAGTGCTTCAATTTCTCTGTGTACTCAAGATCACCATAGCTGGCGTTGAACTTCCTTGGGAGAAGGAGGAGCCCGCCGATTCGGTTTCTGTACTCGGAAAAGTCAGCCGGATGTCTAAACTCATCAACGTGGCGCTCCGGACGGTCTGCCCAGATATGCTCTATCTCAAACCGCGTCCTCCCTTCGCGAACAAAGTCTGTGTACCGAGACGGAAGCCCCGACTCTGTTTCAACATAGTCAGTGAGTCTGGCCAACAACCGATGTAGCGCATGGCGGTTGTGCTGATGGATCCGCAGCCGGTCATTGCTCGCGAATGTCTCTTCGTCGCTCATCAAGACGTCTCTCAACCTGTGGGCAAGCGGCACAGGCTCTAGTGCCCGCATATCTCGCATGATGGGAAACACAACCCATCGCATGTTTGAATACGAGATACTTCTCGAATTCCATATGCGCCTATTCAGCAAAATGTCGACAAATCGGGCAACCAGCCGGAGTTTCAACAAGACCGTGTTCTCATTGTCAACTGGCTTCAGTGGGGACAGCAGGAGCATGTACTGCAAAGTAAAACCGTGTTGAGCATTGTAATAAACGTGTTCAAGCCTCTCTGTAAGCTCAATCGACGCCTTCATCAACCTCAAGTACTGTCGACTATAGAACCGGAAATCCCGTTCAATAAACCTGTGGAAGTCGTCAGGCTGAGAGAGTCCTATAGCAGTGCTTGCCTCTCGCAACCAACGGTGAAACTCGGTGCCAATTCGCTCAAAGTCTTCGGGTTGAGCGCCCTTCTTCCGCTCGCGGATTCTCTGAGCGTATTGGCTTCTTAACCAGGCTTTGAAGAAGTCTGCATCCACGTCCTTACTAATCTGATTGAGCTCGAGTATGCGGTTCCTCCAGAATGCATTTGCCTTGTTGCGTTCTTCCGAATTCTGGATGTTAGAAAGGAGGTACCCCTTGAGCATCTCGGTGGGACTAAGTGACAGTCCTCTATCATTCATGGTTTCGAATACGGTGTATGCGTCTTCGTCAGAGTACGTTGTAATCTCGACTAGGTGGACGTTGTCGAGCAGCCAGTCTGTAAAATACGGAAGAGCATGTCCTCGTAGTTCATCAGGAAACACTTCTTCCATATCCTGATACCTCTTGTAGAGGTTTTGAACGGACTCAGAGGATTCGGTTACATCAAAGGTCTCGTCGTTATAGAGAGCCTCCATGCACTTAGTACGCTCGTCTACCTGCAAGTTAAGAGACTTCTGCCCGTACCTCACTGAAAGGATCAAGTCATCGACAGGAACCTTATCGGCCCGGTCCTCCTGAAGCTTTCGCAGTAAAATGAGTAATAGAGTGAGAGTAGTCAGCCGCTGCTGGCCGTCCACTATGTAGTTCGCGCCTTCTTTCTTGCTGATGATGATTGAGCCAAGGAAGTAGTGCGGATACTCAGCAACTTGCTCGCGTGGATGCGTCGGCTCGTACTCCTCAAGAAACTTGCTGGCTAAGTCGTCTATAATCTCTCGCACCTGCTTCTCCTGCCATTTGTACTCGCGCTGGTAGTAGTCGATAGAATACTTCACGTCCTTTAGAAGCTGACGCACGGTCTTGGCGTTCCCGAGGATCTCTCTCATTGCTTCCGCACCCCCAAGATCTCATCCAAACGGCCCTCCGTCTCTTTCCGAAGGGTAAGGATGTCTGCGCGAATCTCCTCCAGGGTTCTCATCGGCTTTGGCTTATAGAAGTAGCGTGTGAAGCTGATCTCATATCCTATCTTGACGCTGGCCGGGTCATACCAGGCATCGGGTGCGTAAGGAAGGACTTCTCGCTCTATGAACCCGTCGATACCGCCTGTGTCGAGCACTGGGATCTGTTCGGTATCGCGTAATTTGCTGTCGGGCTCGTACTCAACAACACGCCGCTCACCCGCAATAGTTGCCTCGAAAAGCCCATGGAGCGAATTCGGTTCGGTTCCAGGTTTGTGGATTTTCCGAATAACCGGAGGAGCGTTCTCATCGCGCTCGGCTGTTTCTCTTAGTTCCCTAATCTCCTTGGCCGAATAGGCGCGCTCGGGGTCTATCCCCTTCAGTCGGAGAGGCCGCTCTACTGTTACCTTCCAATAGCCGAAAGCCGCATTGGGCAGAATCTTGGACTGCTCGTTCTCCTCGAATCTCAAGAAGACATCGCATATGCGGTCTATGTCCTCCTCCGAAAGCTCACAGTTCTTCTTGCCTAGGTTCTTCCGGAGGGGGGTGTACCACTGCGTGGCGTCAATGAGCTGGACCTTTCCCTTCCGATGTTCCGGCTTGCGGTTGGTGAGGACCCATATGTAAGTTGCAATGCCGGTGTTATAGAACATGTTAAGTGGCAGCGCAACGATAGCTTCCAGCCAGTCGTTCTCGATGATCCAACGCCGGATGTTGCTCTCACCTTTGCCAGCGTCACCCGTGAACAGCGATGAACCGTTATGGACCTCGGCGATACGGCTCCCCAGTTTGGAGTCATGCTTCATCTTGCTAAGGAGATTAACCAAGAATAGCAACTGCCCGTCGCTCGTACGAGTAATAAGAGAATACTCTGGTTCACCGCCGTGCTCGATAATGAACCGGGGATCCCTGATACTACTCTTACCTCCAAGGCGCTCTAGATCGGTCTTCCAACTCTTCCCATATGGTGGATTCGACAGCATGAAATCGAAGTTCATTGAGGGAAAGGCGTCATTTGAGAGGGTGGAATACTCAGGTCCGCCTTTGATGTTGTCCGCCTGCGAGCCGTCACCTTTCAACAGCAGGTCGGCCTTGCATATGGCGTATGTTTCGGCGTTGATTTCTTGACCGTAGAGGTGAGTTGACACCTTCTTTCCCCTCTCCTCCGCCAGTTGCCGAAGGGTTTCGTCTGCGACGGTGAGCATTCCGCCCGTTCCACAGGCGCCATCATACAAGAGGTATGTGCCCGACTCTACTTGGTCGGCAATGGGCAAGAAGACGAGTTTGGCCATCAGTTTGACGGCATCGCGTGGAGTCCAGTGCTCGCCCGCTTCCTCGTTGTTCTCCTCGTTGAACCTCCGGATGAGCTCTTCGAAGATCGTACCCATCGCATGATTGTCGAGACCTGGATGCTTGACGTTGCCTTCAGCATCCAGGACTGGCTCTGGGCTCAGGTTTATGTCTGGAGACAGAAACTTTTCGATCAGAGTACCGAGCGCATCAGCCTTGGAAAGCCGGGGGATTTGGTTTCGGAACTCGAAGTTGTCTAGAATCTCCTGTACGTTTGGCGAAAAACCATCCAGGTAAGCCTCGAAGTCTGCCTTGAGCTGCTGCTGGTTAGCCCGGGACTTAAGAGCCCGAAGGGTGAACTTGGAAGTATTGTAAAAGGCTTGCCCCGATGCCTGGCGTAACGCTTGGTCTTGTTGGATTACCCCAGCCCTGTCCAGCATGTCCTTCATCTCAAGGATCGCTTTCTTGGTTGGCTCCAAGATGGCGTCCAGTCGTCTTATGACCGTCATGGGCAGGATGACATCTCGATACTTGCCGCGAACATATAGATCACGCAAGACGTCATCTGCGATTCCCCAGATGAAATTCGTTATCCAGTTCAGATTGCCATTGATCATCTCCTAAGACCCCCATCGCTCCAATACAAGCAAACAGCTCAGAGAGCAAG
>DUUV01000100.1 GCA_012841375.1 Candidatus Fermentithermobacillaceae bacterium
CATAGTAGGCTTCGCGCTCATCATCGCTTAGCCCAGCCAGGTTAGCCATATTGCAGCCTCCATCTCTGAAGGATCTGTTCGTGCCCATAACAACACACTCCGCAACTATAAGGTAAACGTCGGCGAAGGCCGATGGTTTGTTGTAACATCGTAACTATCTGTTGTCAAGCCTAAAAAACCACATTCGACGTTTTTCAGCCGGCGTTTTTCATAGGTCCTTGATTTTATTGCTTTTATGGCTTTTGGTCTTCTATAGTTATAAAATACGAGATCTAAAACATCCACCAAGATCCACCTGTAAAAAAAAGCCTAAGTCCAATAAAATCAATGGGTGTTTTAGATGTTCTAGATATTACAGATATTTTTCTAATCTTAAGCGCGTGCGCGCACGCGCGCGCGCGCGCGCATGCATAGAAGGAAGGGAAAATATCTGTAACATCTAGAACATCTAAAACGCATATTGATTTCACTGGACTTAGGCTCATTTTTTTTGGTAGATCAAGGCGAAAATATCTAATGCAACATCCACCTGACACTCCACCGACACCACACCACTTGACACGCCACCGGCACCCAAGCCATAATACCTCCATGGCTACCAAGACCACCAACACCAAGCCTAATCCCAAGCCTAAGCGCAACCCCGGCGGTCGACCTACGCTCTACAACGACGACATGCCCGCGCGCGCCTATAAGCTCGCACTCCTCGGACTCACCGACAGAGAAATCGCCAAACAGCTAGAAATCAACGTCGATACGTTGAACAGATGGAAGCGTAAGCATCCCGAGTTTTCCGCTCAACTTAATGCGGGAAAGCTCGAGGCCGACGCCAACGTGGCTAAGTCACTCTATCAGCGCGCCGTGGGGTACAGCCACCCAGAGGAAAAAGTCTTCTGCAACAACGGCGAGATCATCCGCGCCGAAACCATCAGGCAGTATCCACCCGATACCAGGGCAGCTGCCCTCTGGCTTGGCGTTCGACGCGGCGCTCAATGGGTGCAGACCACCCGCCAAGAGATCACAGGGCCGGGCGGCGGGCCGATCCAGTCCATCAGCGTTTCCCTCAGTCCTCAGCAGGCACTGGACACCTACCTGGAGTCGATCCAGCGCGCCGCACTGCCCGGGGAAGCCAAGGCGCTGCCCGACCCCGATGCTGGTGACGATGACGTGGTGGACGTGGAGGTGGTCAGGAGCGAGGAAGGAGACCGATCGCATGAAAGTAGTGTTTGATCGCCAGCCACTGGCTAGTGGCATTGGCCTGATCCAGAACATCGTCAGTCAGGTGACGACGATGCCGATTCTAACCAACGTGCTGATCGAAGCCGAGGGCGACCACGCGCGCATCAGCGGCACCGACCTGGATTCCTTCGGCCAGGTCAAGCTGGCCGCGCGCGTTGAATCGCCCGGCCGCATCACGGCACCCGCGCGTTTGTTGGCCGACATCGTCAAGCGCCTGCCGAAGGGCGAGGTCACGATGCAGGCCGAAGGCGAGCGCATGACGATCCTCTGCAATCGCAACACCTACCAGCTTTCCACGATGCCGGCCGACGACTTCCCTGACTGGCCGTGTATCCAGCCGGAAATCACCGTGCGCCTGCGGCAGTCCGATCTCAAGCGCGCGCTGCACAACACGTTGTTCGCCGTCTCGACGCGCGACCCGCGCAAGGTGCTAATGGGCGTGCTGTTCGACATTCACGACGGGCGCCTGACGTGCGTCGCGACCGACGGACGTAAACTGGGCAAGACGGTCGTCGAGCCGCAGGAAACGACCGGCGAAACCAATTCGATCCAGGCGATTATCCCTGATGGGATTCTGCGC
>DUUV01000046.1 GCA_012841375.1 Candidatus Fermentithermobacillaceae bacterium
CGAGTTCCTCATGACAACGGGACACCTGGCCGGGGTACTGGAAGCCTACATATCCGACAAGTATAAGGATGGTATCCGGGTAAGGTATGTGTACAATCCCCGTTACTCCTCGACCAATTACATAACTTCGATGTGTTTGGCCAGCGAGTTCGTGGAAGGTGACCTACTGCTCCTCCATGGTGACCTCTACTTCGAAGAAGAGATCCTCCACAGAATGCTCGCTCTCGATCACAGCTGCGTAGTGATCGACTCGACCTTACCGCTGCCTGAGAAGGACTTCGCGGCTGAGGTCACGGGTAACCGGGTGAGGAGGATCGCTACCCATCTGGCAGGTCAGGATTGCTTCGCCTGTCAACCGCTGTACCGGCTGAAGCTAAAGGACTGGAAGGTGTGGTCCGATGCTATTTATGGCTTCTGCGCCGCTGGTAAGACCGGCGAGTACTCCGAAGAAGCCCTAAACACAGTGCTGGACGAGATTCACTTGACACCGTTTGACGTCAAAGGTGCCTTGTGTATGGAGGTTGACACCCCAGAAGATCTCCGGCGACTGGTTAGCAGAGCACCCAAAGAGAGGGACCTCACGTGAGCGAACGAAAGCAAGTCTACTTGGCGATGGCCGCCGACGTTATCCACCACGGGCACATCAATCTGATCGAGAGGGCAAGCGAGCTGGGAGACATCACGGTAGGTGTTCTGACTGATGAGGCAATCGCTTCATACAAACGCTTCCCACTGCTACCGCTGCCGGAGAGAATGCGGGTCATATCCAACCTGAAGCATGTCCACAAAGTCGTAGTCCAGGACACGGTCGATTACGAAAAGAACCTGCGGCTCCTAAAGCCGGACTATGTCGTCCATGGCGATGATTGGCGGGAGGGCATTCAGAAACAAGTCCGCAGCAGAGTGATCAAGGTGTTGGCCGAGTGGGGCGGCGAACTGGTAGAGTTCCCGTACACAGCCGATGTCAATATAGACCGGCTTCGCAAAGAGGTTGAGACGAGAGGGATGCTGCCCGAGGTACGTCGTGGGCGGTTGTCCCAACTCCTCAAGATCAAGCCGGTAGTCCGGATAATGGAGGCACATAATGGGCTGACGGGCTTGATTGTCGAAAACGCGAGTGTAGTAAAGGAAGACAAGATCGAAAGGTTCGATGGCATGTGGGTGTCGAGTCTATGCGACTCCACTGCCAAAGGGAAGCCGGACATCGAACTGGTTGACTTGACCTCCAGGATGAACACCATAAACGACATCCTGGAAGTGACGACAAAGCCCATCATCCTTGACGGGGATACCGGGGGTCTCCCCGAGCATTTCGCGTACACGGTCCGCACGCTGGAACGGGAAGGGGTATCGGCCATCATCATCGAGGACAAGATCGGCCCCAAGAAGAACTCGCTGTTTGGGACCGATGTTGTTCAGACTCAGGACGGCATTGAGGGCTTCTGCTACAAGATCCATGCCGGCAAGGCAGCCCTCAAGTCGCGAGAGTTCATGATAATCGCCAGGATTGAGAGCCTGATTCTGAAGCAGGGTATGGATGACGCGCTTGCGCGGGCCCGCGCCTATATCGATGCGGGAGCCAGCGGGATCATGATCCACAGCAAGGAGAAGTCGCCTGCGGAGGTCTTTGAGTTCTGCGAGAAGTACCAGAAGTTCGGGGCGGACATACCACTGGTCGTTGTACCCACCACGTACAACGCGGTAACCGAGGATGAGTTCGAGAAGCGCGGCGTGAGGATAGTTATCTATGCAAACCACCTCATCCGCAGCGCCTTCCCGGCGATGATGAAGACTGCCCGCACTATTCTGGAACACGGGAGGTCCTTGGAAGCAGACGAACTGTGTATGCCCATCAAGGAAATCCTCACACTTATCCCTGGGAGCGAATGAGCCATGGTTGACGCAGCCGCTTTTCTAGAGGAGTTACAAAAGCGCGGGTTTACGTTCTACACCGGAGTCCCCGATTCGC
>DUUV01000134.1 GCA_012841375.1 Candidatus Fermentithermobacillaceae bacterium
CAACTCCTTCAGCCCCGCAGGAGTTCACCGCAACACCGGGCGACAAGCAGGTGACGTTGACTTGGGAGGCTCCGTCCAGCAACGGAGGTGCCGAGATCACCGGTTGCCAAGTGTCTAAGGATAACGGTGTTACATGGGTTCCGGCAGATAACGACACCTCCCACACCTTCACCGACTTGACCAATGGTGTCGAGTATACGTTTAAGGTGCGGGCGGTCAACATCAAGGGCGCGGGAGCCGAGGCAAGCGTGAAAGCCACGCCTCAGGCGGCTCCTGTCGTAACCCATACCGTTAACTTCTACAGCAACGGTGTACTCCACGCCAGCAAGACCGTGACGAGTGGTGACGCGCTAGGAGCCAACTGGCCGGACAATCCAACGAGACACGGATACAACTTCGCCGGTTGGTTCACCGGTCCAAACGGCACGGGAACATGGTATTCAAGCCTCTTTCCCATCACTGCTGATGTTGACCTGTACGCCAACTGGGAGCGCATAAGCGACGACAGCCCGGAAGACGATGAGATCACCACTCCGCCAACCCCGACCTATCAAGCGGATGTTGTGACTGAAAGCGGCAGTGTAACGAAGCTCCCTGTGACTGTTGATAGGAATGCAGGGACCGCCACTGTGGACGCTGCTTCCCAGAGTCTTGAACGTGAAGGAGCCGCCATCACGATACCTTCCATTCCCAACGTTGACACCTACTCGGTAGACATACCGGTTTCGAACCTGTCAACGCCTGACCTTCAGGGAACACTTACCGTCAACACGGATGCGGGCAACGTTACAGTCCCATCCAATATGCTGACAGCCACTGAGGGTGCTGATGGAGCCAAGGCGCAGATCAGCATCGGCGAAGGCGACAGGTCGTCCCTGCCCGAAGACGTGAGAGCCGCCATAGGCGACAAACCGCTCATCCAGCTCACGCTGGCCATAGACGGGAAGCAGACCGACTGGAACAATCACAACGCGCCCGTGACGGTGTCCATCCCCTATACCCCGACTGCAGAGGAACTTGCGAACCCCGAGGGCATCGTCGTGTGGTACATCGACGGTTCCGGTGATGTGGTCGCCATACCCGACGGACGTTATGACCCTGAAACAGGGATGGTTACTTTCAATACCACACACTTCAGCAACTTCGCCGTGGCTTACAACCCGGTGAGCTTCAACGATGTCCCGGTGGACTCTTGGTACCACAAGGCGGTAAGCTTCATCGCTGCCAGAGGCGTAACAAGCGGAACGGGCGACAGCAACTACAGTCCGGAATCCAAGCTCACGCGCGGCGACTTCATGGTCCTCTTGATGAGGGCTTACGGCATGGCGCCGGACACGAGCTCGACCGACAACTTCTCTGATGCCGGCGACACCTACTACACCGGCTACCTTGCGGCGGCAAAGCGTCTCGGAATATCGCAAGGAGTAGGCGACAACATGTACGCGCCGGGTAAGGAGATCACCCGCCAGGAGATGTTCACTCTCTTGTACAACGCACTTAAGGTGATCGGCAGGCTCCCGCAAGGCGACTCCGGCAAGACCCTGGCGGACTTCTCCGACGCCTCGGAGATCGCTCCTTGGGCGGAGGAGGCCATGTCAAATCTCGTCGAGACGGGCATGGTCGCGGGATCGGACGGCAGGCTGACTCCTACCCGTACAACAACCCGCGCGGAAATGGCGCAGGTGCTATATAACCTGCTGGTGAAATAACGAATAACCCGGATGCCGGATACACAAACGAGGCATTGCCGGAGCGGCAATGCCTCGTTTGCCTCTTCTCTTCTCGCGTTCGATATCCGGATAGGGTTAGCGTGTCCCATGGCGCTTCTGTGATTGAGGAACTTTTCGCGGAGACCTAAGATCCTTATAGCCCGTCCATGCAAGACGTACTCAGTGCAGGAGATGAAGCCAGGTTCATAAGGATCCCCATAAGTGAAGTTGACCTGACCACGGTGTCTTTCACATACGGTGATTCCTTCCCAATCTTTGACCCAACCCATATCGAGATCTTCGTTCTTAGGGTATCTATCGAGGAAACATTGGAAGCCCACGTGCGTCTATTGAATAGGTAAGGCTGATGGGCCACTGCCGAGCGGGAAGAAGGTGCGTCACTTGTCAGTTAAAGTCACCGCGCGAAAGCCAAAGAAGCCGTTAAGAACTCTGGTTACGCTGCTTACCCGGTTTGCCCTGTTTACCCTGATTTCTAGCACGATTTTCTTGTCAGGGTGCTCAACCAGGGCAACCTTGTACAAACGCGGCGGGGTAACCATAGCCATACCCAACGAGTATACAAGCCAGTTATTCATCAATCCGGTTGAACTCGACGATGAGAGCATCCTAATAAGCGTCTATCAGAAATCGGCGCATGAAAAGCAACCGGGAATGGGGTTTCTCTTCAGCATTGCCCGCTATACCGCAGCCCAGTATGAGCAGTTTCTGACCTCGGACGGCAGTGGGAGGAGTTTCTTCGCTAGGGATGACACGCATTACTACGGCTTTTTCTATCCCACCGATGTACAGGCACCCGACGATTATGCGGCATATGAGGAGTTGTTCTTGTCGCTCGGAGACTTCGTGAGAAGTGACTTCATACGACGCAATCGTCTGACTGCTTACAGCGATGATGAGTTCTTCGGAAGAACCTATACTTACGACGGCGAGCACGTCTTCATCAAGTACTACCCGTACTATGCTGTGAACGGCAGCAAGGATGAAGTCTGGACGCTCTATCTTTCACAGCCCGTGAAGCAGGGAGACGGCGGTATTTGGTGTGTGGAGCGCTGGCGTGACCAGTACGGCAACGTCTATCCGTACTTCCCCGATGGGGACGGGGTCCCGTCCAGAGAGTACTATGCTGCCCTGCAGAGAGAGGCAGACGCCCAACGTCAGGACCCTCTATTTGACCCCAAGACCTCCCTGTTCGATCCCGAACACGTGGCACTCGAGTTTGTTGAAAGGGTCTTCGGACACGCACCAAGCGCCACCGGCAGTCTCGAGCGTGCGGAAAACTCCGGCACCCCCGCGGAATTGTTTGCCCGGTCCACAGGGAACATCCATGACTACTTGCCCCGGCTTGTTGCAGGGGAGGGGCTTCCCGTAAGCGCCTATGACCTCTTGCCCTGCCTTGCGGACTTCACCAGAGATACCTGGTCGGAGCTGCATCTGGCTTATGGGAGCGAGTGGTGGGCTCCTTTCTGGAACGCATTGCGTGACGCAGCCTTGAGCGACAAGCCCGCAGATGCAAGCGACCAGGTCATGCGCAACTTCTATGTTGGCAAGGCGTTTCTCGCTGCTGACGGCGCCTACACTGAGATGATAAGCGACCTTGTGCTGCGGCAATGGAGATACGACAGCCGGCTGTACAATATGGCGATGAGGCGCTTTTCGGACGATGAGGCCGCCACGCTTCGGTCTCACCTTTCATACCTTGTGAGCCACAGAGGAGGCACTTTCTCTCTCGGTATCCCCGGGACGGATCCCGAGCTCTCCTTGTCGTTGAACACGTACCCGATCGACTTCCCCTTTGGAGTCGACCTCACCGAGACGAGCCGCGAGAGTTTCGATGCGGAAGGCCTAGGCCCGGTCACAATCATTGAGTGCGAGGGGCTCCAGTTGAAATATCTTTATGACTCCGAAGGGGTGTATTTCGTCTACTGCATCCGTACCGTCAGGGAGGGGTACTTCAACAAGGGAGTGGCAGTTGGTGATCAGGAGGAGAAGCTCTGGGATCACTGGCTGCCGGAGCAGCTAAGGAAGATGGATAGGCTCAGCCACGAGGATGAGGACTGGTTCGGAGAGGATTACGACCATGGATACGTCTACGCCCCTGAGGAAAGCACCAAGAGCATTATGTATCTAATCAAGAACGGCCGGGTTGCCGGAATCGGGCTCGTAGATGGGATTTTCGGCTCCATGTACTAGGACACGAGGACGACCGGCTGTCTCGAGCGGACACCCAAGCGGGATTGCCGGCGAGCCGAAGACGGAAGGTTTCCTCCGGGAACCAGTGGAAAGACTACTGAGAGTCTCCAATATGAACGAGGAGGAAAGCCAATGGCCGATAGCAAGACCCTTGACAATCTGATGAAGGCATTTGCCGGAGAATCTCAGGCCAACAGAAAGTACGTGGCTTATGCTAAGAAGGCTGAAAAAGAAGGAAAACTCAATGTCGCCAAGTTGTTCAAGGTAGCAGCCGATGCTGAGGCCATACATGCCTCGAGGCAGCTTGAGATTGCGGGGAAAATCGGCTCAACCGCCGATAACCTGAAAGACGGTATTGAAGGCGAGACCTATGAGTACAAGGATATGTACCCCGGGTTTGTGAAGGCAGCCGAAGCCGAGGGACACAGAGCCGCCCTTACCGCCTTTACTCACGCAATGAAGGCGGAAGAGGTCCATGCCAGGCTCTATAAGGAAGCGCTGGAGAACCTCGACCAGACGGAAGAAGTGTTCTACTACCTGTGCCCGGTGTGCGGGAACATTGAGAAATCCGTTCCCGAGAGATGCCCCATCTGCGGTGTGCCAGGGGATAGGTTTATCAAGTACTAGTCGGTGCCAAAATGCGGATCAACTGAGGTTTTTCGAAAAGCCGACGGCCCCCACGGACGCTAGGTTCGGCGGGGGCTCGGTCTTTTCAATGTGCAAGAGATGATAGATACTCGTTGTCGATCTTACACTTCATGCTATTATACAAGATTGCATATAGCAGAAAATGGAGGATGGTCACCGCCTGCCTTGCATTTTCTGCCAGATCCCGCATCACCGTGTCGTAAGTCTTGAACCATTTACTCATACGGCATTTTTTGTACTGTTTTTGAGCACATCCAACCTGTCCCTACAGGCAAATGGTTACTAGAATACTATCGGAACATCCTTAGACCTGACAGGCGGATGCTCTTTGATGCGTCCGATCCGCAGACCGCTAGAGCTGCAGCCTTCCCGCGTTTCCACAACTTGAATGGAGGAGAATCAGATGAAGCGAATCATTGCATTGGTCTTGTGTTTCCTCCTGGCGTTTACGCTGTGCCAGCCCGCATCCGCGGCGGAAAACACCATTGAATGGACCGGGGCGAAAGATAACGATTGGAGTGAGGCCGGCAATTGGGATCCGCAGCAAGTACCGGGTCCTGGCTATACGGCTGTCATCCCCGAATGGGCAGTAGTGTCGGTAGTCTACGACACTGCGAGCGTAACACTTGATTGCTCTGGAGAAGTGTCGGTGGCATCAGACGCGCATCTGTACCTTACCGGCACTTCCTACCTCCGAGGCGAAGGAGAACTGAGCGGAGATGGAGACATCACTGTAACGGGAGCAAACAGCAAACTACAGTGTAGCGGTGGAATCATTGATGGAGACGGTCTTCTTACCCTGCAAGAAAACACCCAGTTGGTTGTCGATGAAGACTCTGCTGTAGACTTGTGCCGTTATCTGGTGAATAATGGGCAGATAACAGTAATGGCCAACGGTGAGCTCTTTCTATACGGAGGCAGCGAAGGATCAGGAACTCTCACGGTTTCAGAACACGGTTTTCTTAGTCTTGACGAGGGTAACTATATCTTCGGCGGTGACTTTGTGAACGGCGGCGAGTTGTCCATCTGGGATACTTCCTCCGCATGTTTCGGAGTCGACTTCTGCCAAGAAAGTACAGGAACCTTGCTCCTCAGAATCTGGGGGCCCGATGGTTTCAACAAGTTGGAGATCGACGGCGAAGCTGACCTGGGCGGTGTATTGGATGTTGATTTGCTATACGACCATATCCCTGAACCAGACGACACTTTTGACATCATAACTTGCAGTTCAAGAACAGGTGAGTTTTCTTATATCATAAATAGCCTGGCGGAAGAAATCAGTTTTGCGCCGACTTATACCAACACCGGTGTCACGTTGACTGCAACGGAACCCGCGGAGTTTGCCGGCGGCACCGGCAGCGAGGGAGATCCTTACCTCATTTACTCAGCAGGTCACCTGAACAATGTCCGCAACCACCTCGACAAGCACTTCAGGCTAGTGGCGGATTTGGACCTGGACCTTTACTTATCAGGCTCCGGTACCGGCTGGGAACCCATAGGCACACAGGACAACCCCTTCACCGGCAGATTCGACGGCAATGGGCATACTATCAGCAACCTCTTTATTAATCGTAGTAGCGACAGCTCGGACACAGGTTTGTTCGGTTATACGGGAGTGACCGCAGAGATTTGGAGCCTCGGGCTGGGGAACGCAAATGTGCACGGTGGCTACGATGTCGGCGCTCTGGTGGGAGACAACAACGGTCAGATTGCCGACTCATATGCAATAGGGGATGTGACCGGTTATATGGGCGTTGGGGGTTTGGTCGGAGAAAACGACGGCTCGATCACCGATTCCTGGGCCGAAGGTACTGTGGATGAAATCGTATCGGGCTCCTGTTTCGGTGGCTTAGTTGGAGAGAACACATACGACGGTATAATCACCAACTGCCGTGCAGACGTAATGGTGGAGAGCCCCGGAAGCACAGCGGCAGGAGGTTTGGTCGGAGACAATCTTGGCAGCATCACCGAATCGTACGCCATGGGTGGGGTAGAAGGTAGTAGCGCCGTCGGAGGTCTTGCGGGAAGCAACAGCGGATATATCGAGAGGTCCTACGCCATCGGCACTGTGACAGGCAAAATCGCCGGCGGCTTGGTAGGGTACAACCACTGTTCGATCAGCTCTTCTTATGCCGGCGGAGACGTATCCGGAACGGAGAACATCGGCGGTCTGGTAGGAATCAACAACGATTGGATCACCGATTCCTTTGCCAGAGGAGACGTATCCGGAGGTAAATGTATCGGCGGCCTGGTAGGGTGGAACCTCGGTTCCATCACGAATTCCTATTCAACCGGAGATGTAAGCGACGGTAGTGATGTCGGCGGTCTGGTTGGTCTCAGTGAGTCACATTCCACCGTCACGGGCAGCTACTGGGATATCGATACATCAGGTCGAACGGATTCAGCCGGTGGCACCGGAAAAACGACCGGCGAGATGAAGCTGCAGGAAACCTATGATGGTTGGGATTTCGTTTCGACTTGGAATATCGATGAAAGCGAGAACGACGGATACCCGTTCCTGGCCCCGTCCAGCACTCCCGACATATCCAACCCGATACTGATAAGTATGAGCCCCGCCAACGGCGCAACTGATGTCTCGCCTGATATCGAGAGCCTCGTCCTAGTGTTTGATGAAGATGTATGGGGCGTCTGGGGCAAGTATGTGACCATATACAAGGCCGGGACCACCGAACAGGTACGCAAACTGGGTCTCATCGAAGAAGACATGCCGGGAGTTTCCGGGAACGGGACAAATACGATTACGATCAGTGTTCCATCCGACACCCTTAGCATGGGCGTGAGCTACTATATAACCATTGACGAAGGAGGATTTGAAGACGCGGCGGGGAACAAGTTCTCCGGCATCAGCGACAGCAACACCTGGGCCTTCACGATGCTGAGCGATACCCAGGCTCCTACCGTTCCGGCGGATCTTCGCAGTACGTCCAAGACATCCACTTCGGTCACCCTGCAATGGGACCCCTCCACCGACGATTACGGTCCGATCAGGTACGATATCTACGGTAGAAAAGAAGATGGCGAGTATGTGCTTGCCGGCAGTACGGGAACTACGACCTTCACGGTAATCAAGCTGGGCGGAGGGACGTCCGCGGATCTCATCACCCCGGAGACTGCCTATACCTTTGTGGTCCGGGCCGTGGACGGAAGCGACAATGAGTCCGCACAATCCAACGAGGTAACGGTGACTACAGAACAAGCCCTCAACCTTGTTTGGTGGGAGCGAGACATATCATACGCACCACCGCTAGACTCCGTCGATTACTATGATGCCTGTTACGGAGCCGGGAAATATGTTGCCGTGGGCACTCGCGGCGCCATTTTGACCTCCACTGACGGCATCACCTGGCAGCTGGAGCATGGAGGCGATTTCGGAGATCCGCAATTGAAAGCCATTACTTACGGCAACGACATGTTTGTGGCCGTTGGGGGAAACAACGTCTACACCAAAACCTCAACCGGCGAATGGACCAGGACAGTACTAGACGCCGGAACCGTTGATCTTGA
>DUUV01000094.1 GCA_012841375.1 Candidatus Fermentithermobacillaceae bacterium
GAGAATCCAAGCGAGGCATTGTCAGAGCGACAATGCCTCGTCTGGCCTATCTGACGTTACAATAGTTGAGAGGAATGAAGGAAAACCGTTTGGAAAGAAATCCGCTTCTATCCCCAGTCTCAGCTGAACTCCGTGGTCTTCCCACTTTTCCTTTCGGGATTGCACAAAGTCAAGAAACTCATCCATGCACGGTATGACGGATACTTGACCCAACCATTTTCTCTGCATGTCTCCTAACTTGTCTGACTCGAGATAGACGTGCCTCTCATAGTAATTCAGAGCATCATGGAATCGATAGAGGTGATCGAGGATACCGACTTGCTTTATCCCAGCTTTGCCCGCTCCAGGTATAGGTCGAGCCAATACTCAGAATACTCCCCCTCAGCCAGTCTCTCGTCCAGCCGCGACATTAACGATTCCATCCACCCATACGTATAGGCTTTATCCTCCATGAAGAATTCCAAAGCACTTGCGGTGCGGCCAACCCAATTTGCCGAATAAGGTCCTTCTTCCAAATGAACGTGGTAGTCTACGTTCATCCAGGCACCTCCTTCCGTTGGGTTGGGTTCGCGTGGTGCTTTATCCTACCAGTGTATGACGCGTGTCCCAGGAGGCGTGATTGCGGAAGCCCGCGAAAGCGGTCAAGAAGCCCACAATTCAAGCAGCCCCGGAGACACCTGTCCGGGGCTGCCTACCTTGCTCGCTACCAGTATCTACCCGTCTTTGAGTGACGACTTGACAGGAGGTGTCAAGCCGCCAATCCCTAGCTCTGTCCGCACGCGGCCTTGAACTCAGTCCAGATCTTTGCGTGGACTTCCTCTGCCTCCGCGCTGACGATCTGGATCATCTCCATATCCTCATTGAAGCCTTCGGGCAGTGTGAGGAAGTCTCTGTAGTCAGGGCTTATGAGCTCATCGGCTTCCTTGTTGGTGCAGTAGTACCCCAGCCACTCGAAGCATTCCGCCGATACCTCTGGGTCAAGGATGAAGTCTATGAACTTGTAGGCAGCGT
This sequence comes from Candidatus Fermentithermobacillaceae bacterium, assembly GCA_012841375.1. GTDB lineage: Bacteria > Bacillota > Sulfobacillia > Fermentithermobacillales > Fermentithermobacillaceae > UBA3951. Next base: position 1,012 of record DUUV01000094.1, read on the forward strand.
CAGGGTGGGGCGCCTTCGACGGAATGAAGTTGGCCATGATGCCGAAGCCTATGCCCTCTCTCGGGAACACGACCTTGAGGTCGGGGTTTGCCATCTTCGCCATGGTTACCTGGGAAGTATACATGACCGCGACGTCTATCTCGCCGGAAAGCAGGTCGTCCTGAAGGTTGTCGTCTTTGATGACTCTGATGTTGGGCGCGAGTTCGATAAGTTTTCGGCCCGCGGCTTCAATGACGTCCAAGTCCTCGGTGTTGTAGCTCCCGCCCAAAACCTTGAGGGCCATCCCGTTGATTACCCGGTAGTTGGCGATGGTTCCGACGCTGTCTTTCAGAGACTCATCCCAAAGATCTGCGTAACCCGTGATCTCCTTCTGGACGGCCTCAGGGTTGTAGACGATGGTCTGGACGCCCGCGCCGTACGGCACCGTATACTCGTCGTCAGGATCGTAGAACTGGCCTTGGTAGATGGGGTTTACTTTGCTGAAATTAGGTATCTTGGCAAGGTCCAGCTTCTGCGCCAAACCCTTGGCGATCACCGTTTCGATGATGTAGTCGTCGGCGATGACCACGTCGTAATCGCCTCCGCCGGCCGCCTCAAGCTTGGCCAGCATGGTCTCGTCGTAGTCGAAGTTGCTGTAGTTCACCTTAATGCCGGTCTCGGACTCAAACCGGGCGAGCACCTCTTCGGGGAACATGCCTTCCCACGTGAACAGGTTCAGTTCGGTGTCTCCGGTTTCTGCCACCGGCGCAGGCGGGGTTTTCTGGCACCCTGCGAGGCTAACGAACAAGGCCAACACTATTGCGAATCCCAGGAGCTTCTTCATTCGTGTTCCTCCTCTCGGTTCTCCTAACGCTGTTCCTTGCGAACCAGGATGACAACAGGACGATCAACATCGTGCTTCCGAACATGAGAGTGCACAACGCATTTATCTTGGGGGTAACCCCCGTCTTCAGTTGGGTATAGATCTTGAGCGGGAGCGTGTTGGTGTTTACTCCCGTGACAAAGACGCTTATCACAACATCATCCAAGCTCATGGCGAACGCCAATAGGACGCCGGACGTGATGGCCGGCAGGATGAGCGGAAGCGTGATGTCCCAGAATACATTCCACTCGGTTGCTCCCAAATCCTTGGCTGCCTCCGCGTAACTTTTGTCGATCCCCACAAGCCTTGCTTTGACCAGCATATAGACATAGGGAATGCAGAAGGAAGTATGGGCGACCGTCAGCGTGACCATCCCGAAAGGCAGTTTTATGAGGGTGAAGTACACCAGGAAGACCATCCCCAGGATGATCTCAGGGATCATGATGGGCAGCGTGGATAGATATTCGATGATGCCCTTGCTCCGAAGGTCTGCCTTAGGCATGCCCACTGCCGCCAGCGTACCTATCACGGCCGCCGACAGGCTACTCACAGTAGCGAGAACGAGACTGTTGGTCATTGCCTCCATGATGTCTCTGTCACGGAACAACTCCCTGTACCACCTAAGGGACCAGCCGCTCCAAACAGAACTGATCCGGCTCTCGTTGAAGGAGTAGATGATGACCAGCAATATCGGGATGTACATCAACGCCAATATGATGCCGAGATACACGCCGGGAATCCTGCTTCTCTTTCTCATACCAGTCCCTCCAGGTCCTTAACCCCGGACACCTTGCGGTAGAGGGCGATCATGATGCTGGTGAGGACCATGAGGACCACCGCCAGGGCAGCCGCGAATGGCCAGTTACGCGCCTTCATCAGCTGTTCCTGGATCAAGTTGCCGACTAAAATGACCTTGTTGCCGCCCAAGATATCTGCGATGAAAAAGAGGCCCATTGAAGGTATGAAAGTCAGCACTACGCCTGACAGAAGCCCGGGCAGGGTGAGCTTAAACGACACCGTGGCGAAAGCCTGCCAAGGTGTGGCGCCCAGGTCTCGCGCGGCCTCCACTAGCTGCCAGTCAAGTTTCTCCGCGCTGGAGTACACGGCGAAAATCATGAACGGCACCAATGCGTATATCATCCCTACCACCACGGCAGAGTAGGTGTACAAGAGCTTGAGCGGGGCGTTCGTCACACCAATCCCCATGAGTATCTTGTCAAGCGTCCCGTTGGCGCGGAAGATGATGATCCAGCCGTACAGTCTGATGAGGGAACTGGTCCAGAAGGGGATCATGAGGAGAAGCATCATCCGGCGTTTCCACGCGGCAGACAGGCGCGCCATGAAGTATCCGAAGGGGTAGCCCACGAGGGCAACAAACAAGGTGGTAAAGCCGGCGAGCTTCAGTGACTCCCAGAAGGTCTTCAGATAGATGGGCTCCAAGATGTTCAAGTAGTTCGCCCACGTAAACTCTCGAAGGACCCCCCAGGTTTCGGCGCGCCGGAGGAAGCTAAGGACAAACATGTAAATAAGAGGCCCGACCACGAACAGGAGCGTAAATGCGTATATCGGCGCAACCGATACGACCGAAGCGTCTATCCTTCGCCGGAAGGCAGTCCTTGTCTGCTCAGGTTTCGCCTCGGGGTGTGGGGCAACCGGGGAACCGGGCTTCATCTCGGGTTTCATCCCGCTTCCTCCAGGTCCACGAGTACCGCTTGATCGGGACGCCACGTGACCAGCACTCTGTCGCCCGCTCGGAGCGGAGAGTCTATGCCGTGTCTCGCGGATACGAGTTCTCGACCGTCAGATAGAGAGACGATTATCTGAAGTACACCTCCGGCGTAGTTCTTCTCTTTGACGATGGCTCGGAGTCCGGTATCGCTCTCCGTATCTCCGGTCACCAAACTCACCAACTCCCGCCGGACAGCGACGGTTATGGCTTGTCCACCCTCTATCCTGGCGCCTCTTGTGCTGACCATTCCTGAACCGTATTCGCTTTCAAAATATGCAACACCCTCATCTACCCTTGAGACCGTTCCTGAGATGAGGTTGGCTGAACCGACGAACCGGGCAACGTACCCGGTCTTGGGATGGTCATATACCTCGGCAGGAGTCCCGATCTGTTCGAATCTCCCGTCCCGCATGACAGCGATCCGGTCCGACATGTTCAGCGCTTCTTCTTGGTCATGAGTGATGTAGATGAATGTGACGCCCAGCCTCTTCTGCAGCCTCTTCAGTTCGATCTGCATCTGGTGCCGTAGTTGGAGGTCCAGCGCTCCGAGAGGTTCGTCCAAGAGGAGCACTGCCGGTTGGTTCACAATGGCCCTGGCTATGGCCACTCTTTGCCTCTGGCCGCCCGACAACTCATCCGGCATGCGTTTCTCATAGCCGCTCAACTGCACCAGTTCCAGGGCTTCTTTCACTGTCTCTGCGATGGTCCCCTTGTCCACACGCTTGAGCTTCAAGCTGTACCCAATGTTTGTCTCGACGTTCATATGGGGGAACAGCGCGTAGTTTTGGAATACGGTATTGACGTTGCGTTTGTTGGGAGGGTCTCCCGTTACGTCTCTGCCGGCGATAAACACCTGGCCCCGGTCAGGTGTCTCGAGCCCTGCGATGATTCGTAAGGTTGTCGTTTTTCCGCACCCTGAAGGTCCCAAGAGAGTGATGAACTCACCCTTCCGGACACTGAGGTCAATCCCTTCCAGGACGCGTGTATCACCGAAACTCTTCTCAATCTGACAGAGCTCAAGGATGACGTCGCTCATTCTATCGTTTACCTGCTCTTCATATAGTAGTCTCTTGGGACAATGCTGACATCATTATATCGTAACCCGTACTTTTCCGGCACGTTTACGGGCGATTTTGTTTCGTGTATTCTCCAGTGAAGAGAGTACGGTCGACGGGATGGAAGGGGACTCCCACAGTATGTACACAAACGTGATGATCGCGAAGTTTGTGATGTGGACCCTACCGCGGTTGTATCGCCAAAATACAAAATGCTCCCAATTGGCCAGTCCATTATAATCCAATACCGTTGTTCTTTTCCCCTACACATGCTAAGATAATATGGATAGTACACACTAGCACAATGTTACTGAATCCTCAAACACCAGAGGGATGGTAGACTATGAGACTGGGAGTCCGGAGGCTTGTCTACACCGCAGTCCTGGCCGCGTTGGCCGTCGCTTTCCAGCTTGGCACGCTTCCGCAGGCATTCACCGGTCCTGCCATCAACGCGAACTTGTATGTTTCGTCCATGTTTGTAGGTCCCCTTAGTGGTGTGATTGTCGGGCTCATAACGCCGTGGGTAGCGTTGATGACAGGGATCATGAAGTTGGCGCCTGCCGTCCCGGTGATCATGGCCGGAAACGCCTCTCTGGCCCTTGTCTCTCACTACGTGGGAAGGTGGAACAAATATGCCGGTTTGGCTCTCGCCGCCGTAGTCAAGTGGGCAGTCATGACTCTGGGCATTAAGTACTTGATATCGGCCGGCACCACTATCCCGCCTGCGGCCTATGCCTCACTCACCCTTACCCAATTGTTCACGGCCCTAGGCGGCGCGGTTGTTGCCGGAATAGTCCTTGAAGCATTGGCGAGGTTCAAACATGGTCGGTCTTACTCATGACCCGCATGTGCTCTTCGAGGTAGCTTTCTCCCGGGGGGAGTTCGCCAGGATAGGCGAGGAGACCTCCGGACTGAAGCGGAGCCTTCTGGGGATCGGATTTCCTGCCGAGGCATCCAGACGTGCTCTCATAGCTGCTTACGAACTCGGGATGAACATCATCATCCACGCCAGGAAGGGTCGCCTCCGGCTCTCATGGAGAGACGGGCAGGTGGAAATAACCGCTGAAGACACCGGCCCGGGGATTCCCGACATACCTTTGGCGATGAAAGAAGGTTACTCTACTGCCCCCGACCACATTCGAGAGATGGGTTACGGAGCAGGCATGGGACTCCCCAACGCGAGAAAGGCCTCTGACGCGTTCCATATTGAATCCCAAGTAGGCAAAGGAACGAAGATTGTCTGCGCCGTGAGTCCAGGCCCCACTGACCTCCAGGCATCGGGCTATTTCCATTCGGTTCGGCTGGACCCCACACGCTGCAAAGGATGCACGAACTGCATCAAGGGTTGCCCTACGGAAGCCATCCGGGTTCGGGACGGGAAGGCGTTCATCCTGGAGGACCGGTGCATCGATTGCGGCGAGTGCATCAGACGCTGCACCAATATGGCAAAGACGGCTGTAAGCGACCCGTGGGAGGCACTTGCCACTCTGGACTACAAGATAGCCCTGATACCGCCTTCGTTCTACGGGGCTTTTTCTGACATGACTCCCGATGAGGTTAGAGCGGCTCTCCTGGCGCCTCAGGGATTTGACGAAGTCTTTGACGTGTCGGTGGCCGCCGACCTCTGCTCGCAGATGATGAGAGACTACATAAGCAAGAGACCCGGTGAGGGACCGTTCATCTCTCCGGCGTGTCCTGCGGTCCTCCGCCTCATTCAGGTGAAGTATCCCTCTCTCTTGGAGCGGGTTATACCTTGCGAGGCGCCTATGGAAGTAGCCTCTTGGCTGGCCAAGACCAAGATGGAGAGACCCAGGCCCGTTAAGAACCCGTCAACCGTGTTCATTTCTCCTTGCCCGGCCAAGATCACTGCATCCAGGCAACCCGTGGGCCGCGGACGTTCGCTGGTAGACGCTTCGATATCTGCCTCTCATGCGTTCCTGTGGGTACGAGACCACAAGGGGAGCCCCCTGCCGCAAGGCCTGTCGCCTTTCCCGGACTCGTCCGGTTTGGGAATAGGGTGGGGGAGGTCAGGGGGAGAACTCGCGGCGGTGGGTCTCACTGGCCTCGCGGTAGACGGGATAGCTCACGTCCCTGCGGTCTTGGATGAGATGGAGAACGGGAGCCTGGATGGACGGGTAGATTTCATCGAAATGCAGGCTTGTACAGGCGGGTGTGTTGGCGGATGCCTGCATGCCGCCAATCCTTTTGTCTCCAGGATGAGGCTCAGGCAACTGGTCGTAGAGCACGGTGACTCCCGCCCCCACCGGGTGGTTCAGGAGACCGGCACCGACCGGCCTGAGCTGTGGTTAAGTCTCGCCCTTCTACCCCGGCCTATCTTCCGTTTGGACGCAGACCCGGAGCGGGCGGAAGCGAAGCTCTCAGAGATCAAGTCCATCGAACGCAGCCTGCCCGGGCTCGATTGCGGCGCTTGCGGCGCACCAACCTGCCGCTCGTTGGCGGAAGACATCGTGCTTGGTCGTGGTTCCGAGTGGGACTGCACTTTCAAGCTCCGGGAGCGGCTGGCAGGACTGGCTGAAGAAGTGGTGGCTCTCGCTGCCCAGCGCCCTCCTGCCATGGCGGGCCCGGGCGATGACACAGTTACCAAAGAAGGAGCCGGTATAGATGCGTGTCGATGACCTCGTCAAGAGACTGGATCTGAAGGTGAAGTCCATCTCCAAAGCGGGAAGCGCCAGGGAAGTGGGCGGAGGGTTTGTGGGAGACGTGCTCTCCCATGTCATGGCCAATGTCCGTCCCAACGACGCTTGGGTGACCGTTCAGACCCATGAGAACGTTGTCGCCGTGGCGCTACTCCTGGACGTCGCATGTGTTGTGGTGTGTCAGCGGGAGTTGCCCCCTGAGACGTGCCGTAGGGCGCAGTCCGAGGGGGTTGCTCTTCTGTGGTCGGAGCGAAGCGCCTTTGAGGTCGCCGGGAGGCTCTACGGTCTTCTCGGCTCCAGGCCCAATGAGCGTTAAGGCGCTCTGACAATAGAGAGAGGGGAAGGAGGGATATGGTGGCGGAGAACCATGAGGAACACAAATGCGAGTGCAAGGAGGCCTACGAGGATATCGACCGGATGGCCGAAAAGCACCGCGGGGACTCGGGGGCCCTCATCCAGGTCCTGCACTACGCCCAGGAACGTCTCGGGTATGTCCCCAGGGACGTTCAGGTGCGGGTGGCAGAGAGACTGGGTGTGGCGCTGTCCGATGTGTATGGGGTTATCACGTTCTACTCGTTCTTCAGAGAGAGACCCCGGGGCAAATACACTATCTCATCTTGTCAGGGCACGGCGTGCTACGTGAGAGGGGCGCCGGAGGTCTTGGCCAGGTTCGAGAAGGAGCTTGGGATCACTGCAGGCGACTCCACGCCAGATGGGTTGTTCTCGCTGGAAGTCGTGAGATGCCTGGGCGCCTGCGGGTTGGCCCCGGTAGTGACCGTGAACAAAGATACCTACGGCCGGGTCACTGAAGACAAGGTTCCGGCAATCGTGAGCTTGTACCGTGCAGGCGCGAAGCGTGAAGACATGTCGGCCGGTAGCTGATGACCGTAGGTAACCGGGAGTTTCGGCCAGGTCGTCTTGAGTCATGGGAAGCCGTTATGGACGGAAAGGGACGAGGTTGGAAGAGGTGAGTGCCGGTGGTAGACATCTCCTTGCACTTGCTTGACCTCATGCAAAACAGTGCCCGGGCGCAAGCGACCCGTATTGACGTAAGAGTCTCTGAAGACAAAGAGAAAGACACGCTCACCATCTCAATTGAAGACGACGGCAAGGGTATGGATGAGGACGAAAAGAGGTTGGCCCTGGACCCTTTCTACACTACCCGGAAGGGCAAGAAAGTTGGGCTGGGGTTGCCCTTTGTCGTGCAGGCAGCAAGGATGTCCGGCGGCGACGTGAAGATCGAATCGGCACCGGTCTCGGGCACCAAAGTCGAAATCACGTTTTCCCTGTCCCATATTGACAGGCAGCCCCTTGGTGACATCCCGGCGACGCTGGTTGCGTTCATGGCAGGAAACCCGGAGATTGAGCTCTCTTTACGGTATACCGGGCCTGCCGGCGTGTTCAGCACGGTGAGCCATCGGTTGGTCTGTGAGGAAGAGAGAGAGACCCTAGGCCAGATTGCCTGGCTGAGCCTAGCCGAAAAGAGACTCCGGGCCGGTCTGGCGGGAGCCGGCTTCCGGCCCGACGGAGGAGGAGTTATTGGTTGAAGTCCATAGAGGATCTTGAGCGGGTGAGAGATGAGGCTCGCGCGCACATCAGAATCCGGTCTTCCGCAGGGTCGCCGCGCGTGACGATAGGCATGGGCACGTGTGGGATAGCGGCCGGAGCGCGAGAGACCATGCTCGCCATCATCGATGAGCTGAAGAAAAGGCAACAACTCGACGTCACTATCACCGAGACCGGGTGCGTCGGGCTCTGCGCCAAAGAACCCATCGTAGAAGTCCAAATCCCCGGAGAACCCAAGGTCGCGTACGGAAACGTAGACGCCGCCAGGGCTAGACAAATCGTCGTGTCCCACCTGGTGAACCGCAAGATCGTCGACGACTGGGTCATCAACATCCGGAAAGAAGACGAGTAGAGAGGAGTGGCCCAATGGAGTTCTTTCGAAGTCACATCCTAGTTTGTTCAGGAACGGGATGCCAGGCCTCGGGCAGCCTTCCTCTCAAGGACGCAATGGAGCAGGAGATTGCCAGGAGAGGTCTGGATAAGGAAGTCAAGGTCATCGAGACGGGTTGTTTCGGTTTCTGCCGCTTTGGGCCCAACATGATGGTCTACCCCGAGGGAGTCTTCTACTGCGGAGTCCAGAAGGAAGACGTCGTCGAGCTGGTAGAAGAGCACCTTGTAAAGGGTAGGGTCCTTGAGCGCCTTCTCTATCGGGAGCCTGAGACAAAGTCGGTCGTAGTCGACTTTGAGGACATACCGTTCTTCAAAAAGCAGACCAGGATAGTCCTGGAGAACTGCGGCATTATCAACCCCGAGTCCATCGAGGAGTACATAGCCCGCGACGGCTACTTCGCCCTGGCTGCTTCGCTCCGGATGAAGCCTGAGGAAGTCGTGGACATCGTGAAGAGGTCGGGCCTCAGGGGCCGGGGCGGGGCGGGATTCCCTACCGGGCTCAAGTGGGAGTTCACCGCGAAAGCCCAAGGGTCGCCAAAGTATGTCTTGTGCAACGCCGATGAAGGAGACCCCGGAGCCTTCATGGACCGGTCTACCATTGAGGGTGACCCCCACAGAGTGCTTGAGGGGATGGCGATCGCAGGTTATGCGGTAGGCGCGTCCCGCGGGTTCGTCTACATCAGAGCCGAGTACCCGCTGGCGGTCGAGCGGTTGTTCCGAGCCATCGACCAGGCCCGAGGGAAGGGTCTCTTAGGCAAGAACATACTGAACAGCGGGTTTGATTTTGACATTGAGGTCCGTCTCGGTGCCGGCGCCTTCGTGTGCGGAGAAGAGACTGCACTCATGAACTCGGTCATGGGGATGCGTGGAGAGCCCAGGCCCAGGCCGCCGTTCCCGGCGAATTCCGGTCTCTGGAACAAACCCACGGTCATCAACAACGTCGAGACCTACTCTAACATTCCGACCATCGTGAGGAAGGGTCCGGAGTGGTTCGCGGCCATGGGCACCGAGAAGTCCAAGGGGACCAAGGTGTTCGCACTGGCGGGGAAGATCAACAACAACGGTCTTGCCGAAGTTCCCATGGGCACTACCATTGGAGAGATCGTCTTCGACATCGGCGGGGGCCTCTCTGATCCCCGAAAGAAGTTCAAGGCCGTTCAAACCGGCGGACCGTCTGGCGGTTGCATCCCCGCTCAGTTCTTGAACACCCCGGTTGACTATGAGTCGCTGGCTTTGCTTGGAACCATCATGGGCTCAGGCGGCTTCGTAGTGATGGATGAAGACACCTGTATGGTGGACCTGGCCAAGTTCTTCCTGGA
>DUUV01000054.1 GCA_012841375.1 Candidatus Fermentithermobacillaceae bacterium
AACACCTTGCTTCGTGACGGATCGTGGACTCTCACGAGAACTCTTGCTAGAAGGGGGCCGGGTGAATCGGAGATAGTGGCGGAGGGACACCGTGAATAGACTTGCCATAGTAACTGACAGTACCAGCGATCTAGACCAGGACTCAGCGAACAAGAGCGGCATATCGATTGTGCCCCTCTACGTGACCCACAAGGGGAACGTCTACAGAGATGCCGTTGACATTACTCCGTCGACCTTCTATCCCCTACTTCAAGACGACGATGAACTACCCAAAACCTCTCAACCGTCGCCGCTGGACTTTGAGACTATGTACCGTCAGCTCTTGAACTCGTTCGACGAAGTCATATCGGTCCACATCTCGGGCGGGCTTAGCAGCACAGTGGAGTCGGCCCGAAGGGCGGCGAAATCGGTAAGCCCCAACTTAATACACGTGGTTGACTCCAAGTTTCTGACATACGGCATGACCTTCCAGGTCCTGGAGGCGGCCAGACTTGCCAAGGAAGGCCTTTCTTCGCTCAACATCCTGTCGCGTCTCTCTCACCTCCGCGAGAAAACAGAGATGCTGTTCACCCTGGACACCATGGAGTATCTCTACCGCGGTGGCCGCATCGGGAAAGTGCAGAGTCTCATGGGGGCGCTCCTCGGCATCAAGCCCGTGGTCAGGGTCGAAGACGGCGTTTACATCCCAAACGGGAAAGGCCGGAACCTGAGACAATCTCTTCGAAGCATGGTTGAGTTCCTCGGCCGCAGATTCGGACGGCAGAAGGTCATCGCCGCGGTCGGGCACGGGCAAGCCGCTGAACACGCCGCGCATCTGGCGGACCTCGTGAAGCGCACTCTGAATGTCGTGAAGGACCCCTATCGCTTCGAGGTCGGGCCGGTGATCGGGGTGCATACAGGTCCGGGAACGGTCGGCGTCGCTGTACGCCCGGTGGAATACTCCTAGGGTTCCCCTCTTGAGACGGCGAAGTTGAAATGAACAACGATGTCTGGGAATATGAGTATGTAGGAGTACTGCGACTCGAAGGTGATCTACCTTGGAAGGCAAGTGGAAAAAACTATTCGGCCCGGTCATAACAATAGGATTTGTGTTGGCGTACTTCATCTTCATCCTCGTGCAATGGACTTCCGTCCCCCTTCAAGGCTTCGGGAAGTTCATTGGCTTTGCGATCCCCTTGGGACTAATGGGTGTGGCCGTGTACGTCCTGGTGGAGCGAATTCAGGAAATAAGGAGTGGCGAAGAAGATGATCTTAGTAAATACTGACTATATTTCAGGCAAGGAACTGGAGATGCTTGGGCTGGTCAAGGGCAGCACTATTCAGACCAAGCACCTCGGCAAAGACATAGCTCAAGTGTTCAAGCATATGGTCGGTGGAGAGCTCAAGGCCTACGGTGAAATGATGAACGAAGCCAGGGCCATCGCGACCAAGCGGATGGTAGCAGAAGCAGAGGAGCTGGGCGCCGACGCTATCGTGAACATCCGGTATGCGTCGGCATCAGTGATGTCCGGAGCAGCCGAGGTCATCGCCTACGGGACAGCGGTGAAGTTCAAGTAGCGGGACCGTTGAAGCCGCCCTGCCGGCCGCCCTTCTTAGCCGCGGCTGGCTTTCAGTATTTCGTCGTCGAGGTATATGGCGAACCTGCAGACCTCGTCGCCCCATACGGCGGCCTGAACAATGTCCACTCTCACCGGTTTCTGAAACACTGCCTCAAAGTACTTGGCAATGTAGCCTTTGGCACAGTGACAGAAGGTCGGTGAGATAGGCGTCTTGGTTGCCCTTACCCACCCGCAATCACAACCCTCGGTCTTTATGCTGTAGAGGATATTGCCTACTCTCTCCAGCTTGTTGCACCTCATACCCAGTCTCTTTATGAAGTCGTCTATGTCAGTTGACTCCTCATAGATCCTTCTGGCTACCCTTTTCCTCGCCTCGAAGTCGCATGAACACCTTTCCATGACCTCGATCCTGGTTTTCTCATCCAGCATGGAATCCATGCGTTCCAT
>DUUV01000126.1 GCA_012841375.1 Candidatus Fermentithermobacillaceae bacterium
AGCCCATGGGCCAATCGCTGACAGCAGCGTCTCCGCAAACGTGGTCGAGCCTCATCGCCCTCGGCGTCCTGCCGACGGGAGTGGCGGTGATCTGGTACTTCATGCTGGTCTCAAGGCTCGGAGCGACACGTGCCTCGTTGGTCTCTTACCTTGTCCCGGTCTTCGGGTTGGTTCAGTCCAGCGTCCTCTTGGGAGAACGTCTGAGTCCGGGGCTTCTGCTGGGAGGATTGGCCTCCCTAGCAGGCGTGGCGCTGGCGCAGTATCAGGGCAAGGCGGAGATGGATGCGGAGACGTCCGAACAAGCGCAGGAGCCCGACGGGTCATCGCCTTGAGTCGTTTGGCAGAGGTGTTTTGGGAGACCTCCGCACAAACGCAGAACTCTACCGGCATTGATGGCCGTTCACCGGCGCTCTCATCTTCGTGGGTGCCACGGCCCACATCGCCAGGTTTCATGGGTGCCACGTCGCACTTCGCCAGACTTTGTGGGTGCCACGGCGCACATAGTCAGACTTCGTGGGTGCTACGGCACACATGGCCAGACTTCACGGGTACTACGTCGCACATCGCCGGGTATCATGGGCATTTCCTAGTGCGTCATCAGATAGCTTCGGAAGAGACACAGCCATTGGACGTATCGCATCTCGCCCGACACTGGCACACGCTTCATGCCGGCCTGCTTCAGCGCAACTGACAGTTGCTTCTTGGTGAAGACTCGCCGGAGCAGCCCAGTCGCATTGGTCATCCCATCGGTCACAAACCGTTCATAGGAACGCCAGTGCTTCGGCAGAATGTCCGGTTGGGGCTTCTTCCGCATGTGGAAGAGCACGGCGTCCACCGAGGGGCGTGGGTGGAAGTCATCCCTCCGCAACTGGCAAACGATCTCGACCTCAAAGTTTGGCTTGAGCAGCAAAGATCGAAGCGACTCCCGGGGCATGCCGGCGAACCGCCTCGCGGCTGGCTTCTCCATCACCAGCCATGCGTCGTCAGGCGGGTTCGCGCTCTCAGTGATCTTCCGGATGATGGGCGTCGTGATACAGAACGGGATGTTCGAGAACACTTTGTAGGAGCCGTGACTGGGCAGCCGCCACGTAAGGAAGTCGTGATCGACGATGTTCACGTTGAGAAAGGCCGCCGTCCTCGCGACGGTCCTCGCACACATGGCCGGGTCGATCTCCACGGCCGTCACGCGACCGCAGATTCTTGCCAGAACCTCAGTTATGTGGCCTTTGCCGGGACCGATCTCGATAACATGGTCGTCGCGGCACAGACTGGTGAGGCCGACAAGCCGCTTAATCGTCTTGGAGCTTGTGAGGAGATTCTGAGATACGGATATGGATACGGGCGGAGCCTGGTCACTCTTGACATAGCGGGACAAGGTAGATGCACCTCTTTGGGTTTGGATTCGACCACAAAGAAAGGCACAACGAAGAGAAAACCTCGATTAGGCGTCCCTTCGATGTGCCTTATTTGCGGAGGCGAATCGCACCCACTATGATGCATCAACCCTCCCTGTGTGAAGTCTGGTTCAAATACCTACGTTAACGCTCAAGAATCAAAGGCCGCTCGAACTCACACCAATTGTAATGTGTGGACACCCGCACGACAAGTGTTCCCGCTCGGCTGGCAGATCAACCGCTCAGGCTCAGAGCATGTAATACCACGGCAGCATAGCCCGGGAGGACAGACGATCCGGATGTAATGTAAGAACACCGTTTTCCGCCGCAGGAGCCCAGGGAGAAAGTGGCCTCAAAGAGGTCGTCGAGAGGTGTGGCATTACCGTTCTAGGATGGCAAGCCCAAGATCCTGCGTGAAACGAGCCCTTTCTTGATGATGCGCAGCATCTCCGAGATGGCGGAAGCCCAGCCGTTGGAGATATCAAAGACCGTCTTCTCGATGGGGAGCCGCTCCAATACCGCTTCCTGCCTTCGTTCTCGCGTAGGAGTCCATTGGCATCGGCTTTTTGGGCCGGTAAGAGCCCTCGTGCTCTCTTAGCCAAGTGAGCAGAGGTGGGTGGGCATGCGTGTCCCGGTACCGTACAATCACACAGCGTTCGTACCGCGGCTGGCTACTCCGCATGCGTACGTCTCCCCTTGCGGCGAGAGTAGCGCGAAGCAGGAAGGATTTTGGGGGCCACGAGCAAATCACCAACATGGAAAAATCGGGAAACACCGTAAAACTAAAGGTCCTGCTCCGGCGTCTTAATGGAGACAAACAGGAAGGGAGATTGAGGCGGGATGGTTAGGCGGTTGTACCGCGCGGCAGCCTTGGCGCTTGCGGCGGTAGTGGTTTTTGGACTCTTCCCCGTGGTGACCGTGGCGGCGGTCAATGAGCCTGTATCTATGACACTGCAAGGCACGCCGCTCACGACGAAGGGCGAGTTGATCGACGGGACGACGTTTGTACCTTTGAAAGAGCTGGGTGTCGAACTGGGTTCAGCGTGACGGCGTATGACCCCGCTAGGGTGATTGTCGCCGGCCCCAACCGCAGGATTATCTTCAGCAGTGGAAACGGCCTAGCTACAGTGAACGGGCATGAGGTCCGCTCAGGCGCCCCGTTCCTTGAGAATGACCAGTTCATGGTGCCCGCGAGGTTCTGCCTTGAAAACATGGGCTACCGGTTGACCTGGCACAGTAGCCCTTCCTATTCGATAGACCTTGTCCCAATCGAGCTCAACAACGTGGTGATCGGCACGATCCGCGAACGCCAGGAAACCTCTACGCTCATAATTGATGTGCAGTACCCGAGGCTTTCAGGGCTGGAGTCCACGGACATCCAAGAGGCCATGAATTCCTACTTCGCGAGCAGGCCCAACGCCACGCTGCAGCAGGCGTACCAGAACGAGAAGGAGATGATCGCTGGCGGCTTCACGCAGTGGGCCACTGAGGCGGCGCTGAACTACACCGTCGAGTACAATGAAAAAGGCTTCCTCAGCCTGCTCTTCGAGGACTACCTGTACTTGGGAGGCGTCCACGGCAATACCTGCCGGACGGGGTACCTCGCTGACCTAAAGACGGGCAAGACCTACTCGACCCTGAAGGACCTATTCAAGGATGGCACAGACTACGTCGCCCTGCTCAGTCCCGAGGTCAAGAAGCAGTTTGACGGTATGGGTGAAGGCTTGGCGCTGTCGCCCTTTGAGCAGATAAGACCCGACCAGGGTTTCTACATCAAGGGCAATGACCTGGTGATCTACTTCGATCTGTACGAGCACACTCCTTACGCCGCGGGGTTCCCCGAATTCCACATCCCGCTGTCGACGCTGTCGAGCGTGCTGGTGCCGGAACTGGCAGTACTGGCAGAGTAGGTTCAGACAGGCGCGATTTGGCCGCGGACAAAAGGCCTCCGCTCACCGGCGGAGGCCTTTTGATTCGTGATTAGGGAACAATTATGATCTCTCGGATCGCTTCGGCCAACCTATCGGCGCCGACGCGTTCGAGCAGGAATTCTCCGTCCACTGTGGTCATCGTCCGTTATTGGTCCGATGAAACTACTTCTGCCTTCGTTGCGGCATGTTCTCTAGCACGACGCCCCTAGCCGATATCCCTCCGGGAGAAAACCTTTATGGCCAAGGCAAGGAACCCCACTACATAAAGACCGCCGTACACCATCATCCAGACGCTGGGCTCGCCGAGACTTCCAAAGGGGCCCAGGAAATCTTCATCTACGGGCTGAGGCTACTATCCTCGAACGTTCGTGGGATCTTCACCCAGGATGAAGGCCCGCATATCGTCGGCTACCGCTTGGATGTTGTCCTCACCCAGATAAGTCATGTGGCCCGCTTTGTACCCTTTAACGAAGACCCGGTCCCTGGGCAGGTCAGAATGGTCCAGGGTGTAGTACAGGATCCCGATCTGGGTACAGATGTCGTACCATCCGTTTATGAAAAACGTGCGCATGTTGGGCACCCTTCGCATGGCGGTGGCGAGACTCTGTGAAGTGTTCTGGCCCTTGATGTCGTTGTTCCAGTTCCTGTACATGGATGCGGAGTTCACGAAGTTTCGGTCCCAATTGATGCCCAACAGGGGAAAGACCTCGCCGCAAAGGACCGACTGGAAGAACGGGTCATACTTGCCCTGTGAGCCGTCGTCGCGCGGACCCCATTCCTGCTCGTCTATGAGAGGAGAGTAGAGCGGCCTTGTTATGCGCCCGTCGAGACGCGCAACGGAACGTCCCTTGTGACGGATTACCTCTCTTCGATACTCGACGTCATCAATGATCAGCCCCCGCCTTTCCAGGTACTCGCGGGACACCCCTGTGTAGTAGATGACTCGCCCGATGATATGTTCTCTGGTTTCGGCGTCGAGGGATCTCCCCCGGTACAAAGCTAAGAGGTACTCGGTGTCCGCGAAGCGCTTTGCTTCAGCTACGAATTCCTCTACCGTCTGGTCCGACGGGTGGTTGTGGTACCAGTTGACCGCGGCCAAAGTGGGAAACGCCAGAACCGCGGGATAGACAGGCTTCTTGTCCGCGAAGTACTTCCCGACCGTAACGGTGTTGCCGATCATGACGATACCGTCGAAGGGCACGCTGAAGGCGCGATCGGAGGCACCTAACGAACCCCTCCCGGCCACGGTGCTGGCGCGGGTACACCCATAGCTCTCGCCCACAAGGTATTTGGGACTCTGCCAGCGGTTGTAACGGGCCAGCCAAGCCTGGATGAAGGTGAGGATCGCTTCGGCATCGGGCTCGATCCCGTAGAAGAGGTCCTTCTTGGATTCGTCCAATAGGCGGCCGAAGCCGGTGCCTACGGGGTCCACGAGTACAAGGTCCGCCACGTCGAGCAGGCACTGCTCATTGTCACAGGACTCATATGGCGGTAGCGGCAGCGAATCGTCGTCGATGTCGCGGTACTTGATGCGCTTGGTGCCCAGAAGCCCTACATGCAGCATCATGGAAGAAGTGCCTGGGCCGCCGTTGAAGGCGAACAGGACGGGGCGGGATTTGGTGTCTTCCACATCGGAGCGGAAATAGGAATAGGAGAAGATCGAGGCGATCGGTTTTCCGTCATTGTCGTAGAACACATTGTCTTCGCTAACGGTACGATACGGCACTTTCACCCCGCGCAGGGTGATGGTCCCTTCCCCATTGAACCGGGAAGGCGTAAAGACATCGGTTTTTAACATTTGCGATCCCTCTCTCCCTGTGCGCGTTCACCGCGCTCAAAGAAAAAGGTTCGTTGTTGCGTATCCATTTCCTTCCGTAGGTCCCGCCGGGCAGGGTCTACTCAAGCAGAGGTATGTCCGCGCCTCGAAAGGGGATCCTATCTCGGGAGTCCTTCACCCTCGGGTGCACGCAAGGGCCGCCGCGAAGTGGACAAGCGCAACCGGCGGTGCAGTCTCAGGTCTCAGAGGTAATCAATCGTGATCTCCTGCGCGCCTTCCCAGAGGACTTTCTTGCCAAGCGCCTCGAGGTTTTCCAGGCCCTCTGTCACGGTCATAAAGTGATTGCCTGCCAGCTGCCCGACCTGGCTGGAGAACAGGCACCGCCCATAGGCGACGATGATCTCCATTTCACTCACTCCGCCCGGATACAAGAGGAACTCGCCTTTCGCGAGGTGGCTTGTGTGGTTCTCGTAATCTATGC
>DUUV01000071.1 GCA_012841375.1 Candidatus Fermentithermobacillaceae bacterium
AGACCCTGGGGTTCGGGCTTGAGGGCGCGTGGTACGCGATGGTCACGGACCTCTTTATCCGGTCGATGCTGTTCCGGTGGAGGTTCGGGACAGGACACTGGAAGGATATCCACGTCTAGAGCGACCGGTCGCCCGGTCTACAAGGGCGTCCCGGTATGCTCCCGGCTGATACTACCCGTCATCCTTGGGGAAATGCCTCCCAACCGTCACAGATTCGGCGCATTAGAAGGCGAGCGGGAATCACCATGTTTTCCCAGATGGGTTCCCGGCTCATCTGAATGCCTTTGATCGGCGGCTTTCCTTCAGGTACAAACCTTCTGCGGGTTCAGGATACCGTTTGGATCAAACGCTTTCTTGATGCGCCGCATCAGTTCCATTTGATTAGGGCCAAGCCGCTGCGCGAGGTAGTCTCTCTTCGCGAACCCGATCCCGTGCTCGCCCGAGACCATACCTCCCAGTTCCACAGCCTTCGTATAGAGGACATCGAAGCCCTCTTGAAGCTTCTTCTCCCAGAGAGTCTCCTCCAAACCGTCGCGGCAGAAATACACGTGCAAGTTTCCGTCGCCGGCATGTCCGAAGTAAGGGATCCTGAGTCCTATCCTGCCGGACAGCTCGTTAACGCACTCGGTGAAATCGGCTACTTTGCTCCTGGGAACCACCACGTCGCATTCGTCAAACTGGGTAGTCGAGGACTTGATGGCCTCCAAGAACGCGCCACGCGCCGTCCAGACGGCCGCCCTGCGCTCCTCGGTGTCAACTATGAAGACATCGTAAGCGCCTTTTTCGATGCACAGTTCCGAGGCCTTGTCCATCCGCTCGCGCAACTCTTGGGCTGAAAACCCGTCGTAGGTAAGCAAGAGAGCGGTATCCCCCTCAATGCGCGGGAAACGCTTCCCTAGGTAGTCCTCTGCCAGGGAGATGACCTCGCGGGTCAAGAACTCGACGGCAGTGGGATCCGTACCGGAGCGGATTAATTCAGGTACGGTCGAAACGGCCGCCCGGAAGGTTGGAAACGGCACAAGCAAGCTGACGATCTCACTGGGCAGCGGAATAACCCTGAGCGTCGCACCGACTATGACGGCCAACGTCCCTTCGGAACCTATAAGCAGGTCCTTGATGCTATAGCCCGAACTGTTCTTGACTACCTTCGATCCAAACGTCTCGATCTCGCCGGTCGGCAGCACCGCGGTAAGAGACAATACATAGTCCCGGGTTACGCCGTACTTCACTGCCCGCATGCCTCCGGCGTTGGTGCTGATGTTGCCTCCGATCGTGGCCGACGTCTCCCCGGGGTCCGGAGGATACATATATCCCCGGTCCTGCACGTACTTTGATAGATCCATCAACAAGACGCCCGGTTCCACAGTCACCGCCATGTTCCGCTCATCCAGCTCGACGATCCTGTTCATGAGTGTGGTCTCGAGCATGAACCCGCCTGAAACCGCCACGGCGCCTCCGACTAGCCCGGTCCCGGCGCCCCGGGTGACCACGGGCAGGAGCCTCTCGTTCGCGTAGGAAAGGATCTTGGAAACCTCCTCCGCCGATTGAGGGCGGACAAGCACGTCGGGAGCGCTTTCTACCGCGCCGAGTTCGTCGCGGGCATAGTCCGGGCTGATGTTCGCGCCCACCAAGATCCGGTTCTCCGGGAGGAAGCTCCTCAGATATTCCAAATCCGCAGGTTCAACTCTGTTCAGCGTACTAGCCCCTCCCTTTCGACTCTCTTCATGAAAAGCGGCAACACTTCATACAGGTCGCCCACGAGGCCCACGTGGGAAATGCTGAAGATGCTTGCATGCGGATCCTTGTTTATCGAGATGATGAACTCCGACTGGTTCATTCCCGCGGCAAACTGCACCGCTCCTGAAACGCCCACGGTGATGATCAGTTTGGGCTTGACGGTCCTGCCCGAGAGCCCTATCTGGCGCCTGGGGTCAAACCATCCGTTCTCCACCATGGGCCTGGTACAAGCCAGTTGAGCGCCCAGCTTGTCAGCCAACTGCCTGACAAGCTGAAGCCCCGCTTCATCTTTGACGCCGCGCCCCACGGCGACGATTACCTCCGCGTCGGAAATGTCCAACTCCTTTGGCTTGGCCAACGCGTCCGCGACACAAGCGCCCAAGTCCTCCAAGCCTGCCGGCACTTGCATGTGCTCGACTTCGGCAGTAGGTTCCTTGCGCTCTTGGGCCGCGTCGAAAACCCGGTAGCGCACCGTACAAAGCTGCGGCCTCGTCCGGGGAGTGACTATCTGCGCCATGATGTTGCCGCCAAAAGCCGGTCTGGTCTGGACCAGATCGCCGTTCTCACGGAGTCCCAACCCGGTGCAATCGGCTGTGATGCCCGTCCCAAAGCGTGCGGCTATCCGTGGAGCCAACGAGCGCCCCATGCTTGTGGCACCGGCCATTATCACCGACGGCTTTATCTTCCGGACAAGATCCGCGACACACTCGGTGAAGCGGAGGGGCTCGAAATACTCCAACGACTTGCTTTCGTAGACGTAAATCCGGTCTGCGCCGTAATACCTGAGGTTGGAGACCGCGGCCGAGATCTTCCACCCCATGACTACCACATAGACCGGGGTCTGGGTAGGCACGGCCATCTCCTGCGCCTTTCCCAAGAGCTCCAGAGTGACAGGGTGAATCGCGTCACCTACACACTCGGCAAGGACGGCTATCCCGCGCCAAGCGCTCGTGTCGACAGTGGCGGCAGGCTTGTCCTCCACAAGGGTGAGCACGCCGTCCTTGTCGGCTTTCAAGCACAGCCTACACATCCTGCAGCCGGCCTCAATGGATAGGCCCTTTTCATTCACAACCATGGCGCCGAAAGGACAGGCAGAAACCAGTCTCTCCGCGATATCCGGCGTCACCTTCTGCTGACTTACTTCAATACGTGCCATAGCGTCACCCTAGATCCTCTTTTTCTCCCGTAGCAGTGAGTAAAGCCGGGCGGCCAACTCCTCTCCACTCCCGGAAAAACACTCCCGGTCCTCAGTTACCTCTGGCGGGAAAATCCTCTCCACCTGAGTCGGCGACCCGGTGAGTCCGTAGTGGGATTCATCCTGGTCAGGCAGGTCTTCCATGCCCCAGACCGATATCTCTGCATCTCCTCGTTTCTTCCTTCTGAGATAAGACGGAAGACGCGGAGTGTTGACGTCCTTCTCCATCGTAATCAGGCAGGGGGCTTTCATCTTTACGGTATAGACGCTGTGATCCATGTTTGCCTTTACAGTAAGGGTTCCTTCTGAAAAGCCGTCCACGGACAACACGTTGCATGCATGGGGGATTCCGAGCAATTCGGCCATCTCCGGCCCCACTTGGGCAGTGTCTCCGTCGGTAGTCTGCTTGCCGCAGATGATGAGGTCATACTCTCCCATTTTGCGGACACATTGAGAAAGCGTGTAGCCGGTGGCGAGAACATCGGCTCCGGCAAACCGCCTGTCGCTCGCAAGAACCGCTGAGTCTGCCCCCATGTACAGTGCTTCATACAAGACATCCCTGGCCTGGTTTGGCCCCATGGACAAAGCAGCAACCGTTCCGCCGTAACGCTCTCGCAATAAGAAGGCCTGTTCCAACGCGAACAGGTCGTAAGGATTCATTTTGCTCTTGATCCCATCACGCTTGAGCACGCCGGTAACCGGGTCCACTTCAACTTTTGTAGTGCTTGGAACCTGTTTGATGCAGACGATGATATTCAAGTCATGGCACCTTCTTCGCCAAATCTACCCTGACGAGCCTTCAGCGGGGTAGATCTCAAGGTCGTTCGTTTCATTGTTGTCGGTCACCAACGCTTGCCTCAACGCACTTCTGCATAAACATGTCATCTCTGCATGCGGAGGATGGATCTTTTTTCTACCCCGGCTATCCCTAGTCCTTCCCCGCTCGTGTTTGGCAAGCGCCGAGAAATCTCTTATAATGATGTGTGCATCGGGGAGTGGCGCAGGTTGGTAGCG
The DNA here is from genome assembly GCA_012841375.1 of Candidatus Fermentithermobacillaceae bacterium. Classification (GTDB taxonomy): domain Bacteria; phylum Bacillota; class Sulfobacillia; order Fermentithermobacillales; family Fermentithermobacillaceae; genus UBA3951. Next base: position 3,947 of record DUUV01000071.1, read on the forward strand.
CGCATGGTTTGGGACCATGAGGCCGCAGGTTCAAGTCCTGTCTCCCCGACCAGCATGTAAGCCTAATCTGAGTTGCCATCTCCCGCTTCCCTCCCTATTTGGTGCAGTTCCGGTGCAGCTGGTGCGATTGCTGCTTTACGATTCGCTGAGAAAACCGCTCAACCTATCGACGGCCGACCGCTTAAGGCCGATGCCAACGTGACTGTAGATGTCTAGGGTTACACTGATTGCGCTATGCCCCAAGAGCTCCTGAACAATCTTCGAGTCTTCGCCGGCCTCCAACAGCATCGTTGCGAAGGTGTGCCGGGCGTCGTGAAACCGGACATGAGGAAATCCGGCGTTCTGCAGTAGCCGTTCCCATCGACGAGTGAAACTCCTGGGGTCGATCGGGTTGCCATCCGGAGCGCAGAACACCAGCCTACAATCGCAGTAGGTCGGACCAAACGCCAACCGTTCTTGGTCTTGTGCTGCCCGATGGGATTCCAGAACTCTAACTAGCTCTTTCGACAGCGGTAGAACGCGCCTTGCCTTGTCGGTCTTGGGCTCCTGAAAGATGAGCCTGGTTTTTCGATCAACCTGATCATGATCCCTGACTCGTAGCAGAGTCCGCCTCACCCGGATCAGGTGTGAGGCTAAGTCGATATCATCCCACGTGAGAGCCAAGAGTTCTCCTAGCCTTAGGCCGGTCATGAACTCAAGTCTGAACGCAGCATAATATCTGTCACCGTTAGCCGCCTCAAGAAGGCACAACACCTGTTCCGTAGTAAGAGGCTGAATCTCCTTCTTCTCCTTACGCGGCGGCACAGCTGCCGCAGTCGGATTGCTGGCTATCAGGCCGCTCTTTACTGCCTGAGACATGGCACCTCTGATGATGCCGTGGATGTACCTTACTGTCTTTGGGGAAAGACCTCCCTGGCGGTCATCTCGCCCCTCCTTTAGAAGCCTGTTGTACATTCTCTGCAGGTGCTGAGAGCGCAAGTCCTTCAGCTTCATGCCTCCCAAATACGGCACAACGTGGCATCGAATCATCGTCTCGTAGCTGTCCCAAGTGGTCAGCCTCAAATGTGGCCTCATGTACTCCGTCAACCAGATGCTCATCCATTCCGAGACGGTAATATCCGTCGGCGTTATGAAGCTGCCTTTCTGGAGATCCATCTTTAGGCTCGTGAGCTTTTGGATGACTTCTTTCTGACTCTCACCTGAGACGCCGATCCGTTTGGTTGCGCCCGTCAGTGGGTCTGTCTCTACCGTGAGCTGACCTCTCCACTTACCGCTAGGGAGTTGGTATACGGTGCCTTCACCGCGTCCTCGCACTATTTGTCACCTCCCATCGCTCCCGGAGTTGAGCTGCCGGGGCCGGAAGGGAGTGTCCGCCCCAATGCTTTTCGACCGGCTTCCACAGTGTTGTTGGATTCGCCTCGTAGCTGCCGGTCTCCAACCAGCTTCTAAACCGCTCTTTTGGAATGATCAATCGCTTGCCAAGCCTGATACCGATAAGATTTGCTACGGTATAAGATTGGTGCCAGGGGTGCAATGGGAGAAAAGCCCCATTCAGAGACGGAGGTGGGTACGGATAGCGTCAACCTTCTATTGGTGCAGAACCAAAACTGTGGTTTCTCACACGCCGCAGGTCGTAAGAGTCGTCTAGGGGTAGGGGGGTCAAACCGCAGCCGGCGCTTGGGGGGGTCAAGAACACTCCGGCGTTGACAACGTAACCGACCAAGTTCTCGACAGAGCCCTTTTCGTTTCCTTTAGCCGGGTTGCAGAAGTCAGCATCAAACAGGTAGTGAGCCTTAAGGCTGGAGAACAACTGGTGCTCTTCACGCCACGGTCCCGCTAAGATCTTGGTCACCGCAGTCTTCGGATTGTCGAAGACACAGTGTTCAGGCACTCCCCCCAGCCAGTCGAAAGCCGCGACATGTCCGGCTAGAAATGCTTCTATCTTCTCGGTGGGGAACGCCTTGGCGAAAGGTACCTGACTCGCCCACATTCGAAGGCAGAACAGGTAAACTCTCTTTTCCACGCCGGCGATCTTCACGACTGCCTCGCCCCAGTCAAGTTGCGCTTGTTCTCCCCAGTCAGCCGTCAGAGGTATGTAGACTTCAGCCTTAGAGTCCTTAATCTTGCGTACGAAGTGCCTGACTGTGGACTCCCCGCCGGTAAACCCGTACTCCTCGACCAGCCTGTCGTACATTCGTTTCGCTGTGTGACGCTGTTTGAGAGGGGCTTTCTTGTCAGCTTCCAGCCAAGCCATGATGAGACTCCTGAACGGGTCCATCACCGGACATGGTCTTGGCTCTGTGAGTTTGTAGCGCGGGATCTCGCTGCTGGCCAAGGCTTTTCTCACTGACTGTCGCGAAATCTCCAAGCTCTTGGCTATCTTGCGGATTGACCATCCTTCAACGAAGTGCTTTTTCCTGATAAACTCAATGTCGACGATTCTCGGGGAGGTTAACTTTTCGGTTAGAGGCTGTTGCCGAATAGGCTATGCTACGTGACAGACCGGGAAGAAAAGGACAAGGTTGGGTGACACCAGCGAGGCGAGTCTACGTACCCTTGCGCTGAGGGCTATCTCTTGGCTCTTTCTTCTCTCGTCCAGCCGTTTCACCAGGCGCTTGATGTTGTACGCGGC
>DUUV01000039.1 GCA_012841375.1 Candidatus Fermentithermobacillaceae bacterium
CACTCTGTACCCACCCGGCAGGAATCCAGTTGTGGATTACGGCTCCAATCCCCACCCCGATTAGCACGTACGGGTACACCCTTGCCACGGTGTCCTTCACATGCTCAAAGGCGTATTGCGAGCGCTCTTCGGGCGTGAGGTCCGATGACTCTAGATCAATGCTGCTGCCCGACGTGAGCTTCTGAACATCCTGCTCGAGGCCAAGCCTTCCGAGGATTGTGCCGCACGCAACCGCCAGGACCAGTCCGACGATTACATACGCCACGGCTACCTTGGCGCCAAACACGCTCATGAGAAGTATGACCGAACCTAAATCGACGAGCGGAGATGAGATGAGAAATGAAAAGGTGACGCTCAACGGGAGCCCCGCATTTGTGAAGCCTATGAATAGGGGGATAGATGAACAGCTGCAAAACGGAGTCACGGTCCCCAAGAGCGCGCTCAGAGTGTTAGCTGTGACGCCGTGGAACCTGCCCAGGATCTTCTTGGTCCTCTCGGGCGGAAAGTGGCTTTGAACATACGAAATGATGTAGATCAAGGTGGATAACAGCGCGAGTATCTTGATCGTGTCGTACAAGAAGAACTGGACACTGCCACCGAGGCGCGTGCCAACATCGACACCTAGAGATGACAGGAGGTTCCCCACGAGGGCGTTCAGCCAGTTCATCCCCAATATCTGTTTCTGAAAGAAGTCCCAACCCATCTGCAATGCCCGCATGCGACCTCTCCTCACTGTCAGCGCTTCTCACATATGCGTGGCGTGGGAAGCCTCTATGCCTCTCCATAATACGCCTATATGCCCATACAGGCAACTAGCAAATGGGGCATTCTCAGCTCTTATCATCTACTCTTTTCGCGGTTAGGTCTTCGAGCTAGCCCGTGAGCCACGATAGTCCGGCGTCAACAGCTTTGCCGTCAAGCCGCACGGTGTCGCACCCAAGGAATACCCTGAAGGCATCAATGCAGGTGGCGATAGCGCGGCGCATGTCGGCAGCGGCAGGGTCAACTCCGTCCTCCCACCACCAATTCTTGATGACCATGGCCTTCGACTTGCGGTCGCGAACCGGCTCAAATCTAGCAACGAACCTGTCTCCGTACAAGAGGGGCAAGACGTAGTAACCGTAGCGCCGTTTGCCGGGAGGAACGTACACTTCCCAGGTATAGTCAAAGCCGAACAGCTCTCTGATATTGCGGCGATCCCACATGAGGTTGTCCAAAGGAGCGATTGCCGCGGCTCGAGGGGCGTCTGTGCCCGGATTGAGGCAAGCACCAAGAGTGCCCTCATCTTCCCTCCTCATGTAAAAGGGTACGGAAATGCCTTCGATGTTCACTTGCCTTAGGTCGCCTCTAGCAACCAGTCGCTTGATGGAGTCGGTCCTCCTGGCGCTGTCTGTCCCTTCTATGCCCAACCAACCCTCGGTACCCCTGCATGCCATCAACCCTATACTGCCTACGCGGCGGTGGATATGCCAGTCGTGGTAGCTCTCAAAGGAGGGGTTCGGCTCGGGGGCTTCCAACAAAACGCGGCTTATGTGACGTTCAGCCAGGTCGTAGATCTTCCTCACGCCCACTTTCCGGTGGACTACGAGCTCGCCCCAGAAGTACATCGCCTCAAGCACAGCGCGGGCCAACCTGGTGGAGCCCCAGGGCCATCTCACAGCCTCCTCCATCTCAAGATCAGCAGAAGAAAGCGGTCCACGCCGCTCAATCTCGTCGCGCACCGATCCCGCGGCGTCAACAACAGGATGCGACTTGGTCTCGAAGTAGCGGCGAGCCCCTTCCCTGTTTCTCCTGAAATAGGGCCAGTCTTCCGTACAGTAGATGCACATGTTCTTGTCGAAGGTGTCAACCAGCGCCCTGTCCTCATATAAAGCCTCGTAAAGCATGGGAGTGCTGAAACCCTTTACTCTGGCCTGAAGGACCAACTCGTGGTTCCGGCCTGTGACATCGATCGGATCAAACTGTACGCACCGGACTCTCTTGAAGAACTCGAGAAGGCCGGCCTTTCCTTCTAGAGACCTCGGGGGCAGCAGTCTCTGATGTGATAAGAAGAAGCGTCGAGCCTGGGCCTGTGTGAGGTGGATAGCATCCATCCGGCAGCACCGTCCTGTTGAATGGTTGGATCCTCGAACACCCGTTCTATTATGGCTTGCTCCACAGGCGCAAGTCAAGCAAGGGCCCTAGGGGGTCCGCGCACACAGGCTCATCTATCCAGGCACTTATGTGGCTATCGCGAGACTAAGATCCCACACCATTCGGGCGGCTGTATCCGTACCTTTATCCTCTAGTCGGTCAGGAGTGGTGCACCCGGGAACGATGTACTCGCTTTCATACCGCTCACGCCGAATCGAAATGCCACTACCATGGCAACAACCAAACCCGCCAGGATGTCCTTTCCGGTAATCATTCCAGGGCAGTAAGCCGCTTGTGAGCCCTGGACAAGAGGTCTCTAGGCGGAATCGTCACCGGATACTCCTGCAGGCTATTGATGGCGCAGAACGCATTCACCGCTTCTTCTTCCGTGATGCGTCGCTTTTTAATGCCGAGTGCAAGCACCTCGTACAGGAGAAAAACAAGGATGCTTGTCCTTTCTTGGATAATAGACTGAGCATTCCGGTCATCGCTGAGCATGATAGGAATGCCGAGTTCATTGCCAAGAGCTGCAGCGCGAAGTTCACCGCCGTGCATGAACGGTGAGTAGGACTCCACGAAGACCGCGATACTCCTCACTTGTTCGGGCGCAAGATCCCTGGCGGAATCAGTGTCGATGACGCGGACACTCCCCTGTCTGATGGCTGCAAGAAACGCATCAGCAGCACTCAGACTAATCTTCCTCAACACCTCTCGCTTCACACGTTCAGGAATGATGATCGAAGGGATGATAGAACACAGGAGGCTCAACCGACCTCCCTTAATGAACTTGATGATTACATCCGCATCGCTGACGCACTCTTCGCAGCTACATATGTCTATCCTCACCTACGCCAAACTCCTCCGGTGTCTTATTCCAGGGCTCCAGTAAGCTGCGAAGTTTGGAGTAGGTGATGAGCCCGTTTTCGTAGTTATCTATCACTGCCTCAAGGAACCGCCGAGAACAGTACGGGCTCGTTGGTTTGACGAGATCCAGTTGAAACCCTAGTTTCAGAATCGTGCTCTGGAGTTCCTCCTTGTTCTCCAGAGAACCCATAGCTCTGACGCGTCTGTATTGCGCCTGAGATGAGAACAGCCCGGCGTCATACATAGCATAGGCCATTGCGTGGTAACTGACCCTGAACACTTGCATCAGCTTGATGACTTCGCACTCGGTTGGGGGAGTCGCGCCGAAGCGTTTCAAATACTCGTAGTGCACTCCCTCACGGGGAACAAGGAACTCCCCGGCGAATGCATCGGCGATGTCCTCTAGCCTATCTCCTGAGCCGGAGCCGGGATTGCAGTACATCTCATTCCGCATATCTCGATCATACAGGAAATGACATAATTCGTGAGCTACGGAGAATATCTGCCTACCCAACGTCTCGTCGGAGTTCACAAACACAACCGGAACACGTTCGATAACGGCCAGGAACGCGTGCAGATTGGCGTTACCAGAGGGTGCACGGACAAGGAAGATGCCTTCGCTCTCGGCAAGATCGAACATGTCCGGGACGGGGCCGCGGCCAAGTCCCATGCGGCCCCGGACGTCCTTAGCTCGCATGATGCCAATCTGTCTGCTCTCTCGTCTAATCCTCTGGCTATCCATGCCGCTGTCGCTCCCTAAGCTTAACCTGAATCAACATATCTCGGACCAGCCTCTCAATTGCGGAAACACGTTCTATGAAGGCCTCGCTTTCGGTGCTCTTCCTGAACCTGACTGCCAGAGACCGATCCTCTACGGGTGCAGTGAGCTCATCAACCGACACGCCCAGATAATCTGCAATCTTTCTCAGTTCAACGCTGTTGATTGCCTTCGTGCCACTCTCTATCTTCGTAACCACCGGTCTTGTCACACCAAGGACCCCGGCCAAGTCCTGCTGACTAAGGCCTCTCTTTTCTCTCTCTACTCTGATACGCGCGCCAATCTCTTCAAACGTTGGAGTTCGACTCACTGACGCTCCCTCCATTGGTGGTAACGTTATCTTACCATATTGAAGCATTCTATGTAATATGGTATCGTAATGTTACACTGAATATTCACCATAGAGTAGAAGATTCCTCCAAGTTGAAAAGACTGGTTTCGATGTGCCTGAAAAGAAGCAAAGAGAAGGGACGAGAAAAGTGGCAAGAAATACTGGTCAGAACCACCGGCGTGGCGCTGTCAGACAGCGCTCACAGATCCAGGCGCCCAGCGGGAACTGGGTCAAGAGAGATAGTAAAACGGGACGGTTCATTGATCAGAAAACCAGCAGCGCTGGGCCCTTCAAGGGTGTCCGCAAGGAAAAGTGAGTCGAAGAAAACATCAGGACGCGCCCCGACAGTCGGAGGCGTGTTTCCTTTTATCGCCCATCCCGAATCTCTACTCCGGTTCGGCAGCTCCTCCGACCTCATGCGCGTAGTCCACGCCGTCGGTGTACGAGTTGGCGGGGTTCCACAGCAAATAGGTCTCTATGCCACGGTCAAACACGGCCTTAATCTGCGCCTCCACTTCGGCGGGGCCGTATTTGATTCTCATGGAGAAATCCTGCAGCCAGGGCCGCACCTTGGCCCTCAGTCCCTGGCCGCGCTCCAGAGCTTCTTCCATAGCCTTGTACACGACCTCGTAGGGATGCGCTTCAGGAACCTGGAATCCGTAGATGCCCGGGTTGTAGTAGTGGGACGGGTAAACCATGGGGCACATGAAATCCACTGAATCGGCAAGCTGCTCCCATTTGTGGCCAATCCCCATGTCATCCGCAGCGATTGTTGCAAACCCGAATATGTCGGCGCTGAGGTACGCCTTATCCTTCAAAGCCTCACTCATGTAGTCAAGGAAGGCCTTGATGCAATCGCCCCTCGTCTCGTAGTTCTCGGCTCCGGGCATAAGCACCGAGCCTGATCGCTCAAGGCCCTGAGCGCTGTCAGGGAAGCGCACGTAGTCCAGCTGGATCTCGTGGAAGCCCATGTCGACAGCCCAAAGAGCAACATCTCTAACAAACTCCCAGTTCTGCTCGTCGTAAGGGTTCAGCCACAGGCGGCCGTCGCGGTCGCGCCACAGGCTGCCGTCAGGGCGCCGAATCGCTCTTTCAGGGGCGTTTGTCGCGCGATAGGGGTCCTGAAACGCAACTACACGGGCGATCATGTAGTAACCCTGGTCTGCCAAAACCTCGACCAATGCGGGAACGTGACTGTAACCGCCCGGTTTGGACGGTACGTTCTCAGGGGGCTTCGCGGGCACTCGCCCGTTATTATCTTTGATGTCAATGACAAAGGAGTTGAGCCCCTCATGCCCTCGTACATATCCCATGATTGAAGCCATACGGGACGGAGTTCCGGCGGTATCCATCGTAAGGTAGAGAGCTCTGGCTCTTAGCGCGGTCTCCATAGGAGCGAGCAGGGTGGGCGGAGGCTCGGGATCTTCTCCGGGGCCTTCAGGCAAAGGATCAACGGCAGTTCCCGGCTCCTCAACCTCGGTCGGTTGCGCCAAGAGTCCATCAAACAAACCCTGAGAGTAGCCGACGTAGGACAGTACTGCTGAACAAAGCAGCGCGACCACCAAGTAACCCCACTTGGGACCGCGCTTTATCCGTGACTCTCGTTCAACAACCGTGCTGGTCGCTGCAACCTGCCTCTTTCCGCTTCTCCTCGGCATGCTCGGGTCTCCCATCTCGTCCTCTGGACTATGTACCGCACAAACAACCTCTTCTCGGATTGACGGAAAAACCCCTGCTCTTGTTCCTTATTTCTTGTTGTAGTAACGAAGTGCGACAGATATTTCAATGAACCCGACGGGCAGCTCGATGGGAATGACCAGCCGCTGGATATCCACCGTCGATATCATCACGCCCTTGCCCGTAATGATGGTGGGCGGGGTGAGTTTGCACACGTATCCGTGTTCCTCAAGACCCGCAGCCGCTTGGCCGGTGATGATATTCCCCATCTCAGCGATGGACGACTCGGCCAGTTCGTTGAAAACCGGCACAGCCTCGCCCAAAAGCTCCGCCGCGATCGCTTTCGCGGTCCTCTCCGACATGCTGTATAGCACCGTGCCTTCGGCTTCGCCTGCAACACCCAAGGCAACGTTGATCTCTCCCGACGTAGCCTTTGAAGACTCCAAGCGCAGCTGGCCTCTGGTTACCTCCATGTTAATCTCACTTTGAAGGAACTTGTAAGCAGACTCCACAAAAGGATTAACCAATCCGGCTTTCAACATGATACGCTCCTCCCCTTAAGCTCGTTCATAGAAGAACGGGTAGATCTGTTTCAGCCCGTAGGCAGACGGGTTGAACACGGCCTCGGTGGCACCGGTGAACAGCACTCCGCCCGGCCTAAGCGAATCCGCCAGTCCCCTTAGAACTTGCTGTTTTCCTTTATCGGTGAAGTAAATGAGAACGTTTCTGCATACCGCCAAATCCAGATCCCGTGGGTAGGGGTCAGATAGGAGGTTCCGCCTCTCAAACAAGACTGACCGCTTTAGGACTTCCCTAACCTTGTATCCTGTAGGCGTCTTGTCAAAGTACTTGGCAAGATGAAGTCTGTCGAGTCCCTCGATTTCGGAGCTCGAGTACGACCCTTCCCGGGCTTTCGCGAGGCTCGGCTCGTCAATGTCAGTCCCCAGCACTCTTGGCGTTCCGCCTGCCTCAAGGACTGTCATAGCGAGAGAGTATGCTTCCTGGCCGGCCGATGACCCCGCACTCCATATCTCGACAGGTTTTCCCGCTCGTGCCTTCACGATGGGCGGGAGAACGGAGGCGCGAAGCACCTTCCAATGCTCCTCATTCCTGAAGAACTCCGATACGTTGATGGTCAGGAAGTCCACCAAGTGGGCCAGCTTCTTTGGATCTTTCTGAATTGAGACAGACAGTGCGTAGAAGTCGGCAAGGCCTTGCCGGTTCTTGTAGTTCAGAAGCCGGCGGTGCATCTGCTGCGCTTTGTACGAAGCGAGGTCGATGTCGGTAAGCTTCTTAAGGCGCATGCAGAAGTGCACGTAGTCTGTACCGTATGTGTTAATGTCGTCTCGTGATTGAATGAATTGTCTTGACACTATTCTCTCTCCCTGACATCCCGCGAGAACTTGGCAATCTCACCGGCAATCTTCGACAGAGGCAATACTTCGTTGCAGATTCCAAGCTCATAACATGCTCTCGGCATACCCCAAACTACCGAGGTGTTTTCGTCTTGAGCGATAACTTTGGCACCGAGAGATTTGGCTGCCCTAGCTCCTTTAGCGCCGTCAAACCCCATTCCGGTCATGATGACCACCATGAGCTTGTCCCCAAACGCAGCGGCCGCGTCGAACAGAGTCACGTCAACCGCCGGTTTCACTCCATGGACAGGGGGCCCGTCATCGGTTTCAAACCTCGCGCTTTGTCCGCGTGACCGGGGCAAGACCCTTAGGTGCTGTCCTCCGGGAGCCACCAGTACGGTACCTGCTGGGATCGCCTCTCCCGTAGAGGCCTCCCTTACCGGAAGGCGAGACATCGCCGCGAGCCGCTTCGCCAGCGAGGCGGTAAATCCGGCCGGCATATGCTGGCAGACTACCACGCACGACTCAAGGTCGGCAGGCAAGCCCGGTATCACATCGTCCAATGCCTGCGGTCCGCCGGTCGAAGTGCCGATGACGACCATAGACTTAGCCTCTCGAAAACCTGCCGGTGCAGACTGTAAGTCGGGGCTCCTCCGTCTGTTGACCTGCTTCGACCGCAATCCCGCCTGCCTTCGCCGCACCCGCAACTTGGCTGATGCCGCGGCTGTAACCTTGCGGGCCAATTCCTGGACCACATCATTGAACGTCACGCCCGACTGCGGTTTGGCCATGAAGTCGACGGCACCCAAAGACAGCGCTTCAAAGGTAACCTGAGCACCTCTCTGAGTGAGCGATGAGAACATAATGACCGGAACCGGGCGGTCGGACATGATCTTGGCGAGCGCCTCCAGACCGTCCATCCTCGGCATCTCCACGTCCATGACCACTACATCCGGGTTCAGCTCCGCGTTCTTCTCCAGCGCCTCCAGACCGTCTCTGGCCTCGCCCACCACTTGAATGCCGGTATGCCCACCCAGCGCTCTCCTCAGAGTGTGGCGCATGAACAGAGAATCGTCGGCGATAAGTACGCGGATGACCCGCGATTTCTGCCCTCTTAGGGACTGGGACACTGTTTCTTCACGGCTTCCATCAGTTTATCCGGCTGGAACGGCTTAACGACAAAATCCCTGGCCCCGGCGCGTATCGCCTCGAGGACCATGCTCCGCTGCCCCAAGGCAGTCACCATGATGACCTTCGCGTCACTGTCGTACGCTTTGATCTCCTTCAACGCTTCGATGCCGTCCTGAACCGGCATGGTGATGTCCATAAGTACTAGATCCGGCTTCTCTGACTTGTATCGCTCCACCGCTTCCGCTCCGTTGGAGCCCTCCACTACGGAGTAACCTTCCTCTGTCAGAAGCCTCGATGCTTTAGTACGCATGAACATGGCATCGTCCACTACCAAAACCTTCGGCAAATCCCTCACCCTTTCGAGATGACCGGCAAAAACGCCAAACACGTCATATTTCGCTTTCGCCTCGCGCAACCGAGTACACAGTAGCCCGTCCTTCTCCTACGTAGAGCCTCATAGTGCGCCCGTAATCCTCTCCCACACTCTTTCGGGGCTCATTGAACCCCAGCTGGCGGAGCGCCTCCAGAACTGCCTTGGTATTTGAGGCGCCGATGTCTCCTCCGGGAAGGTCTACCCCCCTCAAAACATGGGCGCCACCCGCAATCCATACCCTCATCCCTGCAACACCGGTTCCGTTCCTCACGAAGCGATTATGGAGGTGCCTGACGGCCGTATCGGCGTACTTGCCGAAGTCGGCCATAGACTCCGTCCATCCTGAAGGGCTCTGCGGGAGCACCACATGGGCCATGGCCCCGGCTCTGCGCTCAGGATCCCAAATGGCTACCCCGACGCACGACCCCAGAGAAAAGGCAGTTAGCACGTCACCGGGGGAAGCCGACCACTTTATCTCCGCTAAGCCCACCGCTATCAAGTTTGGCATTCGATTACTTTGTCACCCACAATCCGTTTTTCCGCGCGCTCGGCTTGGGAAGGAAGACAACCTCGAATGAGGCCTTTCCATCGCCGAGCGAGAATTTGATGTATGCCACGTAGACCTGATTGCCAACGGTGCCCGAATACGACATGGCCGATCCGAGTATCGCCCCGCTCATGTCCCTGACCATGACCGGCGGAGTCGGAACAAGTCTCATTCCTCCACGGTCTGCGACCTTGTTCAATACCGACGAGCCGACGATGTTGGCCACTTCAACCATGAGAGAGTCAAGGAGCGACGGGATTTCGTCCGGCGAAAGAGATCTGAACAGCTCGGGAACCAGGTAATCAGCCAGTTTCTGGGCTGAATCCGGCCTGAACAGTATCATGAGCTGTCCCTCAGCGTCACCGCTGAAAGTAACGTAGGAGCTCAAGACTACGTCCTCGGGCGATCCCGACAGCAGCGGGACCTTGCTCAGTTCCACGTAGTCAGTTGTCACCGCATCAAGCCTGAGCTCTTTTCCGGTGAAAACGGACAGCGTAGCCCTGGCAGACTCCAGCCCTTGTTTCGCTGATTCCTGGAACTGCAGAAAGTTCATTCTTATACCACCCGGTTCACATCCAGAATGATGGCGGGATCACCCTGAGCCAATATGGTGGCCCCGGCTATTCCCTTGAGCCTCGACAGCATGTGCCCCATTTCCTTGACAACTACCTCTTCCTCGCCAATAAGACCGTCTACGCCCAAAGCAAGCGGCTGGTCATTGGATCGGGTAAGGAGAGCGTACCGGTAGCCGTTGCCTTCCCACATGGCATCCTTTAGAGCTCCCTCCAAGGACACCAGCGGAACGACCTTTCCCCTCACATTCATGGCTGGCCTACCCTTTATGCTTCCGGTTGCCACGCCATCCATCGATAGGACCTCTTCCACCGAAGACGTCGGGATCGCGTAGACGTTGTCGCCGCACTGAACCAAGAGAGCGCGCATGATAGCCAGAGTAAGGGGAAGTCTCAGGATCGTCGTCGTTCCCTGCCCCAGCCTGGTCTTGATCTCAACCTGGCCGTTTACCCGCTCAAGATTGGACCTGACCACATCCATGCCGACGCCTCGCCCTGATACCTCGGTAGCGGCATCGTTTGTGGAGAAGCCGGGCATGAATATGAGCTCCACGGCTTCCTTCTCGCTGAGCTTCTGAGCAGCTTCTTCGGTGATGATCCCCTTCTTGACCGCCGAACGCTTCACTTTTTCGGCGTCAATTCCGGCCCCGTCGTCTTCCACTCGCACCACCACTTGGTTCTCCTCGTGCTGGGCTGAGAGGAGCACTCTGCCCTTAGCCGGTTTGCCCGCGGCCACTCGCACTTCCGGCGATTCTATACCGTGGTCGACAGAGTTTCTCAGGATATGGATGAGGGGGTCGTCAATCGCTTCAAGCACCGTGCGATCGAGTTCTGTATTCTCTCCCATCATCACGAAATCGATCTCTTTGCCGCACCTCTGGCTGAGGTCGCGCATCATCCTCGGGAACTTAGAGAAGATGCTCCTCATCGGCAACAGCCTGGCCTGCATTATGCCTTCCTGGAGTTCGGTTGAGGTCCTCTGCAAGTGGGCAGCCAGAGAACTGAGCTCACTGCCGGCGCTGGCCGTCTCGCTCTGCCTCAGTAGCTGCGTGGCGATCTGCGACAACCTCGTCCTGTCGATTACGAGTTCGCCGACCATGTTCATAAGGAAATCCAAGAGGGCCACATCGACCCTGACGGTTCTTCCCAGGTCAGACCGCTTCACAACAGGCATCTCCTGCGCGGTCTTGATTGGTTCCGCTCTTTTGGCTGTACGGTACTTGGATACGGTGACCTTGCTCACATCCTGGTTCGCCTCGGCGATGGACTTCGCTTCGGCGCCGCCGTCCTCGGCCACCAGGAATATTACAAGTGTGTCTCCCGCTTTGTCGTTCTCGATATCTTCCAGAGAAGGAACCGAAGCGATAACCTCGGCACCCTCCTCAATCAGGGTCAATATCTGGAAGCAGCGCACAGACAGGAGCTCGGTGTCAGGCCGAAACGCCACGGTTAGCTGGTGGACAACTTTGCCCTCTCCAGTTACGGACTCAAGTTTCTTTGACACCGCAGCGGGGATCTTGAGTGAAGTCTGCGCCGCGGATGTGCTCAATCCTTGTTGCGGAGATCCGACCCCCTCTGACGCGACCTTTTGTATCTTCGACACCAGCGCGGTGTTGGAGGGAACGTCTTCGTTTTTGGTCAGCGCCGACTTCCATTCCTTGAGCCAGTCGACAGCCTGAAACAGAACGTCCATCAAGTCCGTCGTGAGAGCGCGCTCACCTGAGCGGATCTTATCCAGGACGTTCTCCATCCCGTGGCTTACGTCAACGGCCTCACTCAGTCCAAGTGTCGCCGCGCCACCTTTTATGGTGTGCATCACCCGGAATACTTCCTGGATGAGCGCAGTGTCGTCAGGAGATTTCTCAAGCTCAACCAAGTTCTCCTCAGTGGCAGCCAAAAGCTCTCCGACCTCTGCCAAGAGGAGTTCTAGGTCTTGCTGAAACTCCAGGTTTTCACGGGAGCGGTCCATGTCGTTCCTCACTGCACGATAGATGCTCTGAGATCAACTTCGCGGAGGGTTCGCATCTCGGCGTCTGAGATGATCTTGGTGAGGTCGATGAGTACAACCAAGTCTTCGTCTACCTTAGCGATGCCCTGTATGTACTCGATTTCGGCTCCGACAATCACGGTCGCGGCAGGCTCCACCTGTTCATCCGAGATCCTGAGGACTGAGGAAACGGCGTCGACGATCACTCCGACGCTCTCCTGTCCGGCCTCAACCAACACTATCCTCTGGTTCGGGTCGCCCTTCTTGCGCTCAAATCCAAAGTGCTTCCTGAGGTCTAGGACGGGAATGACTCTTCCTCGCAGGTTTATAATGCCTTCCACATAGTCGGGAGCACGCGGAACGGATACTATCTTCGGCACAGGGATTATCTCCCGCACGGAAGCGATATCTACACCGTAGGTCTCGCTGCCGAGAGAAAAAGCAACTATCTGGCGTTCGTGTCGCACGCTCGAGTCGGCGGCAACTGCCGTTTGTTCATGAGCCATCTGATAAATACCCCCTTGCTCCCTATGTATCGAAAGGGGCAAGGGGGGATTTAACGGTCTTGCACGCTTTTTCTACCTAAAGAAGTGCTAAATTAAGAATCCTTGAACTGGCCAAGGGGAGGCTCAAGTCCCGAAGGCAGGGGTGACCTGTACTCTTGGCCCTTAACCTGCGAGCTAAACTCGGCTTTAGCTCTCTGGATGAGTGACGGATCTTTCAGCAGCCGGACGGCCGTCCGGGCCATGACTGACGCCGCAGCGAGCATGCCCTTCTCTCCGATTGAATGCCCTGAGCAAGCTGTCACCTGCCAGGAGTGCCCGGGTGTACCCAGCGGCCAACAAGCCGCGGAAACCTGAACTGTGGGCACTATCCAGCTCACGTCGCCCACATCGGTGGATCCCGGCATAACCTTACCTCTATCCAGCGGCTCAACCACCGTTGTGTTGAGAGTCTGCGAAAACAGCTCTGCAGGTGCGTTCATCGATTTGAGCCCAGCCTCAGTCTGCCGCCTATCGAGGGACTTCGCCAGTTCCGCCGCAAACTCGTGATCCTCAGAAGACCACTTGGGAGCCCCCACTTCCTTGAGCTCTTCCATAGCGACTCTGGCAAGCGTCTCGTTCGGAAGAACATCGTAGCAGCCCGCCAGGAAGTCCACCTCAAATGAGGTGCCGGTCATAAGGGCGGCACCTTTAGCCACGTCCATAAGCCTATCGTAGATCTCCTCGACTTGAGCTCTTCTGGGAGCTCTCACGTAGTACCAAACCTGCGCTCTGGCAGGCACTACGTTGGGCTGCCCGCCTCCCTCGGTTATCACGTAGTGGAGGCGAGCGTCGGGGATGACGTGCTCGCGGAGGTAATTGGCCCCCACGTTCATGAGTTCGACGGCATCGAGAGCAGAACGTCCGTTGAACGGGTCTCCGGCCGCATGTGCCGTCTTGCCGTGGAAAATGAACTTCGCTGAGTTCACGCCGTTCGAACTGCCCACCTGCACCGAGTTGAGCGAGCCGGGGTGCCACGTGATGGCAGCATCAAGATCGTTGAAGACGCCGTCGCGAGCCATGAAAACTTTCCCGACCAGGGTTTCTTCAGCGGGACAGCCGTAGTACCGGACAGTGCCGGGCTTACCGCTCTCTTCAAGGTAGCGCTTCAGGGCGACTGCCGCGCCTAATGCGCCTGCGCCAAGAAGGTTGTGGCCGCAGCCATGCCCGGGAGCGCCCTCGGTAACTGGCTTCTTTGTAGGCGAGACGTCCTGCGAAAGCCCCGCAAGGGCGTCGTACTCGCCCAAGAAACCGATGACCGGCTTCCCTGAGCCCCATTCGGCAACAAAAGCCGTGGGCATCCCGCCCGAGCCCGTCTTGACAGAGAAACCCTGCTTAGCTAGGTAGTCTGCCTGGACTCTGGCCGACTCGCCTTCTTGAAGGCCGACCTCCGCGAAACGCCACACTTCGTTGCTGAGAGTCACAAGATCTCCGGAAAGGTCGTCGATGAATGCTTGGACTTTCTTTGGCATACCGGAACCTCCCTCTAGAGTTTGCCTGCTAAGAGCCTTGATACCCTTGCCTCGGTCAGCGCCGCGAAACCGGGGCCTGAGGGACTGAGCCGGATCACCTGCCTAAGTGCTGCCGAGATGTCCGCCCCAACTTCGGTGACTGCGGCAGGCCGGCCCGAATGCGCATCGGAACCTATGAAGTGGGCCATGCCCTCCTTCACGAGAGACTCGGCGCAATCCCGTGCCTCATGTCCGAAGACTCCGATAAGGCTCCCGGCGTTGACCTGGAACAGCACGCCGGACTCACGAAGCTCGAAAAGCATGTCTCTGCTTGAGCAGAGATCTCTGTTTCTTTCTGGGTGGGCCAGAATCACTCCTGCGCCCGCGGCGAGGAGTCTGTCTATCTCGCGCCGGGCATAGTCCGGCAATCTCAATGCCGGAAGCTCGACGAGAAGGTATCCGCTTCTGCCTATGGCCTGCAGTTTGCCTGCCCGGTACTCTCGTGCCGTTCCGCTAACGAGGTAGATCTCGGACCCAGGTACGACTTCGAGGGAAACCCCCGAGTCTTGGAGGCGGACGTTGAGTTCAGCCACCTTTGCTTTGATATCCTCCGGAGATGCCGAGTAGACGCCCCGCATCACGTGAGGGGTGGCCACCAACCTCACGGCACCGCTCCGGACCGCGTTCTTTGCCATGGCGATGGCATCATCCCAATCGGCTGCGCCATCGTCCATGCCGGGCAGGATGTGGCAGTGAAGGTCGGTATAGCGAACATGATGCGTCGCCTCTTGACCTTTTTCCGGAAGGTTAATCGTGTTCATCTCCTCTGCGGGCACTGAATACCGCTGAAACTGTCCCGGAAGGCGCCGGCATAGGGTCGTGGGCGTCCGGTCGAGAAAAGGCGGGGAGTCGCCTCCCCGCCCATATGCCGGTATCCGTGTTGCCTCTCTATCTGGCTAACATCACGGGGCTTAGTCCTCGAACCTCACCTCGGTGAGCCTCGACAGCATCTTCGCCGCCTGAGCCCTGGTCGCGTTCAGGTCGGGCCTGAAGGTGTTGTCTTCGAACCCGTCGATGATGGCTTTCTCAACCGCGGCCTGGATGGAACTCAGCGCCCACTCGGGGATGGCATCTCCGTCGGCAAAGGCTTCAGGAGTACCGCTCGCCTCAATACCCAGTGCCCGGATGATCATGGTTGCTGCCTGAGCTCTGGTCACAGGGTCTGCAGGCGCGAACCGGTTATCGCCAACGCCCGTAATGATGCCGGCGTTGACTGCAGCGGACACGTACCCGCGGGCCCAACCGGCTATCTCACCTGCGTCCGCGAAGGTAAGTTCCGGTTCGGCGTCGGCTTCAAGCCCTGCCGCCAACACAACCATCTTGGCGAACTCCTGCCTGGTGATCCCGGCCTCGGGACGGTATGAGCCGTCCTCATAGCCGCCGACAACTCCCAAGCTCACGAGCCTGAGAATGTACTTCTCAGCCCAGTGACCGGGGATATCGTTAAGGGCAGGCATGTCAGGCTTCGCCATCAGCGCGAACACCGTGAAGTGGTCGGTAAGCGCCGTGACGGTTCCGGTCTCGGGATCGACCGTGGTCGGAAGAGCGATCCACGCGCCCGCTTTCTCATCCCAGTAGAAGACCCTGAGGTCCTCAAGCTCGGCCT
Source organism: Candidatus Fermentithermobacillaceae bacterium (assembly GCA_012841375.1). Classification (GTDB taxonomy): domain Bacteria; phylum Bacillota; class Sulfobacillia; order Fermentithermobacillales; family Fermentithermobacillaceae; genus UBA3951. The sequence continues at coordinate 15,408 of DUUV01000039.1, forward strand.
CGGTCTCCTCAAGTTCCTCTTCCGTGACCCTGAACGTGAGGGTCAGCGGCCGAGAAAACTGTGTGACCAACTCGCCGTCACTCGTCTCCGCGGTGATCTCGTACACCTTACCGGCTATCATGACCATGCCCGTTGTGGGCTGGGTGACCTCGGTCACGGGAGCCAAGGTTACGGTTACTTCTTCCTCTGTCGCGTTGGGAGGCATCTCCACAGCCGCGCTTCCATCCTCAAGTTCGACCGTTCCGCCTGTAGTGGTGTCGATTGGCGCGGTAACGGACGGGGCGATGACCGGAGGTAGGACGGGCCCGGAGGGGCCGCCGCCACCGCCTGAAGTCTCGCCGACCCTGGAAAGCGTGAGGGCGACAGTCTTGTTCCAGTCCATGGTAACCTCTAGATAACCCTCAGAAGCCGCCACGTTGCTGCTCCAGGAAGAGAATCTCCAGCCCGGAGCGGGAGTCAGTTTGACAACATCGCCGTACGAATACTCCGGTCCGGGAGGATCCTTCTTAACCCCGCCTTCTCCGCTAACCGACACGGTCAGCTTCAGCTTGTCGGATCGGATATCCATATCTTCGTCCAGATACCAGGGCTCAAAGTCGACATCCCCTATAAAGAGATCGCCTACCGGCTTTACTACACCCCAGTAATTCAACTCGGCGTCAACGTGAGCGTCGGTGCTGTTTATTGCGAACTCGTTGTTGTAGAAAACGTTTTCGCGGACGACCACCGCGCTCTGATCATCTGCAGCATAGCCCACAGCAACAGCCTCAGTACAGTCTGTGATCATGTTCCTTAGAATCGTTGCCTCTGCCCTATAAGGCTCGAAATAGGTAGTCACCAGGATTCCCGCAGAGGTCGACCCGTCGGTGGAAGCGATGCCTCTGTTACCAGAAATCGTGTTGCGCCTTATAACTGCCTTTCCGCCACGGCCGACTTCAAAAGCGTAGTCAAGACAGTCGATTGCTCCTTTGCCTTGATAGGTGTTCCCCTCGATTGTCACACTGTAAGAATCGTGACCTACATAGACTCCTATCCGGCCGATGTTTGAGAAAGAGCATCCGGAGACTGTCGAGCCGTCATCTCCGTAAAATTGCACGGCTATTCCAAGGTACTTGCCGTGCGCTATGTTCTTGAACTCGCAGTCCTCTATGAGACTACGACCGTGACACAGAACCCCGTTGCTGATACTCTGGCCAGACCCATCGAAAGTCACGCCTCGTAGAGTAAAGTTCACTTTATCATCCACAAGAATCCAAGCAGCTGTGTCGGCAAACTTACCTCCAGTAGTAAACGAAGTGCTTGTCTTGATGACTGTCTCTCCAGCGCCTCGACCAACGATGGTCAAGTCCTTTGTGATGTGGAGTTGCTCTGTTCCAACGAAAGTCGTGGCGTTGAGCATTATGGTATCGCCTGGTTGCGCAACTTCAATTGCTTCGTTGATTGATTCATGACTCGTGTACCGGTTGGAGTTGTAGATATCCGGCCTATCGGCAACCAGCCACTTCTTGGTGGTTCCTGCTGTATAGACCTGGACAGGATCCCCGTTGATAGTATTGTGAGAAAGGAACTCAGACACGTCGGGCGGACTCACCTGGCCCGCAGTCCTGTGATCCATGAAGTGACCGCCGATGTTGCCCTCAAAGGTGTTGCCTACGATGTTAAATGTCCCTTGACCGTCACCAATCGAGACTCCATATACTCGGTTTCCAATGAACTCGTTGTTCTCGATGTCAATGACCGTGGAACCGAGCGTGTGCTCATCGAAGTTGATACCGGTGCGATTGCCCTCGATACGGTTATCCTCGAATATCAGTTTCTTACTTCCTGATGCGAACGTGTAGACACCGTTGCCGAGGTTGTCCTTTATGATGTTTCCTTTGATGGTCACCTCGGAGAAGTAGGGCGTGATCCCCGCACCGCCTTGGCCGTTGCCGTCAATAAGGTTGTTCAGGATGAAGATACCGGAGTGGTCGTTTTTCTCGGACCAGCCAATCGTGATCGCCGAGCAACTCTCCTGCTTGACGATCGTGAACCCATCCAGAGTCACACTGTTGGCCCTTATGTCGACTCGGCCCTCGATAACGGCTCCGTGTTTCCCCCGGGACGCCAAGGTCAATCCCTTGCCATAGATCCTGATCACGCTCTCCTCATACTTGCCCGGAGCCACCTCAATGGTGTCACCGTCCGCAGCAGCGTCTATGGCGTCCTGAATGGCCAAATAGTAGGTGCCCTTGGTCGCGTTATAGACGGGCGGATCCAGCATTAGCCTCTTTCGGTGTAGAGGTGCATTGTAGTACTCATAGCTGTCAACGACAAGCTGAGGCGTCCCGTTGGGGAATTCGTTTTCTCCGACAATGGAAGTCAGCATGTCATCGGACATGAGCAGTCCTGCGTCAGAATCTCTGCTGTTGATTACCATTCCTAATGAGGTGCCGTAGATCACGTTATCCTGAATGGCAGGATACTTGTGAATCGAGTTGGGATCCCAACCTGAATTGGTCTTCCCTGTGAAAGAGATGCTGGCCCAAATGGAGTTGCCGCTGATCACCGCCGGTTCTTCTGGGTTCATTGCAGCGCCGGCGCCGTTGGCTACGACGATCGCGCCCTCCAAGTGGTTATCGGTAATCGTGTACTTCCTAACCTCAGTCCCGCCTATGTAGATAGCGGTCCTTCCCTCATCGTAGATGCTGCAGTTCCTGATAGTCACATTGTTGGCGTTTTCGATTTCGACAGCCTTGGTAAAGCTTGTGGGGTAGCTGGTAATGGAGTGAATGATCAGCCCATCCAGCATAACGTCATCGGCGGTAATGAAAACAGTCTGCTGCTGTCCGCCCCACATGGTGCCAACGTAGTTCGCACGCAACACTGGCTTATCATCCATATCTGCAGCCTTGATCGTGACCGGCTTCTTGACCCACAGATAGTGATCTATGGAATCGCCTTCATAGGTCACATCATACTCGCCACCATCAACTTCAATAATGTCGCTGGGGTCGGCAGCGTTAACGGCTTCCTGTATCGTGTTGTAATAGGCACCTTTAGTCGTGTTGTGGACCGGTGGCTTGAATACGCAGAGCCATCTGTCATCTTCATCATCCCAAGTCCACCTAGTCTTGCCGTCAAACTCATTGTTGGACTCTATATCTGCCTTGCCAGGCGCAACCGTAGTATCGTCCTTGCCATCGTACCGACGGTCAGAGAAGTGGCTTCGAATATTGCCGGAGAACTCGTTATCCTCAACAACGAACGTCGCCGCAAGAGTATTCGCCCCTATAGAGATACCATGGGCCGTGTTGTCTTTGAACAGATTGTCTTTAACGGTGATAGAGGCAGCACCCGTGCAGCTGTTGAAATTGATACCGGTCCTGTTTCCGACTATGTTGTTGCCATCAACGGTTATCGAGCAGTCCCTACCAGCATCTACCCATATACCGTTGCCCTTGTTCCCAACTATGTCGTTATCTTCGATGTTGATTCCTGAAGAGCTAATCTTAATGCCGGCATAGTTGGCCCCTTCAGAACCTTTTTCGTTGCCATCCACGTAGTTCCCGACCAACTTGACGCCATCATAGGCACCAACGGTGATTAGTGGTCCAACGACGCCATCCTGTCGGACAAACTTAAGGTCTTTCAGGGTTACGTTGTTGGCACTCACAGTCACTTTGCCGGTTATGACCGCCCCGTGCTTGTTCACGGCCTCAAGCGTGACAGCCTTATCTACGGTGATGTCAGTAGAGTACACTCCATCCGCCAACTGAATGGTATCGCCCTCATGTGCTGCCGTGATCGCAGCCGCGATCGACCCTTCTAGGTCAATGTCGGCCCAAGCGTCGGATGGCGATCCCGCATCGTCCAATGTGGCAAAGGACAGATCCACACCCACACCAATATCCGATGGCTGACCGTAGACCTCTTCTCCCACGCTTGCATCTGTAGGGCCTGCTGGCACAAGAGGTACCTCTCCACCTTCGCCCGACTCTGCCAAGACAACTCCGGCCAGTCCTCCAAATACCATTATGAACGTTAGCGCGAGTGCAACGAGGACTCTGGCCATTTTCTTTCTGTACATGTAAGCTCCCCCTTCGTTACCCACTAAAACAAAAACCGTCCGCGACTTGCGGCCGGTTTCACCACTGGCTCCGAGCAAGGTACAGGTGACCACTTATCCTTGCCCTTCACTGCCTCCGCATTGAGACTCAAATCAGTTGACTGTCATCTGTACAACCGAAGATCCGACACTACACGAAGTTCACGGAATAAGAACCAAGCCCCCTTCACGGCAAATTTCACACGCCCGTCACCTAGAAAGCGGTACTAAAAACCTCTATATGTGGCTGCGGTAACACATTATATTCGACTCAGACTTGGCAAATCCTTCCCCCTTTTTCAGAAAATCATCGAGGCACGCAACCCTCTCAAAATCCACTCTATCAGTGTCGAACCGTCAGGGAGTGTCGGGTACATCCGTTTGGGTTCTCTCCATTGTCCGGTCCGGTCCCTGCGCAAGGGGCTTGTCGAAGGCAGGTAGGCATACTCTAGAGAGGGATGCTCTGGGGGAATGCTCTTACGCTTATCAGCAAGCCAAAAAGCGTCTTAGGTGGGAGCCATCCCACCCAAGACGCTTAATTGTGTTGACGGATTGCGCTATGTGTCTTTAGTCTTCGAACCGGACCTCAGTGAGTCGCGACAGCATCTTCGCGGCTTGAGCCCTTGTGGCGTTAAGATCCGGCCTGAAGGTGTTGTCTTCAAACCCGGTGATGATGCCCTTTTCTACGGCGCCGAGGATCGCCGCCTGTGCCCACTCGGGGATCGTCTCGGCATCGGCAAAGGTCAGTTCGAGAGATGTCTCCATTTCACCGAGCGACCTCATTATCATGGTGGCGGCCTGTGCCCTGGTCACCGGGTCCGCCGGAGCGAAGCGGTTGTCTCCTACTCCGGTGATGATCCCGGCTTTCACGGCAGCCGATACGTACCCCTTGGCCCACTCTGCGATCTCCGCGGTATCCGCGAAGGTGAGCTCGGGTTCGGCGTCGG
>DUUV01000075.1 GCA_012841375.1 Candidatus Fermentithermobacillaceae bacterium
ATACCTGCGCCGCTTATGGCCGGGGCAATCGTCTCAGGCGCCTACTTCGGCGACAAGATGTCTCCTTTGTCGGACACAACCAATGTCGCGCCTGCAGTCTCGGGCACAACCGTCTACGAGCACATCCATTCCATGATGTTCACCACGGTCCCGTCGCTGGCTATCTCAGTCGTCGCCTTCTACTTCCTGGGCCTGGGCGCAGGAGGGCGAGTCGACCCGGCTTCCATCCAATCGCTAAAAGCCAGCCTGGAAGCCAGTTTCAACCTCGGGCCACTCACCCTGTTGCCTGCCCTGACGATACTCGCATTGTCAGTCAGGAAGACGCCGGCTCTCCCCTCGCTGGCTGCGGGAGTCTTGATCTCCGCGCTTTCGGCCTTTGCCACCCAGGGCGCACCCATCCAGGCGCTGGCAAGAGCGGCTACCAACGGATTCACCGGTCAAACCGGCCACCAAGTACTGGACACCCTCCTCACCCGGGGAGGGATGATGTCCATGCTCCCAACGGTCCTCCTGATACTAGCGGCAACGGCGCTGGGTGGGGTGCTGAAAGAAACGGGTACGGTGAGACGCCTTGTAGACGAACTCCTCCTCAAAGTGAAATCCCGGGGAGGCTTGGTGTTGGCGACCATACCGTCCTGCTACCTTACGCTTGTGGCTTCCGGCAACCAGATGCTGGCCATCATCCTGCCCGGACAAGCATTCAAGGACGCCTTTGCCGCCAGAGATCTTCATCCGAAAGTGCTCTCAAGGACGCTGGAGGACGCGGGGACTCTCGGGGCGCCCCTTATCCCCTGGAGCACGGCCGCTCTCTTCATCCATGGGATGCTGAAGGTGCCGTCTACGAGCTACTGGAAGTACGCCCTCCTGAACTGGATAACACCCCTCATGGCGGTTGCCTTCGCCCTCACGGGCAAGTTTCTGTTTCGTTCAAAACCTACAAGGAGGAATTCACAGTGATCATTGACGTCCACAACCACTTCTACCCCAAGGCTTATCTTGAAATGGTGAAGAAGGGAGGCTGCGTCGCCCAGGCAGGGCGCGACGACGAGGGCAATCTCCTCATCATTTACGAAGGGGACTTCAACATCGTCGACCAGGGACACCGGGACGAGGACTTCCGGCTAACCCAACTGGACAAATCCGGCATTGATGCCCAGGTATTGACCATGACCACTCCCGGGGTCCACATCGAGGAAGCGGGCAGAGGGATCGAGATGGCCAGGGCCTCCAACGAGGGGTTCGCCGAGATAGCGGAAAAGAGCGGAGGCAGGTACGCCCCGCTGGCGGCCCTCCCGCTCCAGGCCCCAAAGGCCGCCGCCGATGAGCTGGTTCATGCCGTTACAAAGCTGGGCCTCAAGGGTGGGACGCTGTTTACCAACGTAAGCGGCAAGACCCTTGACCTCCCCGAGTTCAGGCCGGTGTTCGAAGCGGCGGCATCATTGGGAGTCCCCTTGTTCATCCATCCGACAACCCCGGTACCGGCCCAGATGTTCCTTGACTTCCGTCTGGCCGCCACCGTGGGCTTTACGACGGATACAACGGTCGCTTTCGCCAGGCTCATCTTCTCCGGGCTCCTAGATGAGATCCCCGGCCTTAAACTGGTGGCTTCCCACCTGGGCGGCAACCTCCCGTTTCTCGCCGAGAGGCTGGACAGGGGTTTCGAGGCCTACCCTGAGTGCAAGAAGCCCAAGAGAAGGCCGTCAGACTACCTGAAGGAAACCTTCTACGACTGCGTCTTGTTTGATCCGCGGACAGTCCGGTTCGCCATCGACACGCTGGGCGTAAGCCAGTTCATGGTGGGTAGCGACTACCCCCATCAAATAGGCAGTCTCGAGAAGGCCGTAAAGGTCGTCAGTGACCTTGACCTCACAGACCCGGAAAAGGAATTGGTCTTCGGCACGAACGCCAAGAAGCTGTTCGGAGTGTAGCGTCGGGGAGAACCCTGAGGTCTGTAAACTCGGTTCATCTCGGCGAAGTCAGCTCATCGTGTTGGCGGGAGTAAATGTCTCCTAGACGGCAACGTGAACTGTCTCCTAAGCAGCAAGTTGGCGGAATGAGGGGGACAAAATCGGCAGGGCGGGGGAAATCCCCGCCCTTCCATTCAACATCACTGCTTCTTGGCGTACTCCGTGCGGAACTCGTAAGAACGGCCGCCTCAAAGACGAATTAGTATCTCCGCCTCTTGCGGGCGCGCGCAGCTTCGGACTTCTTCTTGCGTCTCACGCTCGGGCTCTCATAGTGCTGGTGCTTGCGCACGTCCCTAAGGATGCCTGACCTCTGACACTCTCTCTTAAAGCGGCGTAGGGCACTGTCGAAGTTCTCTTCCTTGCCTACTCTGATTTCTGGCAAACTCTGTCCCTCCCTCCGCCGCAGGAGTTTCTCCCGCTCCCGAATAACATCTAGGATTGTACAATATGTCTCTTACCTAGGTCAATCAGGACTTGGGGCGGCTACAGCGAGACAGTGATATTGTCACCCCCCGCGCGCTCGATTACCTTTCGTCGCCTGTCTGCATCAACTCGGGTACCTTCCGTCGCTGATCAGGGTCAACTCGGTTACCTTTCGTCGCCATTCAGCACCTACTCGGTACCTTTTGTCGCTATTCAGCATCGCCCCGGAAAGCGACGGTGTCACACATCAGGATCTACGGTAGACTTCACGCCACGACTGGGATTGGCGGTCAAGAGCCAGGGTTACAAGCTTCCTGACGAGTTCGGGGAAAGAGAGACCGCTGGCCTCCCACATCTTGGGGTACATGCTTATCCGGGTGAACCCGGGGATGGTATTGAGCTCGTTTACGTAGGCTTCTCTGGCGTTTAAGTCAACAAAAAAGTCCACTCTGGCCATTCCCCTACATCCCGTGACCCGAAACGCCGCAACGGCGACCTCCTGCACTCGTGCCATCATCTCCGGGTCCAGCGCCGCAGGGATGGCCAGCGCCGTCGTGTCTTCGATGTACTTAGCCTCGTAATCATAGAACTCCCTGCGGGGAAGGATCTGCCCGGCAATGGAGGCGACCGGTTCCTCATTCCCCAGGACGCTGCACTCGACCTCAAGGCACCCATCCATGGAGGGCTCAACCAGCGCCTTGGTGTCGTACAAGAATGCCTGATCAAGGGCGGCTGCCAAGTCCTCGGGGCGCTTGACCTTGGTTACTCCCAGGCTTGATCCGGAGCCTGACGGCTTGGTGAAGAGGGGGAATCTGACCCTAGACAACAGGTTATCCAACACGTCCTGCCTGCTTGTCCTCCAGGAATGCCTCTCCACCGGGATGGCGGTAACGTGGGGGACTCCGCAGGAAGCCAGCAGTCGCTTGGTCGTGTCTTTATCCATGCATACGGCAGATGCCAAGACCGGGGCGCCAACGTAGGGAATTCCCGAAAGCTCAAGGAGCCCCTGCAGCGACCCGTCTTCTCCGTGAGGGCCGTGCAGGACCGGAAAAACTACATCTATCTCATGGAGGGTCATGGTGCCTTCACCGTTCACCCAGATCCCCTTCTTATCCGGGTCGGGCAGCAGGCAACACGCGGGACCCATCTCAGTCAACACTTCAGGGTTCCCACCCGCGAAGAAGGCCTCGCCATCCCCCAAGTACACCCATTGGCCTTTCCTGGTCACTCCGATCGCCTCTACAGCGAAGCCGGCCTGTCGGGCAGCCTTGACCACCGAATCGGCAGACATCACCGAGACTTCGTGTTCGCCCGATCTCCCGCCGAAAACGACTCCCAGCCTAAGCACTTGTCATCACCCTAACCTAGCGTCTCGGGGTACCGGTGACACCCAAAGGACCGGCTTCTTCCACCGTCACGTTGACTACCTTCCCCATCAGGTCATCCTCACCGGGGAAGCGGCACCGGACATAGTTCCTGGTGAAGCCCGCCAGATAGCCACCGGCCTCACGGTCATCCTCCACCAGAACCTCAAAACCCCTGCCAACAAGTTTACGGTGGAACGCCGTAGAGAGTTCCCGTCCCCGCGTGATAAGGGTCGAAACTCGCTCTTCCTTCACCTTCTCGGGGACCTTCCCCTCAAAACCGTGGGCTCGGGTCCCGGGCCGTGGAGAGTACTTGAACGCGTGAATCCTTGAAAACCCGGCCGCCCTGGCAAGCTCCAACGTATCCTGGAAATCGGCTTCGGTCTCACCGGGGAACCCGGCGATGATGTCGGTGGTAAGCCCGAGGTCCGGGGCAACTTGTCTGGCTCTCCCGACAATGTCCATAAAGAGGGCCGCGTCGTACCGGCGCCCCATCATCCTGAGGACCCTGTCGCTTCCGCTCTGAAGGGGAAGGTGAAGGTGATGGCACACATTGGGCAGTCGAAGGCAGTCGATGAGCTCGGGTGTGACATCGTGGGGCTCCAGGGAACTTATTCGGATGCGGATGAGCCCGTGGATCCGGCTCACTCTCTCAATGAGGCTCGGGAGCATCCCTTCGCCTCCATAGAGACCGATGTGGGTCCCCGTGAGGACGATCTCCTTGTATCCCCGTTGGACCAGTCTCTCGGCCTCCCGGATGACGCTTTCGGGCCTCCTCGACCTGGAGGGGCCCCGCGCGTAGGGGACTATGCAGTAAGTGCAGTAGTCGCCGCAGCCTTCCTGTATCTTGAGATACGCCCGGGTGAGGCTCGGAGTCTCCACCGAGGTCTCCTCGAATTCCTCGCCATCGACATGGGGCTTCACTTCCACCACAGGTTCTCCTGTCTCCAGGGCAGCAAGGGCCAAGTCGGCAAGACGCCCCCGTTCCCTCACTCCTCCGACTACGATTACGCCGGGGATCTCCTGAACCTCGCGAGTGGCGATCTGAGGATAGCAGCCCGTCACGACTACCTTCGCGCCTTTTCTGGCCGCCGCTCTTATGGCCTGACGGCACTTCTGGGCGCTCCGCGAGGTAACGGCGCACGTGTTTATCACTACGACATCCGCGTCGCCCTGGACTACCGTGAAGCCCTTCCTCTCAAAGCTCTCTCTGAGGAAATCGGTGTCGTACTGGTTCTGCTTGCATCCAAAGGTGCGAAAGGAGACGGTCTTGTCTGGCAAACCAAGCATACCCTGCCTTTTTCGTCATCTAAAGCATCCGCGAGCGTTCTTCAGAGCGCTGCAGCCGCCTGTTGGAGCGCGTCCCGGCGACAGCCGGAGCTTTCCAACATTATATCTTACCGCAGATGATCGGATATGCTTTCCGACACGGTCACGATCGTGTAGCCCTTTTCCCGCAGGCCGTCGATGAGCGTCGGCAACGCCGACACGGTAGGCTCGGTAGGGTGCATGAGGATCAACGCTCCGGGCACGACTCCGGCCAGGGCCCTCTTCCAGATGGCTTCGGGCTCAGGCAGCCGCCAGTCCACGGTGTCAACGGTCCAGAGCACCGTCTGGTAGCCCATTTCCAGGGCATATCCCACGGTCTCGTCCGTCCATTCTCCGTAGGGCGGAGCGAAGAGTTTAGATGGATACACGCCGGATGATTGGAATATGCGCTCCTCGCCGCTTTGAATGAGGCGCTGGAGTTCCTGCTTGCTCATGGCCTGTACGTGGTTGTGAGCCCCTCCGTGATTGCCTATCTCGTGTCCCTCAGATACAAGCCGGGCCATGAGATAGGGGTTCTTCTCGGCCCAGGTGCCCGTCGGGAAGAAAGTGGCCCTGGCGTTCTTGGACGCCAGGATATCCAGGAGGGCGGGAAGGTGTTCTTCTCCCCAGTCGATGTTGAACATCATGGTGACGTTGGGCTTCCCGGAGTAGCCGCGGGAGATGGGCGCGATGCCCGCCATGGCCTCTCTCGAATCGTACATCCCCAGGAGATTCAGCACGCATGCCGCCCAGAGGAGCGCCGCCAAAGCAGCACACAACAGGTACTTGCGCTTCAGCACAAACATAAAGTACCACCCGTTAGAGCCTATGTGAGGATAGGTGAGTGGTAGAACAGCCCGCCATACGGCTCATAAGAACCGCCACGGCCGCTATCCCGGCCGTCTCGGCTTTCAGGATGTAAGGGCCTAGAGACACGGGGATGAAACCTTTCTCCAATGCCCGCTCGACTTCCAGGGCATCCAGTCCGCCCTCAGGTCCGACGATGATCGAGGCCTCCGTCTGTCCGCCCGTAGCCGAGTCGATGTCCACAGTGAGCCCCTCATGCTCGTGAGCGAGGAGAGGGACACCTGCAACTCCCGAATCAAACACCTCTTCCAGAGTGCGTATCTCACGGATCTCAGGTAGAGACCCTCTCCCTGATTGTTGGGCGGCGGCCTTGGCCACCCTGGCCCACCGTTCTATCTTGGCGAGTGCTTTCTCGCCGGTGAGGCGCGGGATTGTCCGCCTGGTCACAACCGGCGTGAACGACGTCATCCCCAGTTCGGTAGCTTTCTCAACCACGAGATCCAGGCTCTGGTGCTTGAGGAGGGCCGCGTACAGGTGAATTCGACAAGGCGGAGGGGCCACGCGCGTCCGGCCGACTATCGAAGCAGTTATCTTGCCGGACAATACCTCTTGCACCACTGCGTCGTACTGGGTCTCACCCAAGACGGCGCGAAATCTCTCGCCCGGCGACAGGCGCTGGGCCAAGGCGTGACGGTAGGTTTCTCGGGCCAGCACGATCTGGTTGCCCAAAACCATGGAAGGCTCTACGAAGTAGAGCGGCGGGGTATGGCCTGCGTCCGCCTTCACTTGGATCCTCCGTCGACGCCTCTCAACCTATCAAAGAAGGACCTTGTATCGGCAAACGTCTCGCCGTCGAACTTGCCCAGCTCCTTCAGTATCTCCTTTTCGCGACCGCTCAGTTTGGTCGGAACCCTGACACTGATCCTAACCAGCATGTCGCCTCTTCCCTTGGACCGGAGGCGCGGCATGCCTTTGCCCCTGAGCCGCAGGACCGCACCCGGTTGCGTGCCGGCGGGCACATCCATCTGGGTCTCGCCGTCTATGCCCGGAACGGTGACCGACCCTCCGATGGATGCCAGCGGGAAGCTCACGACCTGGTCGAGGATGAGGTCATCTCCCTGACGTTGGAATCGCTCGTGCCGCCGGACGAAGACAACCACATATAGGTCGCCTGTGGGGCCGCCCCTCACGCCGGCGTTGCCCTGACCTGAGAGTCTAAGGCGCAGACCCGAATCGGCTCCGGCGGGCACTTTGACCGTGACGGTCCTGGTCCTTGAGACCTGCCCCTTGCCTCCGCACTCCTTGCACGGCTTCTCAATGACTTTTCCGGTGCCGCGGCACCTGGCGCACGGGGCAACGGTGACAAAAGAACCCAACATCGTCGACCTTGTGGTCCTCACTTGGCCCGTACCACGGCAAGAGGGACAGGTCGTCACTTGTGTCCCGGGTTCGGCTCCGCTCCCGCGACACCTGTCGCACTGTTCGGTCCGGGGGATCCTTACATCGCGCTCAACACCGGTGAAGGCTTCTTCGAGGGTGATATCGATCTCCAGTTCCAGGTCATCGCCTCTCCGGGGCCCGGTATCAGGTTGCCTCCTGCCTCCCAGGATCTCCTCGAAGCCCCCAAACAGGTCTCCAAAAGGGAACCCGCCGAAATCACCGAAAACACGGCCAAAAGGATCTCCGGCGTGGCCGCCGGCCCCTCCCCCGCCTGCGTTGGCGAAGGGCCCGTTGGGGTTCCCGTAAGCGTCGTAATTAGAGCGCTTGGTGGGATCCGAGAGAACCTCGTAAGCCTCGTTTATCTCCTTGAAGCGGGCCTCGGCGTCCTTGTCGCCCGGGTTGGCGTCAGGATGGTGCTTCTTGGCAAGCTGCCGGAAAGCCCTCTTTATCTCATCTTGACTGGCGTCCCTTCCGACACCCAGAACCTCATAGTAGTCCCTGCTCAAAACTCCATATCCTCCGCGGACTTGGCTTCAGACGAACTTCGCCCCTCGTCTTTCTTCTTTATAATAGTGTCTATCCTCAATATTGCGCAGGCGATCTCCAAAGCCGCCTTGAGCGCGTGCGTCTTCACAGGTGCCGGGTCGATCACGCCCATGGCTACCATGTCGGCTATCTCGCCCGAATCGCAATCTACCGCCAGACAATCGTTGTCCTCCTCGGTCTGCCTGGCCATGGCGTCTCCGACCTTCTCCAGAGGGTTGAATCCGGCGTTGGACACGATCTGGGCCAGGGGGCGCTTCAAGGCCTCAACAACGCAGAGGAGTCCGTAGGCCTGCATGCCCTTCTGGCTCAGTCGCATTTTCTCAACTTCCCTGGCGCACGCCAGTTCAATCGCACCGCCTCCCGCGACAACTCCGCCCTTCAAAGCAGCCTGAACGGAGGAAGCGGCATCGGTGCAGATGCGCTCCCGCTCCCCTCTCACTTCTCCGGTGGTGGCGCCTACGAGGATTGTGGCCATGGGTTTCCCCTTGCCGCCGAGTATCCGTATGTTCTCAAGCTTCTGGTCCTCGTAGACTCTCTCTGCCGAACCCAGGTACTTGTCGAGTTCCTCGGGACTCTTCTTGAGCCCGGTCCTCTTTACCGCCCGTGCCCCCGTGTGTTCGCAGACTTTCCGGAGTTCCGAAGACGACACCCTGGTAACCACCATTACGCCTGCGTCGGTCAGCGTCTCCTCGGCGATGTCAGAGATCCCCTTATCAACAGCGATAAACCTCACACCGAGGTCGATGACTTTTCTGAGGTTCGCCTTGAACTCCTCCTGGAGCTCAAGGTATCGCTGGAAACCTGCTTCGGTGGCCAGGGCTTCCTCCTCGACTTCCTCGGGCTCCAGAGCATCGTCAACGACGAGGACCTTGGGTTCATCCAACGATTCCGGCATCTCTTCGCTTAACCGCTTCTTGTCGATGATGATGCCGGCGAAAACTTCGTTCTCCGCGCCTTCTTTGGCTACGATCGTCTCCGACAGTTTGAAACGGGGGTCCAGGAGTTTCTCCCTGCCCACCATCTTAGCCGCGGTGACAACCAGCTCGGCGATATCCTTGTTATCGCGCCCCGCCACCAGAGCGACCTTCAGAAGCATCGGGTCGTCAACGCCGGTCATCTGCACTGCCTTCTCGGCCACGACGTCCATAGCCCGGTGTATGCCCGCCCGCACGCCGTCAATTATCCTCGTCACCGGCACGCCCCTGGCCGCCTGGTTGACACCCTCGGAAAGGAGAGCTCCAGCCATTATGGTGGCCGTCGTGGTGCCGTCACCGACTTCTTCTTCCTGGGCTCTTGCCGTGTTGATCACCATCTTGGCCGCCGGGTGGTTCACGTCCATCTTGGTGAGGATGGTCATCCCGTCATTGGTGATGACAACCTCGCCGAACCTGTCGACCAAAAGAGTGTCCAATCCCTTGGGTCCGATTGTCCCCTCCACTGCAGACGCGATTGCCCGCACCGCACTGGCATTGGTGAAGAGAGCCGCGAGTTTCTCGTTGATCTCGGAAGCGTCTACCGCCTGGCCTTTGAGAGTCAATGTGGTCCCTCCCGTGTTTCTTCGGATCTTGCATCCGCTCTTTGGGTCATTCCAGACTGTGCCGGCCTAATCGCCCCGGGAGAAGAAGCCGGACAGCTTCTCTTCGAACATGCTGACGATGGCTACCGCCCTTCCGTAGTCCATCCGTTTGGGTCCCAAAATGCCGATTTTCCCTTCGGTACGGCCCGCGCTGAACGTCCCGTAGACCATGGAGATATCCTTGATAGCCTCGACCTCGTTCTCGGCGCCTATGCGGATGGCCGGGTCGGCCTCGTCAGTCGACTTCGTGAGCAGCGTTTGAATTATGCCGTTCGTTTCTATGGCCGATATGACGCCCTTCAGCCTGTCGACGTCCCGAAACTCGGGCAAGTTCAGAAGGTTCACAGGGCTGCCTACGTATAGCCTGTCGCCGTCGGACATGGTGACGCTCCGCAGGAATTCCACCACCTGCTCGACGACCATCGCGTATCTGGATGTTTCCTCTCTAAGAAGGCTGTACGCCCGATCGGCGACTTGATCCATGGTCACCCCGGTGAGATTTCTCGACAATATCTCTGACATTGATTGGAGTTCATCTTTGGATGCGTCGCTCATCTCGATCAGGCAGGTCTCCACAAACCCAATGTCCGTGACCAAGACCAAGAGCGCCTTATCTGAAGACGCGGGCAAGAGATGTATGCTTCTGAAAGTGACTGCCTCGCCTTCAGGTCCAAATACAAAACCAAGGTAGTTTGATGTCTCAGATACCAGTCTCACGGTTTCCCGAAGGAACGAGACAACGTCCCGGATCCTGGTGCGGAACAAGGACTCCACTGCTCGAGATTCCTCGGCGGTAAGCCCTTTCTTGGGCATGAGCTCGTCAACGTAAAACCGGTAACCCCGGTCGGAAGGCACACGTCCTGACGACGTGTGAGGTTTGTCGAGGTAGCCGGTATCTTCAAGATCGGCCATCTCGTTCCTGATGGTGGCCGAACTCACTCCTAGCCGGTACCGCTTTGCAATAACACGCGACCCCACCGGCAGACCTGTCTCGATGTGTTCCTCGACAACCGCCCGGAGCACGCGAGCTTTTCTATCGTCTAGAGTCACGTCCCGCCCCTCCTCCTTTAGCACTCCGGACGAGAGAGTGCTAACCTAGATGAAAGATAGCACTGGACAAGGAGGGGTGTCAATCGAAGCTCCCAGACGTGCGATCTCCCGGCAATGACGGCTCTCAGAAACGAAAGCCTCTGAAGACGTGAAGCTAGGGGATCTGGGGAGCGGCGGGCAGCAGGAGCGAGGCCATCGCCCATGCCAACGCCTCAATGCTGTTCCTGCACTCTTCCATCGTGTTGCCGGGGCCGCCGCACTCCACAAGGATCGCGTTGGGCGAGTATTTCTGGTTGTACACGGCCGAATCGTAGAGGATACCTCTTGAAATCCCGGGATAGGCCTCTTCCAGCTTGTCACTCACCTTGCGGCTGAACTCGTAGTTCTTAACCCAGTTTGGGTTATTGGTGCCGACCACGAGGAGTATGCGGGCATAGGGCTTGCCCCGGATCGTAACGGCGGTGATCGTCCTGGGCTGGCTGTCCCGGTGGATGTCCACAAGGTAGCTGCACGTCGGATACTTCTCGAGAATTGCCTTGACCGTCTGCTCAGAACGGTAATAAGCTCCCACCCTGGTCTCGGCGTCGTGGACGGTCTTGGAGTGAAGAACGGGGATCCTGTAGCGGGTCTCAAGTTCGGATGCGAACATCTCTCCTATCCTCACAACAGTTTGTGACAAGTTGGATGAAAAAGCCTCGGCGGCCTGGGTTTTCCCGAGTTCAGGGAGGAACGATTCCGTCGCGTGAGTGTGGTATACGCCTACGAGAGGTCCGGAAGACAAATCAGCCGCGGCAGGTATCACTCCATCGCTCGGGGGAAGCGAGAACATGACAGGCGTGTATCCCCAGTCCTGTTCCAGCCGGGAAAAGTCGGGTGCGCCTCCCGAAGCCTCCAGGGCCCGGCTCTCAAGGAGGAAGCCTGGGAAACCAGCGAAGGCCAGGTCTCTCGCGTACCTCGGAGTGAACCCCATGAAGTACCCGATGATCCTCAAGACGAGGGGGGGATCGGGTGTGTCGTACCTGGCCTCTTCGGCGTACTTGAGCATGGGAAAGCTCATCCTGAGGACTTCCTTTGCCAGGTTGTCCTTCCTCCACAAGAGGTCATAGACTGAAAATGTGCGGAGGCCCTCACCGGACTCAAGTTCCGAGCCGCTGAACGCCGGAACCGCGGTATCAACTCTCACGGACAACGAGAGGATAAGCAGAAGGATGATGGAGAGCCCTTCTGCGATAAGCAGCCGTGTCTTCCGGTTCCCGATGGCGCTTATCTCCACACCCCCTAATTTCTTGGATATGAACGAGGAGGAGGGATAATGCACCCCGAGGGCCTTGGCCGGCTGCTTATCGTCACGTTTTCTGTCTACCGGATCACCGTGGGAACAAAGGCGTCAATGATGCCTACCACAAGCGAGGCAAGGAGCGCGCCCAGGATCGTCACCGACATGCCTGGGACCAGGAATTGAGCCACATAGATCACTATGGCTGCCACAATGAAGCCGATGAGTCCTCTGGATTGGGGAGAAACCCTCTCTCCTAGGATGGCTTCTATCGCCCAGCCCAGGGCAGCGATGACCAGAGCCGCCACGAGCGCGTTCACGAAGCCAAATAGGCGGAACCCCGGGAGAACCATGCCCATCACCATAAGCACTATTGCCGATACTATGAACCTCACTATTGCGCCTATCCACGAGTTGCCACGCACCACTTCTCACCTCCAGACGAGTCCTGTAGACTCAAACAGAGGTTAACCCTGGAAGTGAGAATGTATGCAGCATGTGAGGCATTGGCACTTGACATGACCATGCCCATCTGGGTATATTAGTTTGTGTCGCTCCTCGATAGCTCAATGGCAGAGCATCCGGCTGTTAACCGGAGGGTTGTAGGTTCGAGTCCTACTCGGGGAGCCATAATCTGTGCGCCCGTAGCTCAGTGGCAGAGCGGTCGGCTCATAACCGATTGGTCGGGTGTTCGATGCACCCCGGGCGCACCACCTGGCAAATTCCACGTGGCCCCATGGTCAAGAGGTTTAAGACGCCGCCCTTTCAAGGCGGTAACACGGGTTCGAGTCCCGTTGGGGCCACCATCCCACTAAATCCTTCGTTTCTGTCTATTTCTTTCGGTGCCCTCAATACATTAGCGCCCCCCGCCGAATGAACTATAGGGGGCCTTGGCTCTTGAGGATCGTTCCTATCTATCGAGTCAAACCCGGGATGCGATTGGGCCGTTCCGTCCAAGACCAAGACGGCCGGCTGATCATCACCGCAGGCATTACGCTGAACGAACGGCTGCTCACTCTCTTGGAGCGACAAGGCTACACTGCCCTTTACATCGCCGACAAGATTGGAGATGTGGAGCTCCCTGAACTGGTGAGCCTGCAAACAAAGCAGGAAGTCATACGGAGCATCGCCCAGTTCATCGAGATTGAGGCATTGCACGCGAGACGTTTGTCGCTGTCTTTGGCCCCCGGGCATCTACGACCGTTATCCGGCCGGAACATGATCAGCAAGGCCCGGTACGACGTCTCCCTGAACATGCTGAAGGCAGCCGAGATGCTGGTCCGCGAGATTATCTCCCGCAAGGAAGTCCTGATCGGCATGGTGGATATAAAGTCCCTGCATGACTACAGTTTCGGACACTCCGTCCAGGTTGCCCTGAACGCCCTGGTGGTGGGCAGGATCCTAGGCTATGACCGGAGGGAACTGCGCGTTCTGGGTGCGGGCGCCCTCCTTCACGATATCGGCAAGACCGTCATCTCGCCTTCAGTTTGGATGAAGCCGGGCGATCTTACCCATGAGGAGTTCGCCAGAGTAAGGGACCATCCAGAGGCGGGGTTCGAGATCCTGCGCCGGACCTCGCTGGGCCTCATGCCGGCCCACACCGCATATCAGCACCACGAACGCTGGGACGGAAGCGGATACCCGCGAGGGCTCGCGAGCGACAAGATCATCGGATTGGCCCGGGTCACAGCGGTGTGCGATGTTTTTGACGCGATGACCTCCGATCGTCCGTACAAGAAGGCGCAACACCCAATGGAAGCCCTCTCCTTCATTGTGTCGAACTCGGGCATTCTTTTCGATCCGAGGGTAGTCGAGGCTTTTTCCCGCGTGGCTGCTCCGTTCCCGGTCGCCACGGGAGTCATCCTTTCAACAGACGAGACGGCGGTGGTGAAGCGACTAAACCCCCGCGCTCTTGACAGACCGGTCGTGGCCGTGACAAAGGACCCCCACGGGAACTACTACGCTCATCCCAGGACCATAGATCTTGAGCAGCATCCGGAAATACGGATCGCCAGCTACGCCGAGTGGTACACCGCCCCGGACCCGGGCCAGATTTCGGCCTTTGGCGGGTTGGTGGCCTCCGCGTTGGACAGAGCGCTTCCCGAGGGATAGCACTTGCCCGTCATATACCCCCGGCGGGCCAAGTATCCTTATGTGATGGCTTGGTTCCAGCCCTGGGGTGATCCAATGAGGTTTCGTCTGGCAGCCCTCTTCCGTTGGGTGCCGGGAGCGACTCGCGCCGCGTTCTTGAGGAACGCGCGTCACCGCATCTACCTGCTCCTTATCTGCTCGGGTCTAGGCGTCCTGGCCGCCTTGGCTCCGTTCGGCATCGCCCGCATGAGGTTCCCTGCACCTTTCGATGGGCCGGAGGCCGAGCCGCCGGAGACCACTCCTACTCCTCTCCGCACCCCCGAAGAAGCTTCTTGCGAGATGCTCCAGGAACGCTTTCGTGTCCTGGTGGACGGCAAAGTCGACACGCTGGAGAAAAACTACGACATCGAGTCTGACACGGGGCGCTGGTCGTGGGAAAAGGAATCCACCCGCTCGGAGTACTTGACGGAGTGGGCGAAAGACCGGGGACTCAAGGTAGTCGAAGCCAAGGCCCGCATAGAGGTGGACGCGGTGACCCCTGACGGTCCGGATGCCGTTTGGGTCGAGATCACCGAACATGCCCTGTACACCTACGTTCCAGACCCTGACAGAAAGCAAGACGGCGACGGAGAGCCGGTTTGGACCCACACATTCGGCTCACGGGCCGTGCATGTATTGGAGCTTGCGTTGCGTGGAGGGGATTGGAAGATCCGCCGCGACTGGTACGCCGACCCCATCGGTCACGAATCCTATTTGCCTCCCTGCAAGTACGGTGTGGAGCCGGAGGCGGCCGACCCGCCCGGCCCGATCGGAACTTCGAGGCCTGAACCCCAAGATGATCCTCTCAATCGGCGCGGGCAGTATGACAGAGATGCGGCCCTGGAATACGCCGTTAAGCATGCCGGTGTACCCGCATTGGAAGGTTCGGGCAAGTACAACCCCAACTACAGAGTGTATACCTTTGTGGGCGGAGACTGCGCCAACTTCGCGTCTCAAGTGCTTCAGGCAGGCGGGCTCGAGCAGGGATACGGGTGGCACTATACCTCCGAAGGCAGTGCCTCGTGGGTAAGGAGCGAGGACCTGGTATGGCATCTGCTCTCAACAGGCAGGGCAAAGAGGATCTACACCGGGGACTTCGCCGGAGCCGTGAGACGGACCCCCGAGCATCCCGCCGGGATAATCGGGGAGATGGAACCGGGCGACATAATCGCGTATGAGCTGAAAGGCGAGATCTGTCACGTTGCTGTGGTTGTGGGCAAAGATCCTTCAGGTTACGTAACCATAGCCAGTCATACCTCCGACAGGCTCTTTTTCCCTTGGGACATGGGCTGGAACGACAACACGGTGTTCTGGCTCATCAAGATCGTGTACTGAGAAAGCGACCGTCCCTAGAGCTGGTCGGCGGTTCTGTATCCGTTGCCTCCGTCCTTCTTGGCAAGATACATGGCTTTATCGGCCAGGCGGACGAGATCACGACCGAGTGTTGAGTGCCGGGGGAATGAGGCCAACCCTGCGCTGATTCCGAAGTCCACTACGACGCCGTTCTCCTCCAGCGGGTTACGCTCCAGGGCATCCAGGATCCTCTCGACGATGGCCGCGGCCTTATCGAGCGTGGCCTTCCTGCATATGACGATGAACTCGTCTCCGCCGTAGCGTATGACTCTGTCTTCCGCACGTACCACCGATTTGAGCACACCTGCCAAGTGTTCCAGGACTGAGTCCCCCACATCGTGTCCCATTTCGTCATTGACGTTCTTTAGCCTGTCCACGTCGATGAAGATGATGGAGCACTCGTCTCGATCGGCCGACAGTTTAGGGAAGTCGTTTTCCAACCACCGTTCAAAGTAACGCACGTTCAATAACCCTGTGAGGACGTCGGTCTGAGCTTCCAGCGATCTCGCCGCCAGTTCTTGCTCGAACTTGAGCTGCAGCCAAAGGACAAATACCGACGCAAAGACGAAGATTATGCCGGCCAGCCCCATGTAAGTCGCCAGGAGCACTCCCGCCATATTGATCAGGTATGCCAGAACAAAGGTCTTCTTTCGCTGGATGAACCCAATCCTGGGAAAGACTTCGCTCCATCTATGCTCTTGGTCGAGGGCTACCGCAATGGACACAAAGGTGTAGTTCACGAGCTCGAACGTCACGATTAGGAGGAACACCAGGACGATCTGACCTAGGGGCGCGTGACCGGCCGGAGTCGTTCTGGCAAACCGCACCCACACGCTTGCGATAATGATGCTTATTGTAAACTGTCCCGAGTTGAAGAAAGTGTTTAGGAGAGCCTTCTTTTGGGTGAATAACTGCGTAAGTACTGCCGCGACCTGGACCATTACCGCCAAAGGAGACCCAAATGCCCACAGCGCCGCATACACAACCGGGTCGGCCAGAGCTATGCTGTTCCCGTCCGGAAATGTTACGGACAGGTGTTGGCCGACTATACCCAGAATCAGGTATAGCAAGGTGGTAAGAGGGTTCGGCAGAGTGCTGTCTTTAAGAACCCAAAGGAACGCGCCTAATCCGGCTATGGACGTTGCCACCATGTATGCGACGATTGCGCCGATTCGTCTACCGGTGCCGTATACTTGCACCCATCTATTCAACCCTTGCACCTCTCAGGTTGTAGTAGGATTTGACTCAAGCACAGCTGGCCCGTCGAGAAGTATATCGGCTTTACGCTGGAACAGATGAATACTGGATCGCATCAAAGGTTGCTTAAGGTGGAGGGTAGTTTAAGGAGAGCTAAAGGAGTCCGGGTTTTCCGGGGTCGCACCGGTCACCGGATACCGGTTGGTTAGAATCGATCAGATCTGATTTCCACGGCGCGGTCGTCTCTGCTATAATACAGCCAATTAGCCGGGTAGATCCGATGACGGGGAGGAGTAAGCAGGAGTTCTCCCTTAAGAGAGCGGGGCGCACGGTGAGAGCCCTGCGGGAAGAGACTGCCGAAGGTCGCCCTTGAGGACGCGAGCGGAAGCGTTCGCGCGCATGACCACGTTACGGTCGAGAGTGCCGGTAGGGTTAACCGGAGGAGTGGCCCTGGGTCCGAGCTTGACACAGGAGCCTTCAGGCCCGAAGCCCTAACGGAAACAAGGTGGTACCGCGATAGAGGCCCCTTCGCCCTTGTGGTGAAGGGGCCATGATTATTACTAAGGTCAGGTGATTCGCAGTGCTTGACGAGATGCCAAGAGCATACGAACCCAAAGCGTTCGAGGAAAAATGGTACCGCTACTGGATGGACAACGGGCTCTTCAACGCCAAGGCGGGCTCGAAAAAGCCCAGGTTCTCACTTGTCATGCCCCCGCCCAACATCACCGGGTCGCTCCACATTGGACACGCATTGGACCAGACACTGCAGGATATAATCATTCGCCACATGAGAATGTCCGGAATGGAGACTCTCTGGCTCCCCGGAACCGATCACGCGTCCATCGCCACACACGCCAAGATCGAAGAGATGCTTGAGTCTGAAGGGACCTCAAGGTGGGAATTAGGTCGCGAGGAGTTCCTGCGGAGAGCGTGGGAGTGGAAAGACAGGTACGGCCACATCATCACCGATCAGGTCAAGGCTCTCGGGGCCTCCTGCGATTGGTCCCGGGAACGTTTCACCATGGATGAAGGCTGCTCCAAAGCCGTCACCGAGGTCTTCGTGCGCCTATACGAGAAGGGGCTCATCTACAAAGGAAACTACATGGTGAACTTCTGCCCCGGATGCCACACGGTGATCTCGGACATCGAGGTAGAGCATGAGGAGATGGACTCTTCGCTCTGGTACATCCGGTACCCGTTGGAGGATTCCGACGGATATATAGAAGTGGCCACCACAAGGCCCGAGACCATGTTGGGAGACACGGGCATAGCCGTGAGCCCGGACGACAAACGCTACGCTCACTTGATTGGAAAAAACGCCGTGCTCCCCCTGGTGGAACGACGCCTCCCCATCTTTGCAGATAAGCATGTAGACCCCGCGTTCGGTACCGGAGCGGTGAAGGTGACCCCCGCCCATGACCCTGACGACTTCGAGATGGGGCGAGCCCATGACTTGGAGTTTGTGAGCGTGATAGACACCCGCGGAAAGATGACGGAGAAAGCGGGAAAATACCATGGAATGGACAGGTATGAGTGCAGGAAGGCCCTGCTCAAGGACCTGGAAGACGGTGGCTACCTGGTGAAGACCGAGCCGTACAAGCTTTCGGTGGGCCGGTGCCACAGGTGCGATTCCAATGTGGAACCCCTCATATCCGAACAGTGGTTCGTGAAGATGAAGCCCCTGGCCGAGCCGGCCCTACGTGTGGTCCGGGACGGTACGGTGAAGTTCGTGCCTGAGCGCTTCACCAAGGTCTATGAGAATTGGATGGAGAACGTCCGTGACTGGTGTATTTCCAGGCAGCTCTGGTGGGGTCACAGGATCCCGGCCTGGTACTGCGACGGGTGTGGAAAGACGTTGGTGGCGAGAGAAGAACCCACTTCATGTCCCGAGTGCGGCGGGGGACTCCGCCAGGATGAGGATGTGCTGGATACCTGGTTCTCCTCGGCCCTCTGGCCGTTCTCCACTCTCGGGTGGCCTGAGAACACCGCGGACCTTGACTACTTCTTCCCCACCGATGTACTGGTAACCGGTTACGACATCATCTTCTTCTGGGTCGCCAGGATGATCTTCTCGTCACTGGAGTTCATGGGACGGGAGCCTTTCCACCACGTGGTCATCCACGGGATGGTGAGAGACGCGTTGGGCCGCAAGATGTCGAAGAGCCTGGGCAACGGGATAGACCCTCTTGAGGTTGTCGAGAAATACGGGGCAGACGCGCTTCGTATGTCTCTCACGGCAGGCACGGCCATGGGCAACGACATGCGGCTCTATGACGAGAAGGTGGCAGGCGCCAGGAACTTCGTCAACAAACTCTGGAATGCCGCCAGGTACTGCCTAGCGAACCTGGAAGGCTGGTCCCCACCGGACCGGGTGGCCCCCAAGGGGTTCGCAGGACGATGGATCCTCTCGCGCCTTGAGCGCACGATACAAGAGGTCAAAGACGCCATGGAACGGTTCGAGCCCGGAGAGGCCATAGGTCTCATCACGGATTTCGTGTGGAACGAGTTCTGCGATTGGTACATCGAGATCTCCAAAGAGGACCTGGCGAGAGACGGCCTCAGGGAAGAGACTCAGAGCGTGCTCTGGACAGTGCTCAGAGACTCGCTGGCTCTCCTCCATCCGTTCACGCCGTTCGTGACCGAAGAGCTGTGGTCGTACCTTCCCGGTCGGAAACCGGGCAAGGACGGCAGCCTGATCGTTCACCCTTACCCTGAGCCGGGCCGCTATCCTGTGGACTTGGAAGCCGAGCATAAGGCAGATTTGCTCATAGAAGCAACGAAGGCCATCAGGAACATGAGAGCCGAAGTGAACATCCCCACGGGCAAGAGGGCACCGGCGATCATCTCAGCCGACGAGCCCGGGATATGGGAAGCCATGCTTCCCTACATCCAGAGGCTGGCTTGGACCGAGCCTCTCACGGTGGTAGACGGCAAGGGCTCCAAAGAGGTCAGGCAGGCGCTTGTCAGCGTAGCCAAGGGCGCCGCCATCTATCTTCCTTTACAAGGTGTAATCGACATCGATAGGGAAACGGCACGGCTGGACAAAGCCATTGGGGACCTTGCCAGAGACATCGAAAGGACTCGGAGCAGGCTTTCTCAAGAGGACTTCCTGTCGAGGGCTCCGCAGGAGATTGTCGAAGCGCAAAGAAAGAGGTTTCTGGAAAACAGCGCCAAGCTTGAGACACTGAAGGCCAGGGTAGAGATGCTGAGACGAGCCAGATAGTACGCCCTTTAGGCCGCCTTAGCTCGCGTGGGAGGATTCGGAATGTTTGAGATAACCGATGCAGAGTACGACCGGGCACTGGCCTGGATACACAGCACTATGCGGTTTGGTTCCAAACTGGGGCTCCAGAGGATCCGGCGGCTCGTCCAATTGCTAGGCAGCCCCGAGAAAAAGACGGAGTACATCCACGTGGCAGGGACCAACGGGAAAGGTTCTGTGACGGCTATGGTGGCCTCGGCACTGGCCGCCAATGGATATAGGTCTGGGAGATACATTTCGCCCTATCTGGAGGATTTCAGGGAGAGGATCGTCCTGGGAGGAAAGATGATCTCTCAGGAGGACTTGGTGAGGCTCGTCAACGTTGTGAAACCCGCGGTCGAGAGGATGGTCGCCGAAGGTGAGGAACACCCCACGGAATTCGAGGTCATCACCGCGACCGCGTTTCTCTACTACGCCGAACAAGAGTGCGACTACGTGGCTCTTGAGGTTGGATTGGGAGGCAGGTTTGACGCCACCAACATCGTGACTCCGGCCGTTTCGGTAATCACCACAATATCTCTGGACCACACGGAACGCTTGGGAGACACGGTCGAGAAGATCGCGTCGGAAAAGGCCGGCATCATCAAGCCCGGAGTCCCCGTAGTGACCGGAGTCTCTCTAGATGGGGCGCTCCGGGCAATCAAGGCCAGGGCGGATGAGATTGGGTCCCCCCTCTACACCGTATCCAACGAGAGACGGGCAGACGTGACATGGGAAGAAGTCTCCTATTCTATGGAAGGCCAGGTCATCAACATCCGTGGGCCGGGCTTCCGCTATGATGATGTGCGCGTGCCGCTCCTAGGCAGACATCAACAACAGAACGCGGCGGTCGCGGTCGCGGCATTGGAGTTTGGCAGACCCAAGAACCGCCAGGGCAAGTTCAGACTGGACAAAACCGCCACCAAGCACGGTATTGCGAAAACCGTCTGGCCGGGACGCCTGGAAGTGATGCACACAAGACCTTTGGTCCTCTTGGACGGGGCCCACAACGCTGAAGGCGCCAAAGCCCTGGCAGACGCGCTGAGCAGTTTTCCCAGGAAGCGAACCGTCTGCATACTGGGGATGCTGGGAGACAAGTCCTACAAGGAAGCGGTAGGACTCATAGCTCCTCTCTGCGATGAAGTCATCGTGACCAAACCGGCTGCCGGGAGGGCTCTCGACCCGGACGTCCTTTCCGGCGAGGTGAAGTCGTACGTACCTTCGGTTACGATCCAGCCGGATATCGAGAAAGCGGTCAAAGAGGCGATGTCCAAGACCGGACCGGAGGATATGTTGCTCGTCTGCGGGTCTCTCTACCTTGTGGGACCTGCCAGGACTTATATATCGTCCAAGCTTGGTATGACAGGAAGAAGCGGCACATAAACATTGAATCGGACTATCTCATGGAAGTCTACTTAAGTCTCGAGGAGGTGTGCGTCTATGCGGAGGTCCCGTCTGGGCCAAAGCAAGGGCCTTGGCAGCAAGCTGATATTCGTCCTTGTCGCCCTCGCCTTCGTCGGTTCGGGTTACCTTATAGGAAGGTACTTCCTTTCATCGCTTCTCGACAGACCCGCGGGGGGAGAGCCCGTGACCGGTCAGGGTCCTGACCCGTCCGGCAGTACAACAACCACCACGGTCCAGATCCAAACCAAACCGGTGACCCTTTATAGAGTCCAAGTCGGTGCCTTCTCCACAAGCGAGAACGCCGAAAACGCGGCGGAGGCGGCCATCGCGAAAGGCGTGGGCGCGGCAGTCATGAGCCCCGACCCCCTCTACAAAGTATATTGCGGAATCACCGGCTCCAAGGACGCGGCGAAGAAGCTTGCGGAGACTGCCCAACCGAAGCTGTCGGGTAGCGTGGTAGGCGAAAATGACAACCTTTACGTGGCGACAACCGAAATCCCATCCAGATCCTTCACCATAACCGGTCCGAAGACGCAAGTTGAGCAGATTCAAAACGCCTTCGTGAAGGCCGACACTGCGGTCCAGTCGCTTCTCGCTTTCTGGGATGCCCAGTATCTTGGAAGAGAAAGCCAGGTCGTCATCTCGTCCATGGAATCGGAGCTCTCCGCCCTGGCAGCGGAGCTCGACGAGACGACGCCTGACGCCGGCCTCAAGACCGCTCATTCCGCCGCCAAGAAGATCGTTTCGGATCTGGCCTTGGCAGCACAAGGAGCCAAGGACTCGGCCGGAGGGGACAGCAGCAAGGTCGCGGCGGGCACGAGCACATTCATCAAGTCCATGGATTCTTACATCGAGGAACTCAAGAAGCTGAGCCCCTAGAGGAGTCTTTGCGTGAGGGAGAGCCAAAGCGCCTCCACCTCATATTGCGCCACAGAACGTGGGCATGTTAAGATTCTGTGGTGTCAGTAGTTATGGTGGAGGTGCCGTTTTTGGCTAACATAAAGTCCAGTGAGAAAGATATCCGGAGGATCGAGATCCGACGCCGCCGCAACCAGGCCATAAAGTCCGAGGTAAGGACCCACATTCGCCGCTTCAGAGAAGCTGCCGCTACTGAAGACGAGGCCAGCAAAACCCGGCTTTACCGTGTGGCCCAGAGGGCTATAGACAGGGCGGTCAGCAAGGGAGTACTCAAGGCCAACACCGGGGCCAGGTATAAGTCACGGCTCGCCGCGCTCGTCTAGCCCTATAGCGACCGGGACCGCCTAAACATGTAGCCGGGAGACTCCTATCGTCCTTTGCAGATGCTCGCGAGCAGGTAGTCTATTGCGCGGTCCGCATCCATGGCGCCTGACTTCAGGCTCTCGTCAACGGACAGGAGCAACCTGAGAGCGTTCTCCAAGTCGCGGAAAGACCACGATCGGGACTGCTGGAGGGCCTTCCTGGCAGAGTAAGGATGCACTCCCAGGGCTTTTGGAAGAGAGGCCTGGGAGATTCCTTTTTCACCGGCTTCCTTCGCTCTCCACATGAGGGCGAAGTGAGAGGCGAGAAGGGCGATGATCATGATTGCGTTTGATGAACGGCTCCGGAGGTCGGCAAGCTCCGCCGCTGCCTTGGAGATGTTCCTCTGAGCTACGGCGTCTATGAAACCGAACGCAGTCTTCTCCGGGTCTTGCGAGGCGCATGCCAAGACTACTTGAGAAGTGACGGGTCTTGGCCGGCTGCCCGGCACAGCGGCTCCGGGCCCCATATACAAGGCGATCTTTGTCACCTCTTGCTCCAGCCTGTCCATGCTCCTTCCGGCGATGGTGATGAGCATCTCGGCCGCCTCTGACGATATCCTCAGTCGTTCCTTGAGGAGTTCAGACTCTACCCAACGGACCGCGTCACCGAAAGAAGGGGTGGTCGCGTTCACCAGGATACCGCCTATCCTGTCCCAAGCTTCCAGGAAGTCTTTGGGCGCAGGGTTCTCCTTGACAGGGCATGAGAGTACCAGGCAGTTGCCCGGGGCGATACGATCGATTCCCGTGGCGCCTTTGGAGCCGAGGACAACCTGGGCATCTCTCACCACCCAAAGGGACGGGCCGAAGAAGGAAGGTTGAGCCAGGTTGTCTCGCAAGGCCTCCAGGGATGTCTCTTCGGTCGAAAGGTTCTCGGCGCCGTTGGGATAGAGCCTTGAGAGAAGTTCTATGATCTTCCGGTGCCAGTACACCTCTTCCCCTACAATAAAATATCCCCCGGCGACTCTCTCACGAGACTCGAGGTCGCCAGACGCGATGAGGGTCCTGGCATCAGTAGGCTTCATTGGCGCTCCTATCGTACGGGCGGAGGATAGGACGGCTGGTATGTGTTTCGCATAAGGAGTACACGCTCCACTTCCTCGCCGTTCAGTTTCTTCACCCTATATGTCTCAACCACGAGGCCCGGACGCTTTCCGGGCGAGGGATATTCGGCCACTGTAACGGGATCGATTTCGTAAGTGAACCCGTCGGGCTTTCCGAAGACACGCACCGTCACCAGGCCGTCCTCAACCCATGCGCCGAAGACGACCATTTCGTCTGTGTTGTTCTTGACCTTCAGGTCCAGGTAGTTCCAGGCCACCGCGGCATCCCATCCGGGCGGCACGTACTCCACCGGGATGCTGTGAGCCGTGGCGTAGGGGATATCAAGACCCGCCAGGGCAGCCGCGTCAAAAAGGGTGGTGGTCACCTGGCAGATCCCTCCCGCCAGACCGGGTTCCAGGTGATCGCCGACTACGACGTTGGCGTAACGGTATCCTTTGGCTTCCGTCCTTTCACCCGCTTCACGGTTAAAGCTGTACACCTCTCCGGGCTTCAGCGCCTTTTCGTGGACCGCCTGGGCGGCCAAAGCCAGGTTGACGTTTCTATCAGTGTCTTCGATGTCATATTCCGTCGAGAACTCCCCGATCAGCGATAACTCCGTGAGTCCCGGAGCGGCAGGGGGCGCGACAGGCTCGTACCGGACCTGGATCTGGGTCCCGTCGATCTCGTCAAGGGCCGCCGCCACGTCTTCCCTGGTGACAACCTGACCTTCGGACGGGGGTACTACGACGAGGTCCCTCCCTACGAATCCGTAGCGGGCACCCTGGGCCTCTGCCGAAAGACCTGCCGCGATCTCTCCCAATATATCCCTCGACTCGGGCAAGTCTACGGTTACGGGCGCAGCCATCACCTTCTCGTCTCCCCTCTTGGAGAGAAAAGCCGGCCAGAGGCGCGGAGACGAAGATACATAGCCATCCAGAGACCTGAGGAGCCCGTACTCATCGATCAGGAGTCCGATCTCGTCGGGCCGCACATCGAAAGCCTTGGTGCCTGCGGTGAAGGTGATCGGGCCGTGCCGGATCTCCTGGACCCTCTCAAGGAGCGCCCGCTCGGCTGCTTCCCGAGAGAGGCCGCCCAAGGATACTCCCATGGCCCAGACATTTCCCGACACTACCTCGTGGCGGAAGAGGAGCGACGATATGACAAACAATCCCAACAGAATCGCGGCCAACACGGGCACGCCGGGCTTGTCCTTCCTGTAGCTGTGATTTAGCATTGGTCTTCACTCCGGTCCGCCAGATGGGGTCTCTAGGTGGTTCTTGAGAGAGTTTCTCCCCGGGGCGTTAGTTCTCCTACCTGGAACGGGTAGGAATGTCCTCACGTTTACCATCCCGAAAGCGCTTTTCACGGTTACGGCGCCCGCTTCATCGGTCCGAAACAGCCTTCCGCCTCTACGTGCCGCTTCCTCTACAACATTCGACGGATGTCCATACGAATTTGCTCCCACTGAGACGACGAAAATCGTCTCTACCACCTGCTCGTCCTGGGCCTCCGGACCTGGCGAGGCGGCCGACTGTCTGGACAACCGCACACCTCCAGAGGCACGTTCGTAGAGCTCCGGGACGTAAGCATCCACGCTCCCGTGGTGCGGGACCTTCACAACCCTCGAAGTCCCGGGCACGGGGGCCAGGAACGGGCGGTAGGTCTCCATGGCCGCCTCTATGAGATCCGCAGGCAGATCACCCCAAAACTCCACTTCCAGGTTACCCAGATCCAGGCAAAAACCTGCGCTCGACTCATTTGTCGGCTCACTTAGTCCGTAACTCCCCGGGTCCGGCAGAAAGACGTCCAGCACAGCGCCGTTCCATTGGTGCCGGAGACCCGGGGTAAATTCGATGATTGGCGGGATCCGGTTCTCGGGCAAGACCCCTCCCCCGTCGATCAGAGTCCTGGCTTTATCCCGGAAGCCTGGAGTCACGGCCACAAGCCCTACGTCCATTTCCGCGCAAAGGGCAGGCAACCCGCCCGCATGGTCTGCGTGGAGGTGGGAGATGACGCACAAGTCTATACGGGTGATCCCTTTTGCCTTCAGGTAGGGCAATACGTGGGACTCGAAGGCGGAAGTCGTGCCGGTGTCGACAATCATCACCCCCGAACCTTTCCTGACCACAGCGCAGTCTCCCTGGCCTACATAAAGAAAGGTCACTTCGGGCACCAAGGCGTAGACTCTGAGGACCGCCGAAAGGAACAGGAACCCTACCGAACACAAGAGGGCAATACGGCGGATCGCAGACATCAGCCGCCGCCTTCGAAAGAACTCCAGGGCGTCCTCATCTCCGCGGACCGCTCCAAGAATGCCGCCGGACGCCAACGGGACCGCCAACAGAGCCCAGTATGCCCCGATTTCCAATATGCCCGGTGCAGGTATTGTCACGCTTGCCAGAGGCGCGCCTGCAACCACCTTTGAGACGGCCCTCACTCCCCGGAGGAGTATGTGGGGAAGCCAGCCGAAGAGCGCCCCCAAAGGGGGAACAAATGACGTCACAGCCGCCACGGGGACCATGAGAGCGGCGAGGCTGCCCCAGACGCCGCTCAGGACGAACGACACCAGGGAAACCTCTGTAAAGCATGAAGCCATGACGGGGAGCAATACCAGGCACATGGTCACGGGGCGGAGCAGCATGACTGCCAAGCGGCCCATCTTGGCGTGCGCCCGGACTGTCCACTGTCCGCAGGATCCTATCGTGAAGTAGTCGACAGGCGGTAGATGCTTTCCGGGGATGGGCAGATCGTTGCCGCTACTTGCAGCAAGACCGGCGGACCTCATCCCACGCCCGGCCGCCTCGGCATAGACCCTGCCCAGCCACGCCCCTGCCGCGCCGGCGAAGCTCAGCAGAAAGCCCGTGTTCCTGAGAGGGAACGGGATAGCCCATGTAACGACCAGCGCCGACGCACCAAGGCCTACCAAAGAGTGATACCGGCGTCTCAGCGCGGGAGCCAAACTCCGCAATAGGCCGCTCACAAATGCTCGGAGGACTCCCGCCGGCCATCCCGAAAGGCATCCGTAGGAGAAGGCGAACAGGATTGCCGCTAATCTTGAAAAAGACGGCCGCCTGGTGAGACGCCGTAGGCTCCCTTCGGTCAAGACGAACAAGAGGTCCACGTGGAACCCACATATTCCTACAAAACGGTAGAAACCGGATCTCCTAAAGTCACGGGAGTCCTCCGGGGGCAGTTCTCCTCTGTCGCCCAGGAACACGGCCTTTAGGACGGCAGCATCCTCCCTTGGGAAGATTGAGTCAAGGGCCCGGGCCATATAGGTTTTGACCGCCGCCAAGACCTTGATTGCCAGAGTCCTGAACGAAAGGCAAGCCGTCCGGGGTGCCGGCCCAAGAACTCCCTGTATCCCGGCAAGGGCGAGGACTCGTTCTCCTAAGAGGTATTCGCGGTAGTCAAACCCTCCGGGGTTCATGGCAGGTGACGGAACCTGAAGCACGGCGCGGCAATCAACGGGAGAGCCGGGGATGATCTTTGGGATATCTCGAATGTAAGCCGACGCCTGAACGCCGAACCAGCCGGCTCCACTGCGTTCCGGCGAGCGCGCCAGCGCCCGAAAAGAGTGCCTGGACCCGTATGCGTCAGACTGAGGCTCCTCTAGCGGGATGACCGTGAGGCGGACCGAAACGCCGGGGCTTGCCAGCTCCTGAATGAAACCGATGCGCTCATCCCACATGCGACCTCGCCCTATCCCCAAGATAAGGCACACGGTACTTAGGACAATAGGTAGTACGGCAGGAGGGTTCAGGTGAAATAAGCGCCACCTTGAGGTGCCCTGCGGGACTCCCCAGTGGAGTGGTTCAGGACGCCTAGCTCCACCACCTTCCAGACGGGCCCAGAGACCTGTAGTAAACGGCCCTTTCCTCGCTATGACGAACGTCCTGCCAGTCCGCAGGATATGGACCAACAGGGCCAAGACCGCGGCAGGCGCCAAGAATCTGAGGGCTCTACTGGGATAGGTAGCTCCAACGAGAGCCAATATCCCGGGAAAGAGGAGAGGAACCCGGTGGCTCAGTCCTTTGGGGTAGCGATCCTCTGGATAAGGAAGCGACGGCATGGGACATCATTCCACACCGCCGCTCCCAAATCCTTCCATAGCCGCTATCTCTGGTACCACCGATACGCCTTATTCGCTTCTCAGAGCCTCCACAGGCACCAGTCTTGAGGCGCGATATGCAGGGTAGACTCCGAACACAAACCCTACCAGTACAGCGAAACCGAAGGCGACGCCGATGGATGTTGGTGACACGGAGGTCTGGGCTCCCATCTTCTCCACCATCCTGGACGCGAATAGGCCAAAGAGAACGCCGACGACTCCGCCTAAGGAACAAAGCATGGCGCTCTCAAACAGGAACTGCATCATCACGTGGAATCGTTTGGCCCCCATGGCCATCCGCAGACCGATCTCCCTGGTACGCTCCGCGACGGCCACCAGCATGATATTCATGACGCCGATACCGCCCACCAAGAGCGAGACTCCCGCGATGGCACCCAGCATTAGGGTCATGGTTCTGGTAGACTCCTGGAGCTGGTCAAGCATCTCTTGCTGGGTCCACACGTAGACGGCATGTTCGCCGTACTTGGACTCGAAAATGCGCTCCACAGTGACCTTGACGATAGGGACCGTATTCTTGTTTGTCGCCTTCATGAAGACCTCGTCGACCCTGTTGGTGCCCCGGCCTCTCTGCGCCACCGTGAGCGGGACGAGGATCATGTTGTCCACGCCCTCGCCCATGTTCTGGCCCTTTTCCTCCATGACGCCGATTATCTGGAACGGCTTTTGGTCCATGTAGATGGTCTTCCCCACGGGGTTTCGGCCCGCGAAGAGGTCTTGCACCACTTGCCATCCCAACACGGCCACCGGACGGGCTATCTCCATCTCAACGTCGGTGAAAAACCTTCCGACGTACACTCCGTGTTCGCGGATCTTGGGGAATATCGGTGTGACACCCATGGTGCCTGCCCACCGCTGTTTGCCCTCGTAAGTGATCTGGGCACCCCAACTCACCGTAGGCATCACCATTTCCATGTCAGGGACGCGCTTCTTGAGATCGTTTACCTGCTCAATGGTAAGCCGGGCATCCCACCTCTGCATGTACATCCTGAGGATATTGGTCCCTATGCTCTCGAAGTTCTCGATTACGTCTCGCCTGGCGCCTTCGCCGATTGAGACCAAGGCGATGACCGAAGCGACTCCTATGATGACGCCCAGCATCGTAAGCGCCGACCGCATCTTGTTGCCGGTGAGCCCTCTCACGGATACCTTGAGAACGTCTGACGTACGCATCCGTATCCCTCCTTTCCGGACTGGCCCTCCTAATACCTCCGTATGATTATTCCGGGCCCTCCCATAGAGGGATCATTGGGGTCCTTGGTCATTCCAACCACGACTTCCTGGCCTTCGGTAAGCCCGCTCATGATCTCGGCGAACATGTCGTTCATGGCGCCGACCTCAACAGGCACAGGAGTCCTCTCGTCCTCACCCGTTTTCACGTCAACGAACCAGCCCTCTTCCTCCTTGTACAGGGCCTCGACCGGGCACAGAAGAACCCCTTCCTTCTTGGACACGAAAATTCGGGCCTCGCCACCCATTCCGGGCCGGAGGAACCCGGGGTTTTGAACCGACAAGGTTATGTTGAACGACGAGTAGCCGTCCCTCAA
>DUUV01000064.1 GCA_012841375.1 Candidatus Fermentithermobacillaceae bacterium
AACGTGGGGGGAGATACATGAGGCGCGGTAGTGTACTGAGGGGTGTCCTGGCGTGCTTCATGATGCTACTTGGCGTGCTTGGTTCATTTGGAATGGTCTATTCCGCATCTGACCTTCTTCCCTCCGATCAAGTTGCCGCCATGCTAAGAACTAAGGAAGTTATGATTGGTTACGAAGACGGGTCAATGCGCTGGGATAACACGGTGACCAGGGCAGAGGCAGTAAAGATACTCTTGGCCGCGATTGGAGAGGTGGCGCCCTCCTTGAAGCGCTCTCCGGCGGCTTTCCTGGATGTAAGTCCTTCCCACTGGGCATTTGGACACATAACCATGGCCGCCGAGATCGGATTGGTTCGAGGTCGTCCCGGTAACGTATTTGACCCTGAACAGGGAGTCACCATGGCCGAGTTCATGGTGATGGTGAGCCGTGTGTATGGTGGCCTTGGCAGCCGGGCAGGGGTGCCGGACCCGCGTGTCAGAATCGAGCCTTCCTGGGCGGCCCCTGAGATAGTTGGGTGGTCTGACCTGGTGGAACTGGTTACGGATAAGTCGCTATCGGTGAACCTCGATTACCCTGCTTCACGGGGCGAGGTGGGTGTCCTAACGGGCAGGATGATGGAACGGCTTGGCCTGGCCTACGACCTTACCGGTGTGGTGGAACGGCTGAGTGATGACGGCGGGAAGTTGCTTCTCGAAGTGGATGATGAAGGCGCTCCCATTGAGGTGCCCCTTTCGGGAAACGTCTTGTGGTTCGCAGATGGAGAGCCCGCCAACTCTCAGTCTCTCCTAGGCCGTGCGGTCAGGATCGTACTCGATATTTCCGGTAAGGCTTCAGTGATTGTCAAATTGTGAGCGTCGACGGCAGGGGTTGAGGTTTGTGAGGAAACGCTTTGGTTTACTTGGAGGATTGCTGGCCCTGGTGCTGGGCATATGTGCCATTGGTTCCAGTTTGGGACGAACAGAACCGGTGGCAACCACCGCTCCTGAACTTGCCCAGGTTCGCGCGGCAGCCGTAGCTACTCCGTCGTCGGACGCCTCTAAGGCTCAGCAAGCCTCAGAGCACAACCTTGATGTCCTTGGCGTTAGGCGGCTTCAGGCCGAGACGGGTGCTTCAGGGTTAGGTCAGACCCTATGTATCGTTGACACGGGAACCGATCCCCGGGTGTTTGGAGGCTCGGGAACACGAGCCCCGGAACGCGTGCTTGACTGGATCGACTTGACCGGAGAGGGAATCGCCACCCTGGTGGGTGAGTACACCGCAGATTCGGTAATCCTCAACGTAGAGGGCATCCTTTTCAACGTCGGCGGTGTCAGAAGCCGAAGCGGGCAGTACATAGTAGGAACGCTTCCAAGCGCAATTACCGAGCGGATGAGTTCTAACAAGCAGGTGTACTTTGTGATCTCGGATCCGGATGCGGCGGGTCTCTACAACACCGTAACCATTGATACCGATCTAGACTCGGATTTTGGTGGCGAAGTGCCACTTCGAGAGTTCAGAAATAACCGCTCCTATGCGGTGATCACCCTCTCCCAGGAGCGTTCCATAGGTATAGTGCTCTCCCGCCTCGACCTGAGCAAAGGCCTGGTGTCTTTCGGTTTCGACCTGAACGGTCACGGAACAGGTCTTGGCGCTCTGGCTGCCGGCTCGGGCGCCCTTGCCGGTGTGGCCCCGGAGTCCAGCGTCGTGGTGGCGAAGGCGCTCACTTCAGATGGCCTCGGAAACTGGAGCAACATCGAGAAGGGTATTGAGGAAGCGATTTCCGCCAAGGCAAGCGTTGTTCTTGTGGGGTCGGCTCGTGAAAAGGCAGGGGACAATCCTGAATGGAACGCGCTGCAGGCCCAGCTCGCGCAGATGGGCGGCCACCTCGTGCTTCCTGCCGGGAACGCCGGGCCCGGAGCGGGCACGATTACGGTGGTTCCGGCTTCCGATACAACCGTCCT
>DUUV01000155.1 GCA_012841375.1 Candidatus Fermentithermobacillaceae bacterium
AAACCTCACGATCGACAAGTCAGTTTCGCTGTATGGGGTTCAGTCCGGTATTGATGCCAGAAACCGCGAGGGCAAGGCTGAGTCTAGGATTACTGGTTCAGAAAAGGTGCTGGAGATCAGAGCCAGTAAAGTGACAATAGACGGGTTCACTCTTGACTCAGCCGGATGGGATGGTCGCGTTAGTCCACAAGCGGACAACATAACTATCATGAACAACATCATCAAACGCACCATTTACGTGGCGACGGATATTTCGGATCTGAAGATTACCCAGAACTGGTTCGCGGAGACCGATGGTGGGGCATCCGCTTTCAACTCGGAGCGCTCGATCACCGGTCTGCAGATCAAGAACAACTTGTTCACCGACATTCCGTACTCTGCAGTCATCCTCGGTGGTTCAGTCACGTACGAGAATGCGCTTATCGCGGATAACGATATCTACAGGTGCGGTTATCAGGCAATCAACTTGTCCGGCGAACAATCGAACCTGTCCGTCAAGGGCAACTACATCGAGAATGCTTACTTGGCGGTTGGCTCTGTGGGGGACCCAGATAGAGGCGGTATCCGCATCTACGGGTCAGCCTTCACTGGGCCGGCCAACATCACGGACAACACGGTGGTAGACTCGTATAATGGCTTTGCCGTGAAAGATGGACAGGATATTACAGGCAAGGAGATCAACGTAACCAACAATAAGTTCCTGGGGAACTTCAACGCAGGCGTCTACCATGGTGGAACTGGGACACTAAACGCTACGCTGAACTACTGGGGTCCAGAAGGTCCTAAGGTAAAGGGGGCTGGCGCCGGTCAGGTGGAACATGAGCCGTGGTACGTGAAGCTAACCTGCCAGGCCGGAGATGGCGGCAACCTGAAGGTGAACGGAACGGAATATGAGCGCGAGATGTTCTACCAAAACGGAGATGAGGTGCAACTTTCTGCTCAGCCGATTTCTGGCTGGAGATTCTCCAAGTGGGAAGGCGACATCGGCGAAGCCAAAGCCACCGCGCGTGAGATCACCATCCTTATGGACGGCAACAAGAGTGTCACGGCTGTATTCACCAAGATCTCTGTGATACCTGATCCCGGTCCAGGGACAGGCGGTCCCAGCGGGCCGGTTGAGCCTCCCGTCATCGCTCCGTCGGTCACGGAAACTGTAGAAGCCGAGGTCGGTGGAACAGTTGAACTCGAAGATGGAAGCGCAGCGGTGGAGCTGCCTCCAAACGCCGTTTCGGAAGACGTGACTGTGACCTTGGCTCCGGTGACCGAAGTCACCCAGCCTACCGCGGGCATGGTCATGATAGCTGGAAAGGTCTTCGAGATCACTGCGGAGACAGAGGACGGAGAGCTCGTCACCCAGTTCTCTGAGCCGATAACCCTCACGTTCAAACTGACTCAAGAGGAACTGGAGGAAGCCGAGATCGAGCTTGAGGACCTCAGGGTCTTCTACTGGGACGAGAAGGCAGGAGCGTGGATCGCTTTACCCACCAGGGTTGATCCCGAGACAGGAACCGTCACGGCTGTAACCGACCACTTCACGGTGTTTGCAGTTATGGCCAAGCCGGATATGCCCGCGCTCAGCGACATACTTGGTCACTGGGGCGAGAAGGACATCCTGAGGCTTGTAAGCCTTGGAGTTGTAGGCGGCTACGAAGACGGCACGTTCCGTCCCGAGGCCGGGATCACCAGGCAGGAGTTCGCCAAGATGGTTGTACTGGCGGCAGGCCTTGAGCCTGATGCCGAACCCGAACTTACCTTCGCGGATTCCGATGAGATCGCCGAGTGGGCCAAGGGGTATGTATCGGCTGCTGTGAAAGCCGGGATCATCACCGGAGTAGGAGACAACCGCTTCGCTCCGGCAGACCCGGTTACCAGGGCGCAGGCCGCCACGATGATAATGAGGTCTCTCGGTGAGATGGAGACATCTCTCGAACTGACCTTTGCCGATGCCGAGTCGATCCCTGAGTGGGCGCAGGCGGCAATCCTGGGCGCCGTAGAAAAAGGCATCATCACCGGGTTTGAGGATAACACCTTCAGGCCGGAGCTGAACGCCACGAGGGCTCAGGCCGCGAAGATGCTGTCAAAACTCACGGTGGTGAGATTCGAAGACTGAGACCGAACCTAGACGGTTTGAGCATAAACGCGATGCCTCAGGCGGGATACGTTCCGCCTGAGGCTTCTTTCCGCGCCGGTATGAGCGCTGTTTCCAGGGGAAAGCTGCGAATGATGAAAGATGCACGGACCAGGCGGGTGCCGCAGCATGTGCAGCTGGCCTGACGCACGCCTTGGGGGAAAGCCCTCGCGAGGAGCACACAGGCGAGGCCTGCGCTAACCAAGAGCAAAGAGGCTACAGGCACGAAACGGCCATCAATATGCGCAGAGGTGATGGACAAGAAGGAAGAGGCGATTGGTGGGGATAACCGTTAAAAGAACAACTGGCCCAGGCAGCAAGCCCGAGACTGTTGCGAGAGCACAACCGGAGACCATGACATAGGCATAACCGGAGATAGATGGTTCAACGGGAGAGAGGGGTGGTTCCTCTGCGGACGGCGCGCATGGAAACCGAAGCGCCGGAGAAGTCCCCTGGGCACCTTTTCCGATATACCGACCTCCACTGCCACATACTGCCCGGGATGGATGACGGCGTCTCCAGTTGGGACGAAGCCATCGCCATGGCCCGAAATGCGGTGAAGAGCGGCGCTTTTCGAGTTATCGCCACACCTCACGTGATGCGGGGCGTGTATGCGTCAACACCCGACGACATAAAGGCGAAGGTTGCCAAACTCAAGGCCCGCCTCCGCGAATCGGGTATTCCCTTGGCCGTTGCGCCGGGGGCTGAAGTGTACCTTGCCTCGGGAACGGCCCGGGAGTACCGGGCGGGCAGGTTGCAGACTATCGGCGACAGCGGCTACCTCTTGGTCGAACTCCCACCTCTACACTTGCCTGCATACGTGCGATCTGAACTCCGTGACCTCCGCGCCGCCGGCGCAGGAGTGATACTTGCCCATCCCGAGAGGAACCGGGAGATCTGCCGGAACCGAGACATCATCCTGGAGCTTCGAGATTCCGGCGTGCTCTTCCAGATCAACGCCGGGAGCCTTATGGGCGTCTTCGGGAGGCAGGCACGGGACTGCGCCGAGTTTCTGCTGAAAGAGGGCCTCACGCATTTCATCGGCTCCGATGCCCATTCGGGCCAGCCTGCCGCAGTCTCCGATATCGGAGCGGACATCTCCGCCGCTCTCCGGCAGATAGTACGGCTTTCTCCTTCGGGAACCGGCTTCTTGGACCAGGTTGAGGCGAGAGTGTTGAGGCTCCTGTCAGGTAAACTGTGACCGCGTTCCCCGATCCCCATGAGCTTTGAAGGATTAGGCAAAATCCGAGCGAGAAACTTAAATTCCCACCTTGCCCCTTTCGATACATAGGGAGCAAGGGGGAATTTGCTCATGTCGATTGATGAGGCCAGAGTAGTCAACCGGTCCCCATCGGGTGGAGAGCGCCAGATCGTAGCCTTCTCCCTGGGGCAGGAGACATACGGTGTAGATATAGCGTCGGTGCGCGAGATCATCCCCGTTCAGAAAATAGTTCCCGTCCCACGCGCTCCTCAGTTCGTGGAAGGCATAATCAACCTCCGCGGGAGAGTTGTCCCGGTTCTCGATCTTCGCAAACAGTTCGGGTTTGAAGAGAGAAAGGATGACCCGACCCAGCGCATCATGCTCGTTGAGGTCGGCCAGGAGGGCATCGGCGTCATCGTCGACTCGGTTTCCTCGGTCCTAAGGATCGCCGAGGACTCAATCGAGGAGGCGGCGACCGTCGTTGTCGGCGATGAAATCGAGTACATCGAGGGTATCGCCAAGGTGGGAACGGAGCTCATAGTGCTTCTGGACCTAACCAGGATCATATCGGACGCCGAGAAGCGGACTCTCCGAGAGGCCGATCTCCGCGCAGCCGTAGTGCAGTGAGGGCGCGATGAAAGACACTCGTGACGAGTTTGGGCAGGACCTGGATCTTCTGCTGGCCGAGGTAGGCGAGCTCCTGGCAGTGACGGAAGAGAGCTTGGTTGAGCTCGAGAAGTCGCCGGAAGATGCCGCCCTTATCCAGGAAGTTTTCCGCGTCATGCACACGATCAAAGGTGGCGCCGCGACGCTGGGACTTCAGGAAGCCGTTGAAGTCAGTCACGGCATGGAGAACATCCTCGACCAGATCCGCTCAGGGGAACGGCCCCTTACCACTGCGCTCCTGAACGTGCTCTTTCAGGCTGTAGACTGGCTGAAAGAATGGAAGCTGGCCCTGACCGACAAACGGGCCGTACCGCCTAACGAAGACCTTGTGGAGACCATACGTCTCGCGGCTTCCGAGGTTCCGGAAAAAGGTATAGTCTCCGGCAAGGCTGAACCGGATGCCCTGCCGCCCGTGGAGATCCCTGATGACACGGTCCAGAAACTGGACTCCGCCGTGAACGAGGGTAAGAACGTATTTGTCCTCACCGTGAAATTCCATTCTGATGCTCCTCTCCTCTCGGTGCGCTGCTTTCAGATCCTCACTTTCCTGGAAGACGTGGCCGAAGTTGTCGCGTCGGTGCCTTCAAGAGAGGAAATCGAGCAAGACAGGGTGTCAGATACCCTCGTAGTGTACATAACCGCCGAGGACGGCGGGATGGGAGCAAAGGAACTTGCCGGGGCCAATCAAGACGTTTCAGAAGTGACCGTGGAGAAATACCGTGCTCACGTCCAGGCGGAAAGCTCCGGGTTCGAAGGGTCCGAAACCGGAGACTCCAGGGACGAGGCTCCCAAACTCGAAGCCTCCAAGGTCGCCCAGCCGGCCCAGGACGCGCCCGCGCCCAGGAGGTCCGACCTTGGGAGGACGGTAAGAGTCGACGTCGGGCTCCTGGACTTCCTGATGAATATGGTGGGTGAACTGGTCATCGACAGGACCAGGCTCTCTCAACTCGCCGCCCAACTCATGAGGAGCCCAGAGACTGCCGCGATCGGGAGTGAGATAAGCTCTCTTGCCGCCCACTTGCAGCGTACTTCTTCGGAACTGCAGGAGGGTATCATGCAGGCGAGGCTCTTGCCCGTGAAGAGCATCTTCTCCAAGTTTCCCAGGATGATGAGGGACCTGAGCCTGAGGTGCGGGAAGCAGTTGGACTTCGAGATCCAGGGCGAAAATACTGAACTGGATAGGACCGTCCTGGAGGCTATCGATGACCCCCTCATCCATATCCTCAGAAACTCGGTGGACCACGGGATCGAGCTTCCCGAGGCACGTGTAGCCGCCGGAAAGCCCCCAAGGGGACGGGTGATCCTCTCGGCGCAACACGAAGAGAACCAGGTTGTGGTAAAGGTTGAGGACGACGGTGGCGGCATTGACGCCGAGCGTGTGAAACGTTCGGCGGTCAAGAAGGGACTCATCTCGGAGGAAGCCGCGCAGAGACTCTCGGAGAAGGAAGCCCTCGAGCTTATCTTCACGCCGGGATTCTCGACATCAGATACAGCGACTGAGGTGTCTGGACGCGGCGTCGGCATGGATGTTGTAAGGGCCAATCTCGAGAGGGTAAACGGCCAGATCGAGGTGCGGACAAAACTCGGTCAGGGCACCCTCGTGACCTTGAGACTCCCCCTTACTCTCGCCATCATGAGGGCTCTCCTGGTCAGGTGCAAAGAAGAGGTCTTCGCTATCCCGACGTCGTCTGTGGAAGAAGTCTTGGCGATGGAGGACGTCACGGTCGGGAGCGTGCAGGGCAAGCCTGCCATGAATGTGAGGGGCAAGGTGGTCCCCCTCATTTCGCTGGACGGCGCGCTGAGGGACGACCTCTGGTCAGATAATGGGCACAGATACGCGCTTCTCACCAGGTCCAATGACCGGCCGATGGCGTTGGGTGTAGACGGCCTTATCGGCGAAGAAGAGATAGTCGTCAAGGAGATGGGACACATACTGTCGCGGCTCAAGGGCATCGCCGGCGCTACGATTCTGGCGCAAGGCGATCCGGCGGTCATACTGGACGTCAATCGAGTTGTGTAGAAGGGTTGAGCGATGGGAGTAAGAGTACTGGACTACTTGCGGTTTCAAGAGGCGGCGATCCTCGGTTTGGAAAGCGCCCGGGCGGTCCTTTCGGCTTTCACCGGGAGGCCCCTGAGGCTTCAGGCAGTCCAAACCGATTACGTTGAGCTCACCGCGGTACCTCTCCTTTCGGGTCCGCCCGAAGAGGTGGTCCTCAGCTCTTACGTGACTTTCGCCGGAGACGTTGAGGGGCAGCTCTTGATCCTCTTCAGGCCCGATTCGGCGGAGAAATTGGCGGGCGTCTTGGCGCCCCATATCCTGGAGTCGGTTCCGGACCACGAGATACCTGCGCTCATGGATTCGCTCATTGGGGAGGTAGCCAACATAGTGGGTTCGTCGGTCCTGAACAAAGTGGCCGATGGGTTCGACATAAAGATTCTCCCCATCCCTCCCGTCATGATCCGGGAGATGGCAGGTGCGGTCTTGGGTTCTGCCATGTCTTACGCGGGTTCAGACGGTGACGCGACGTACGTAGCATACATGAAGGTCACACTCGATGAAGAACAGGCGTCTTTTGACATCGTATTTCTGCCCAGGTTGGGCAGCTCGAAAGACGGATTCTGGAACACGGAGTAGCCGGGATGCCCAATCAGCTGGTTGTCGGTCTTGCCGAGGTTAAGTGGTCGGTTGTTCAGGAGGACGTGTTAGTGGCGTTCTCGCTCGGTTCATGTGTCGGAGTGGCGCTGTGGGATCCGGTCTTGAGGGCCGGGGCCCTTGCCCATGTCGTGTTGCCTTCGGCAAAGGGCCGGCCGTGGCAGGATGGACCCGGGCCATCAAGAGAGCCTCCCCGTCCTGAGAAGCCGGGCAAGTACGCCGCTACCGCCGTTTCGTATGCCGCTCGCTGCCTCACCCTTATCGGAGGCGATCCGGCGAGGATGCGGGTGTGGGTGGCAGGAGGGGCTCACGTGCTTCGAGGAGTCACCTTGCCGGGCGGAGATATCGGGGCGGCCAACGTCCGGGCGGTCAAGGAGGCTCTGAAGAGAGAGGGTTTCCCTCCACCAAGGGAGGATGTGGGCGAGGATTACGGCCGCACCATGAAGCTCTATGTAGGCGAAGGAAAGGTTACCGTGTACTCGGTCTCGCGCGGCGAACGAGAGATATAGAAGACAGACAGTCTCGATGGGCATAGGAGGCCATCTCGAAAGGGTGAGGATCTTGCCAAAGGTTTTGGTTGTCGACGATGCCATGTTCATGCGCACCAAGGCCTCAAAACTGTTGACCCAGGAAGGCTACGAGGTGATTGAGGCTCCCAATGGGGCTGAAGCCGTTGAGGTGTACAAGGCTCAAAAGCCTGACCTGGTGCTCATGGACATCACCATGCCTGTCATGGACGGCATCGAGGCCGTGAAGGCCATCAAGAGCCACGACGGCGACGCCA
The DNA here is from genome assembly GCA_012841375.1 of Candidatus Fermentithermobacillaceae bacterium. Lineage (GTDB taxonomy): Bacteria > Bacillota > Sulfobacillia > Fermentithermobacillales > Fermentithermobacillaceae > UBA3951. Next base: position 7,433 of record DUUV01000155.1, read on the forward strand.
AGGTGATCATGGTCACTGCTTTGGGGCAGAGGAGTATGGTTCTGGAGGCTATCCGGGCAGGCGCGAAAGACTTTGTCGTAAAGCCCTTTCAGCCCGATAAGCTCATCGAGGCAGTGAGACGACTGTGCCCGATCGCCTGAGAGGAAGAGAACCCGGGACGGTAACCGTCCTAATCGCGGACGACTCTGTCTTCATGCGGCACATGCTGCGGCGGGCTCTGGGGCGGCATCCCCGGATAGAAGTGATCGCCGAAGCCCGGGATGGGTCGGAGGCGTTTCAGAAGAACCGGGAAGTAAAGCCTGATGTAATCGTTCTGGATGTTGAGATGCCGCGGATGGATGGGTTGTCGGCGCTCAAGGCGATAATGGCAGACAGGCCGGTCCCGGTCGTCATGTTTTCGTCGCTGACTCACACGGGAGCCCGGATCACGCTGGAAGCCCTCTCGTTGGGGGCCGTCGATTTCCTGCCGAAACCGAAATCCGGGTTTGAGTTGGATCGGGCTGCCGAAGAACTCTGCCAGAAGGTGTTGGCGTCGGCTTCGGCCAGACCCAGGGTAAGGACCGACCGTGGGGACGTCGGCGCAGATGGGGCAGGCGGCAGTCGCCCGGAGCCGCGCCATAGGGATTCCAGAGAAGCCGATTGGCTTGTCGTGATCGGCAGTTCGACCGGGGGTCCGCAGGCCCTGGATGACTTGATCCCCGACCTTCCAGGAGACTTACGCTCTGGCGTCATAGTCTGCCAGCACATGCCGGCAGGTTTCACCTCCTCAATGGCCAGGAGACTGGACGCCGAATCGGCGCTTACAGTCCGGGAAGCCGCCGCCGGAGAGGTGGTCGTGACCGGGGAAGTCCTTGTAGCCCCCGGGGGGTACCACCTGAGAGTGCTGCCGGACGGGAGCGGCCCTGCGGCCAAGGTGGCGAAAGACGAAGGTCCTCTGGTCCACGGAGTGAGGCCGGCGGTAGACGTGACGCTGATGGACGCGGCTCCCATATTCGGGGACAAGCTCATGGTGGTCATCCTCTCAGGGATGGGGACGGATGGAGCCAAAGGAGCGAAAGTAGCCAAGGATCACGGCGCCAAAGTGATAGTGCAGGATGAGAACACGTCGGTTGTGTGGGGCATGCCGAGAGCCTGCTATGAACTGGGGATCTGTGATAAGGTTTTGCCCCTTGGCCAAATCGCGGAAGAGATAGCGCATTTTCCGGTTTAGGTTTTCAGAAAGGAACGGGAAGAGGTAAGTGGCGAGGGAACTCATTGATGACTGGGATGACATCCATGCGTACGGGGCTGATTACGTCCATCTGTGTATGAGACTCAAGAGGCTCACGGGGATCGACCTTTCCTCGTATAAGTCTCGACAGATGCACCGCCGCCTCCAAAACTACCGGAGCCGCCAAGGGTTCCCCGACTTCTACACCCTTTCGATTGCCATTCAGCGAGATGGCCGGCAACTCGATGCTTTGGTGGACTTCCTTACGATCAACGTTTCCGAGTTCTTTAGAAACCCTGAGCACTGGAAGGTGCTTTCCGAGTCGATACTCCCCGGGTTGATCGCGTACCGCAACGGCCGAAAAGTCCGTATCTGGAGCGCCGGGTCATCGGGGGGGCAGGAGGCTTACTCCCTGGCCATTGCCGCGTTGGAGGCCGGGGGAACACCGGAAATCCTCGGGACCGACATTGACGAACCGAGCCTGGCGAAAGCCAAGGCCGGGGTCTATTCTGCCGATGAAGTCAAGGGAGTGAGCAGGGTGTACCTCGCGCGGTACTTTGAGCGGCGCGACGAAGGGTACCGTGTACGCGAGGTCCTGAGGTGGGCGGTTTCGTTTCGAAGAGGGAATCTACTGGTGGATGAGTATCCCCGGGATTTGGACCTCACCGTCTGCAGAAACGTGCTGATTTACTTCACAGAGCAGGGAAAACAGCGGGTCTTGACGGGCCTGGCCGGTTCCTTGAGGCGCGGGGGGGTTCTTTTCACCGGCGCCACCGAGGCGGTCTTCAACCCTTCATCTTATGGGCTAAGCCAGATCCATCCGTTTTTCTATCAGCGTCAATAGGAGGTAGTGTCTGATGTTGAAAGCGGGATTGGTCAATCCTTTCGTTCAGTCGGCTTACACGTTCCTGCAGGATGAGATCAACATGGAGGTGACACGGGGACAACTGCGCTTGGAGTCGTCCAAGTCGACCTCAGGTGAGGTTAATGTCGCCGTGGGCGTTGCCGGGGATGCCGAAGGCATCGTCCTCTACAGCATGTCGGAGAAGACGGCGAAGGCCATCGCCGCGGCTCTACTCAACGAGGCCGTACCGGTCTTCAACCAGCTTGCCGAGTCGTCCATCGCCGAAATGGGGAACATCATCACGGGTCAAGCGGCTGCAGGGCTGGAGGAACACGGGTACGTCTGCAAACTCACTCCCCCGACCATCATCGGCGGGAAAGGCGTGATGATATCAACTGTCGATATACAGCGCCTGGTCATCCCAATAGAGCTGCCGGCCGGACTTATAGAGATCTCTGTAGCTTTACGCTACTACAGCAGGAAATAGCGGAACAACGGCAGGTGTTTCTCCGTCAATTCGAGAAGGATTCCGACATAATACTTGTCTAGCAGGACAATTGGAGCCGGATGGGAGAAGCGACGGATGCCCGGGAGAAGAACGCGGAGAGACCAGAGAGGACCTGTCGAGCAGCCTGTGTTGCTGGCTGCTCCGGAAGAGAAAGAGGAGCTCGGGAACGACCGGGCCTGCAACGAGCAGGCCGGTAATGACGAAGGCGGGCGTAGCAGGTCCTGGAGTAGCGAGGCTGCGAACAGGACAAGAGAAGATAGGGCTCTCAGGGATAAACCGGCGACGGGTGCGGCGGTCCGGCGCAGATCCAGACGCAGAGCGAGCACCAGAGACCGGAGTGCGGCGAGAAAGGCTGCTGCCGAGGTTGCGGCCACCGCTTCGGCTCCTTCGGGGCTCACCCCGGCTCCTTCGAGACATACGAGGAAGAGGCCAGGTCCCAAATGGGGAAACCTGGTCGCTCTATTTCTGGTACTCGTACTGTCGAGTGTAGCCGCTTACAACCAAGGGTTATTGGATAGACCCATTGCTTGGGTAATGGGTACCGAGGTTGCCGGTCCCGACGAGACAGGGTCTACCGGAGGGACGGGTTCAGATCCAAGCGGGACCGAGGGGACTCAGGGGGAGCCCGGCCAGCCCGGTGGGTCCGGCCAGCCTGGTGGCCCCAGCCAACCCGGTGATCCCAACCAACCCGGTCAAGCCGGTGACCCAGGCGGTGAGCCCGGCAAGTCCGGTCATTCAGGGGAGCCATTAGGCTCTCTGGCCCCCATGGAAATGGCCCTCTCTGCCCGCGCGCTCTACCTGACTATGGACACCGCGGGCACTCCGTCAAGGATGGCTTCGATAATGAAGTACATGAGAGCCCACAAGGGACTCAACTCGTTCGTCATCGATATCAAAGACAACAACGGCCGCGTCCCCGCTAAACCTCCGGAGCACATCCCTGCCCGGGCCGGAAGCTACAGCCACCTTCCCGGACTCATTCAGATCCTTGCCGATCTGGACTACTACATGATCGCACGCGTCGTGGCTTTTCAGGACCCCTACCGCGCACAGGAGGAACCTGAGCGGGCCATCCGCCGCGCCGACGGCAGCCTCTGGCGCGACCGCGATGGCCGGCTGTGGCTGAACCCTTATGACGAGAAGAACTGGGAGTTCGTGAGAGACGTCGCCCTCTGGGCTGTCGACATGGGCTTCCATGAGATTCAGCTCGACTATGTGAGGTTTCCCGACAGCGCGCGTGGCCTAGAGGGATCGGGAAACGTGCTGATGCCCGGGTCTGAGAACTACGAGACCCGGGGCGACTGTATAGCTGCCTTCTTGGACTACATGAGCGAGGCTCTTGAGGGAAAAGCATACTTGGGGGCCGACATCTTTGGCTTTGCCACCATCGCAGCCGACGACATGGGCATCGGCCACAAGTGGGAACAGCTTGCGGATTCTGTCGACTTCATGTGCCCCATGGTTTATCCCTCTCACTACTACAATGCGGGCATCTACGGTTTTGAGGTGCCTGAGGCTCATCCATACGAGGTTGTGTACAAGGCCATGGCCGAGGCGCTGGAGAGGTCTGAGGGTCTGAGGAGCAAGACACGCCCCTGGCTGCAGGATTTCTCCATGCGCATCAAGTACGGTTCCGAGGAAGTCTCGGGGCAGATCCGCGGTACCTTCGAACACGGTATCGAGACCTACATGCTGTGGAACCCCGCCAACAACTACACCGACGGCGTGGAGTATGTACCTGAGGTGGAGGTTGCTGCTGAGATTTCTGGTACTGAGTAGCTCTTCTCGCCGGTGACAAGTGCGTCGGCTGGGATGCGTCCCGCCGGACGTGTGCTCCGGTCGGGACGTTCTGCGGGACATGTGCGCCAGTGGGGACATTTCCCGCAGGTTTGCCAAGTGCCCCACCACAGACCATCGCATCGCCGAGCCCCCAACGATATTCCCCACGCTGTTAACATAACCTCCGGCCTCTACATACCATGGATAGCACACTGAAAGGAGGTTATTAGCGTGCTCAAGATCGGTTGCGCCTGCAAAGTACTGGAAAAGATCGAGAATATCCAAGACCTGCTCAAGAGCCCAAGATTCGGTTTGAGGGAGATCAAGGAAGAGATCAAGGACATAGAGGACGCTCTAGACAACCTGCTGCCCGGAAAAGGTCCTCTCAGCACCGGCCCGATCAACATCCACAACGGGCCCGACAGAGCCATCAAGGTCAGCGTTCAGAACGTGGGCAAGGGCTGTATTGATGCGGTTGTGAGGCTCTTCGACATCGAGTGCTGCCCGCCGAGACAGGTGGACTGCAAGGTTCTCAGGAACATCGGGCGTTGCTGCGCCGAAGACACAGTGCTCTGCGCCCATGAAGGGATTTTCGAGGTAGTCATCTGCCCGAAGCCCGACAAGGCACCCATCAGGGCTTTTGCTACCGTTCATTGCGGAGGTTCGTCGAACTCAGACATCGACCTGGTTTTCAGAGCTACCGACTTCCTTCCCGTAGTCTGCCCGTTCTGCAAGAAGAAAAAGGACCGTGACTCCTGCGATCCTTGTAGGGACGAATGCAATTGCGACTTTGATTGCGGTTGATCCCGGAGATGTGAGACTGCTCGAGAATATGGTGGCTCGGACCGGAGATGATGTTTGACTGCCGGGATGTGGACGGCCTGAGAAGGGCGCGATCGCTGGCGGAGAGGCCGAAAGTGACCGGGTGGAGTGAGCGCTGGCCAAGGAGATGACAAAGACTCACAGACTCCGCCTGCAGCCAACTTGGCCGCAAGCGGAGTCTCACCCGTTCAGATCTGGTCCGCTCAATCATGAGTTAGTCGGGACTCCAGTCCCCGGCATCACTTGACGCACTCGCGATCGGGCTTCCAGCGAGCTCCCAAGTGAGCTCAGCGACCTACCTCGGCGTGTAGTTCGGAGCCTCCTTGGTGATGTTCACATCGTGAGGATGGCTCTCCCTGAGCCCCGAATCGGTGATCCTCATAAGCCGTGCTTTCTCGTGCATTTCTCCGATGTTGCTGCACCCGCAATATCCCATTCCGGCCCTGAGGCCGCCGATCAGCTGGAAGATGGTCTCTGTGACGGGACCCTTGTAGGGTACCCTACCTTCGATCCCTTCAGGCACCAACTTAGACGAAGCCTCCTGGAAGTAGCGGTCGGCGGAGCCTTCCTTCATCGCGGCCATTGAGCCCATTCCACGGTACACCTTGAAGCTTCTGCCCTGCCAGATCTCCATTTCGCCGGGGCTCTCGTCGGTCCCGGCCAAGAGACCTCCGAGCATTACCGCATCGGCCCCCGCGGCTATCGCCTTGGCCACGTCACCTGAATACTTGATGCCGCCATCGGCGATCACCGGGATGCCGTGCTCTTTGGCGACCATGGCCGCGTTGAACACCGCCGTCAGCTGCGGAACCCCTGCACCGGTGACGACTCTGGTGGTACAGATGGATCCTGGTCCGACTCCTACCTTCACGCAGTCGGCGCCGCGCTCGATGAGGGCAAGAGTTCCTTCGCCGGTAGCGACGTTTCCGGCGATGACGGTTTTCTCAGGGAATCTTTCCTTGAGGGCGCTTACCGTATCCAGCACACCCTTTGAGTGTCCGTGGGCGCTATCTACCACGATGACGTCGACACCTGCGTCCACCAGGGCTTTGGCCCTCTCAAGGCCGCCGACTCCGATGCACGCGGCCGCAAGAAGCCGTCCGCGGGAGTCTTTGGCGGCTCTGGGGTACATGCGGGTCTTCTCGATGTCTTTCAGCGTGATTAGTCCCTTTAGATGAAAATCATCGTCCACCAACGGCAGTTTCTCGATCTTGTGCTTGCCCATTATCTTCTTGGCTTCCTCGAGGGATGTCCCAACCGGAGCCGTGATCAAACCTTTGCTGGTCATTACTTCAGAGATGGCTTTGGTGTGGTCTTCCTCGAAGCGGATATCCCTGTTGGTGATGATTCCCACCAAACGGTTTCCCTGAACCACGGGTACCCCCGAGATGTGGTACTTGGCCATCAGGGCAAGCGCGTCTTCTACGGGCTTCTCGGGAGACAGGAAGAACGGGTCGGTGATGACGCCATGCTCGGAGCGTTTGACTCTGTCAACTTCCTGGGCTTGTCTCTCGATGGACATGTTTCTATGGATGACGCCCAGCCCGCCTTCTCTGGCCATGGCTATCGCCATGCGGCTTTCTGTAACGGTGTCCATGGCGGAAGATAGGAGCGGGATCCCTAGTTTGATGGTGCTGCTCAATCTAGTGGTCACGTCTACTTCTCTCGGCAAGACCTCGGAATAGTCGGGCACCAAGAGGACATCGTCGAACGAAAGGCCTTCCTCCAGGAACTTGTCTTCCTTCTTCATGGGGCAGACCTCCCCTGGTCATCTGGGTATTTTACGGAGTATACCACTTGAGGAATTGGTGATCAATATGTAAATTGTGCGGTTATTCCATACCGCCTGCCAAAGATTGTATACTGTCTGTGTCATCATGATCGGAGGTGCCGCAAAGTGAACGGGAACTCAAATGACAGAAAGGCTGCAATCGTATCGGCTGTTGACTCCCTACGACCTGTAATTGAAGACATTGCCGTTTCCCTCTACAAGCGCCCCGAGACCGGATTGAACGAAGTATTCGCCTCAGAGAAACTGAGAGGTATCTTGAGCGACAATGGATTTTCGGTGGAGGCGGGCGTGGCCGACCTCCCGACTTCATTTGTAGCCCGCGTAGGCAAGAAGAGGCCCAACATCGCTTTCATGGCCGAGTACGATGCCCTTCCCGGTATCGGTCACGGGTGCGGCCATAACCTCATGGCCGCAGTGGCCGTAGGCGCCGGCCTGGCCATGTCTCGTGTCTGCCCGCCCGACGAGTTGGGGGCTTCCTGGACAGTATTGGGCACTCCCGCAGAGGAGACCATCGGCGGAAAGGTTGTCATGGTTGAGAAGGGTGTGTTCGAGGATATTGACGCCGCGTTTATCGCTCACCCCGGCCAGCGGAACGGCGTTGGAGGGGGCGTCCGTTGGGCTTCTCATCCTCTGGAGATCACATTCCACGGCCGGACATCTCACGCGGGAGGAAACCCCGAAGGCGGTATCAACGCGCTGGACGCCTGTGTCGCCGCGTACATATCCATAAGGAACCTGAGGAATCACTTGAAGGATCCAGTTCGGATAGCCGGCATCATCGCCCACGGGGGGCATGCCCAGAACATCGTGCCTGACTTAGCGCAGATGAGGTTCACGCTGCGTTCCACCGACTGGAGATATCTAGAGAACGTCATCATCCCCAAAGTAAAGCAGTGCGCCGAAGGAGCGGCCCAGGCTGTCGGGTGCACCGTAGAGTTCCGGCACCATGAGATGCTGTTCAGAGACACTCTGGACTACCCCGTCCTCCAGGAGGTCTGCTCCAAGAACTTCGCGTATGTGGGGGCTGAACTTCCTCCTCGAGACGAGGGCTACGCCGGAGGAGGGGTCACCGACGTTGGCAGCGTCACTTGGGTGACTCCGGCAATTCAGATAGGTTTCAACTCGACTTCGGCCAGAGGTCACTCGGTTGAGATGGCAGATTCGACCGTTACGCCCCGCGGTATCGACGCCGCGGTGATGGCGGCCAAGGTCTTGGCCCTTTCGGCCTACGATATCGTGGTCGAACCTCACCTGCTCGCCGAGGCTAAGGCATACCTTAAGGAACGACTGAGCTCATAGTCCCTTTGTGAGACTGGAGGGAGGCGTGCTTCTTGGCCGGGTCTTTGGGCGAAATAGGCGTGTCCTTCATAGTCTCTTTGAGAGCCCCGAGTGATGAGTGTCATGTAGGCGGAGCGGTTGGGCGTGAGTTCGTGTAACCCGGATTTCTCGGCCTTAAGAGAATGGGCTGAGCGGGCGGAAGGAGTATTTAGGTAGGCGAAGAACAAGGGACTGAGAGTTTTGGAGCACGGAAACGGAGATCTGACTACGTGCCTTGGGGGAGTTACGTTTGGATGAGCCCATTCTACGCACCGTGAACCTCCGGAAATCCTTCTTCTTGGGGCAGACGATTTACGCTGTCAACGATGTAAATCTGCAGGTCGATCAGGGTGAGTTCGTAGTGATCATGGGTCCGTCGGGGAGCGGCAAGAGTACTCTGTTGGCGCTTCTCGGCGGGTTGGACCGCCCTCAATCGGGCGACGTGATCCTGGGAGGGGAGAGGTACTCCAAACTCTCGGAGAACGGGCTTGCCAGGATCAGGCGGAACAAAGTGGGGTTTGTATTTCAGTTCTTCAACCTCATACCTCACCTTACAGCCCTTGAGAACGTCATGCTACCCATGAGATTTGGCGGTAAAGGCAAGCGCGAAATGGAGGAGCGGGCCAAGGAGCTGCTGGATATCGTCGGTTTAGGCGCCAGGAAAGATCACAAACCGCTCGAACTGTCGGGAGGGGAGCAACAGCGGGTGGCTATCGCCAGGGCCCTTGCCAACGAGCCCGACGTGGTCCTTGCCGACGAGCCTACGGGAAATTTGGACCGAAAGACTTCTTCGGAGATCGGGGAGATATTCCACAATCTAAACAAGGAAAAAGGACAGACCTTCATTGTTGTCTCCCACGACCCATCCCTCGCTAAGTGGGCCCACAGGGTAGTGCATATCCTGGACGGCCGGATCACGGAGATAACCGGGGGAGGCTTGGAAGGGGCGTCCCTCACCGCTCCGGCGAACCCATAGGAAGGGCTGCGGCGGCAATTTCCGCGTTCGGGAGTAAGCGCGTCCGCAGGCCCAAATATCCGGGAGGTTAATATGGCCAACGACTACATCCACTTGGATATCGGGAGTACCGTTACCCAGGCCAAGGCATGGGAGAGGTCCGCCCAAGGGATCAACCTGGTCGGGTCCGCGACTGCTCCCACACCTCCGGCCCTGGGCAATACTGATTTGACCGGAGGCGCCCACTTGGCCTATTCGGAACTCAAGGACAAAGTGGAACGCTCGGGGAGAAGATTTGATCCGCAAGACATACTGGTGACCGTGAGCGCCGCGGGTGAGCCGAGGGTCGTGTGCGCCGGAGTCGTCAAGGGCATTTCCGGCGAATCGTCCAAGCGCGCGGCTCTGGCGGCGGGAGCCACTGTGACCGATCTTATTACCGTAGACGACGGCCGCCACGAGTACCAGCGAGTAACGGACCTTAGAAGGCAGGATATCTCCATGGTGGTCATGGCCGGAGGGGTTGACGAAGAGATCCTGGGACAAGGCCGCCACCAGCTTTTCAACGTGGCAAAGGTAATAGCCGCAGGCCTGCCCGGGCGGCTGGGCGATGGGAAGAAGGTCCCGGTCGTCTACGCCGCGTCGCTGGAGGGCCGTGAGGAAGTGTCGAGGATCTTCGGCGATTCAGTGGAAGTGGTGTGGGCCGAGAATGTGCGTGCTCGCCTGGAAGAAGAGCACCTCGATTCGGCTAGGGATGCCATAGTAGGTGTGTTCTCTTCCGGGATCCGCCACGACGCCAGGTTCTCGGGCCTCGGACGGTTCGGCGCCGCGACGGTTCTTCCCACCGGACACTCTATAGGTTTGGAAGTCGTGAACATGGCGGGCTCCCTCGGTGAGGACGTGATGGTCATCTCGCTGGACGGAGACACGGTCCAAGTGTTTTCCCAGATTAGAGGGGTGTTCACTAGAACCGTGAGTTCCGTGGCGCGTTTAGAGGCCAAGGATGCCGCTGAGTGGCTTCCGTCCCGTCGACTGGCGGAACGTCTCGACGACATCCTCGCCAACTGGAAGCGGAACCCCGGAGTGCTCCCGAGGTCTTGGGATGATCTGGCTGTCTATCTTGCCATCCAGAAACAGGTTGTCCGCGAGGCCCTTGACGAGCACTCGCGAAGCGCCATAGAACTCCGGGGCATCCACAGGCAGCGCCAAGTTGGCGAGACCTTTACTGTGGGCGTTAAAGGAGGAGACACTCTGGTCAGGATGGAGCGCATAGGTTCGGTCTTCCTGACCGGGTTCCTCGCGGGAATTCTCTCGCCGGTAGCGCTCGTTTCCATCGCGACCGACGCCTTAGGACTCCACGGCGTGACTAAACTTTACGCCGACAGAGACGGCATACTACCCTCCTTGGGAGTCTTCGGAGGAGATTTGGTGGCTGCTCCCGAGTCGTTCCTTACTCCCGCCGGCGTGATTCTGAGCCCCGGCAAGAACGAAGAACGTGTGAAGGACAGGTGGGCCGTAATGAGGACCGACTCCCGGCTCGAAGAGTTGCCCGTAACGAGCGGGGAGATTCGGGCCGTTGTGATTCCGGCTCCCGACTCTACCTGGCTCGAACTGCATCCATCTTCAAAAGGAGACGTAGGCGCCGGAGAAGGCCGGAGGCATGTGACTCCGGCGAAAGGTTTCCATTTCGCCTATGTCGATGCCAGGCTGCGCCACAGGAAGCCGCAAGACCCGTACCGCGAGAACCGTAGGGGGTACAGGGCGCTCGGTGTGTTCCCTGACGGTGTCCTTGACGGATGGGAAAGGGGGATGGAGTGATGGCCGTGTATGCTTTGATCCGGCCTCGGGTTATCAGGAATGCTTTGGTGAAGAGGCTCCGGGTCTTCCCGTCCGTCGGCGAGTCACTGGTTTCCCCCGGGGCAAAGGTTGATGCCGGCAGCATACTCGGGAAGTACGCTTCCCGACAGCGTCTCAGGTTTGTAAGGATGGAGACGTCCGGCGAAAGGATTACCGCCACTGTACTGGTAGCCGAGGGTCAGAAGGTCAAGCGGGGGGAAGTCCTGGGTTATTACTCTTACCTGTTTGGCCTCGGTTACACTGAATACACGTCACCTTGCGACGGAGAGGTAGTGGCGATCAGCCAAGCGACGGGACGCGTGTCCATCAAAGAGGAGCCTTCCGCGCTGGCGAGCCATCTTCCTGGAACGGTCGAGCATGTAGACGAAGCCATCGGCGTGTGGGTACGTTTCCGTGGGGACATTGTCCCCGGGGCCGCCGGAGCCGGCTTTGCCAGGTCGGGGACTCTCATAAGGAAAGTGGAAAGCCCGGACCAGCCGGTGTCTCCTCAGAAGATCGGTCCGGAGGATGCGGACCTCGTCCTCCTCGCAGGTTCCACAGTGAGTAAAGAACTCCTGGAGGCGTGCCTAAGGTACCGTGTGGCGGGGATCATCGCGGGAAGCGCCGCCTCCAGTGTAATGAAGTGGTACGAAAGCCTTGCTCAAGACCTGGACTGGGACGAGTTCCTGGCAAGGTACTGGGCAAGGGAACTCAGAAAGAAAGACGCCGTCGTGCCGCGCCCCACCGAGATCGTGCCGGCCTTGGTGCTCACCGAAGGGTACGGAAACATGCCCATGTCGGGTGAAGCCTTCGAACTCCTGTCGTCTTGCGAGGGCGAACGGGTCTTTGTGGACGGCGCGAGCCTTGTAGGCGCCGCCTTGGGCAGAGGGGATGCCGGACCGTGTGCGATCATTCCCTTTGCGGGCGCCGTCGACGGGGAAGTTACGGACGACGGTGTGGGGGGTGGCGCCGGTCGTGCTGCCGGTGCTGCGGCTGGTGCCGGTGCCGCTCGTGTTGGTGCCACCAGTGCCGGTGCTGCTGTTGGTGATGCTGCCGTTGGTGGTGCCGCCGGTATCGGTGCTGTCGTTGGTGGATTCGGCCATCCGGCCGGGCGGTCCGCGGCTCTCAGAGAGTTGGCGCCGGGTGTGAGGGTCTGCGTTTGTGGCCTCACTCAGGATCCTGTTGAAGGGACTGTTGAAGGTCTGGCCCAGGAGGATTCTGCCCTTCCGGTGGGCATCCCGGTGACTTCGGTTCGTGTCGTCACCCTCAGCGGAGAGCACCTGACGGTCCCGGCCTCAAATATCCGGCTCCTCGAATAGCTCGGTGCTCGAGGCTGGGCCCGCTCAAGCAAGGCAAAGCTTCTTTGGTGTTAGGGTGGGGCTACGTCCTCATGCCTGCGCCTCCAATGGGCATGACGTCCCGGGTCGGCGCTTTCAGTGGGTATGACGCCCCATGTCGGCGCGTTTGATGGGTACCACATCCCGTGCAATCGGCCTTGGTGGGTACTACGTCCCCATGCTATTTGGTCGAGTCCCTGCCCTCCTACCCGGGGTTCGGAATTCGACATTCAGCCCAATCGCTTCAGTGATCATTAGGTCTCAAAGGGATCATTAGGTTCCACAGGAGTCTGCACAAGGGAAGGTTTCCCTACGGTCAATACGGCTATGGCCAGGTCTCGATAAGACCAAATAGAATAATACTGAAAGACCAGAAAGGTCAGCCGAGTGAGTGACCTAAGGCGGCCTGCGCCAAGAGCTGAGTCGCGCTACGTAACTCTCGAGAGACGAGAGACGGAGGGGGTGCCTCTATGGACTTCGTCCGCCTGGCCGTGCGGGACGTAAGGAGGAACGGTTCGCGCACCGCTTTGGCCGTTGCCGCGACTGCCCTGGCCACCGCGATCCTGGTTCTCTCGAGGTTGGTTCCCCAAGGCTATATGAAATACCAGGCCTTCGCCGAGCGCTCCTTCGCAGGTGCCGATATCGTGGTGTGGAGCGCGCCGGCACATGTCTACTCAAAGGATGCTTCGCCTCTTGAGTGGAGGCCCTGGTCGGGCGAGGAGTGGCAGTCCTTCGCCGAGTACTTCATCCCCACGCTTCCGTCAGAGGGATGCGTCTGTCCCGTAGACTCGCCCCAATGGGGGCCCCTTGAGGTTCAGTCGCTATCATCCCTGATATCTTCCGTGGAGGGCGTTCACAAGGTTTTTCCCTACCTGTCTCTTCCGTGTAAGGTGAGAGTGGGGGACGTGTTAGTCGATGCAATCCTCCGCGGGAGGGAGTTCTCAGGACCGGACGAGCAGTTGTCCATGGCGTGGCAGGTCAAGAGAGGCAGACCCCTTGGGCCCGAAGATGAAGGAGAGTTCAACGCCCTGATCCCCCTGGCAAGCGAACCAAAGATACCTTATGCGCCCGGCTTTGAGCTGGAACTCAAACTACCGCGTCCGGCGGCCGGGATATCGAATGCGACAGGCACCTCCGGTGTGTCCGGCGCCGGAGGCACCTCTGCTGCGCCCGGGGCATCTGGGGCACCCGGTGCATCCGGTGCATCATCCATGTTCAGCGCACCAGGTGCTGTCGGTGTGTCTGGTCCGGCAGTGTTCTCTTGGGATGATCCTGTGGAAGTGAAGCTCAATCAGGTCGGGGGATACATGGTGGAGTTGGGTACAGTGCCGCTCGATCACGGAGATACCGCCCTGGCACCTTCCGGGCTGTGGATGAGGCCCGAGATTTTGGTGAGCGAGAAGACATTCCTGGACCTCGTCATGAGAACCGTCCCGTCTTCCGGGGCCCCACCTGCCGGCACCCCCGGCGCCGCCACAGCCCCTCTTGACAGCGACCCCACCGGAGCTTCCGGCGGCACCCCCATACCTCCGGGGCTGCCCGTTTATCAGATGCTCGTAACCGTGTCTCGCCACTCAGAGACAAAGGCCGTGGTTGAGAGGCTCCGCCAAGCCGTGGGCCCGGGCTACACCGTGTACGCAATAGTCGAATTGGCAGCCATGAGAAGCGCGGGAGGGGGGCAACGGCTCATCGCCTCAGACATGTCCGCGCTGCTCAGATGGATGATTATCACAATGGCGGCGGGCATCGTAACGGCCTCGGTCTATGTTCTTCTGGCCCTCCAGACACGAAAGATCGGCCTACTCCGGGCCATCGGAGCGACATCGAAAGACATAGCCCTGTACGTCCTCTCGGCCGTGGCATACACAACCCTTACAGGTATAGCCATAGGTTTCATATCCGGAAAACTGGTCGCTCTCACCGTCATATCAGCCACCGATTTCACGGTCCTGGAATGGCTTGCGATGGCAGGCTATGACGCTCTCCTGTCCCTTTCGGGCATGGCGATACCTCTTGTCCTTGGACTCGCCGTCGCCGTTTGGGCTTCCAGAATCCCTTGCGCGGAGGTGCTTAGACGTGAGTGAGTGGCTTGGACCCATACTGCATTGCCACGAGGTCACAAAACTCTATGCCGTTGGAGACGGGCTGTTTGCCTTGGCCAACGTGGAGTTCGAGGTGGAAGAGGGGCAGTTCGTCGTCATAACCGGTCCGTCAGGGTCGGGCAAGACGACGCTCCTCAACATCCTGGGCGGCATCGACCGGCCGACTCACGGCGAGGTGATCCTCAAGGGGCGCAAGTATTCGCGGATGTCCGAGGACGACCTGGCCCTACTCCGCAGGCGAGACCTGGGAATGGTGTTTCAGTTCTTCAACCTTATACCGGAACTCACGGCCGCCGAGAACATAGGTTTCCCCATGAGGCTTCTTGGATGGGACGAAAAGAGGGTGTTGGAAAGGTTGGCGTTTCTCATGGACGCCGTGGGGTTAGCCGACAGGGCAAACCACTATCCTCTGGAGCTCTCCGGCGGCGAGCAGCAGCGGGTGGCGATTGCCAGGTCGCTGGCGGTGAAGCCCTCGGTGGTCTTGGCTGACGAGCCGACCGGCAACCTTGACTCGGCGAAATCCAGGGAAGTCATGGAGCTCATGGCAAAGTTCAATAGGGAGGAACGACAGACTTTCGTTGTGGTCACCCATGAGCGTGCGTTTGAGGACTATGCCGACGTCGTAGTCCGGCTCTCAGACGGCAAAGCGGTTGAGAGGAGGGTGATGGGTGGCGACAGTCGCCATGAAGCAGAGGACAGCCGTACCTCCTGTCCCGTTACACCTTCTTAGGACCATTGCCGGGCGGAGAATCAAGGCCTCCAGGGCGGTGGCCGTTATGGTCTCCCTTTCGACGGCCTTGGCAGTCGCCGCGTCGTTCACGGTTACGGCGATGACAGAGACAATGATCTGGAAGGTAGAGGCAAGGGTAGTAGGCGGACCTAGCGCCGCTAATGAACGCGATTTAGCCGTCGACATCGGGGAGGCCGGTGACGTCGGTGAGGTCGGTGACGTTGGTGAGGCCGGTGACATTGGTGAGGCCGGTGACGTTGGTGAGGCCGGTGAGAAGGGCGGTAGAGCGCTTGGAGCGGCCATGATCCGCCAAGCAGCTCGGGCGGCATTTCTGCCGTGGCATGTCGTATCGCTGGCCGCGGCTGTGATAGCGCTATCCGGCATATCGTGCGTGCTCTCGGTCGCCTTTGTAGGGAGGAAGAAGAGCCTGGGGGTCCTCAAGGCTTTGGGTGTCACCACAAGAGACCTGACCAGACTCCTCGCCCTGGAGGCTGTGTACATGGGCGCCTTTGGGCTGCCCGCAGGACTGGCAGGCGGCTCGGTCGTGACCTCTCTGTACCTTGGGACTCAGGCGATCAGTCTTTGGTGTTTCATATCCTCGACCATCTTCGGCGTCCTATCTCTTGCCTTCGGTGTATATCTTCCGGTGTGCCTGGTTAGAAACGCAAGCTGTGCCCAGCTCCTGAACAACAGGCCGGTCTACGCGTTCTCAAACCCATCGTGCGCGCAGTGCGGCCTCTGCGGCGGATTCTGATTGTCGGGAGGGAGATAGATGAAAAGGATTTTGGCGGCCGACGTGGGCAGTACCACCACGAAAGCAGCGTTGTTCGTGAAGGATGCCGGAGGCTGGAGACTGGCCGGAAAGATGGTCGCGCCAACCACTGTGGAGGCTCCCGACCTGGATGTCATGATCGGTCTCCGTAATGCCATAGCCAAACTCGAGAGGCGGATAGGGGTCAAGCTCCTGGACGGGTCACGGCTCCTCACTCCGGCCGCGGGCGCCGACGGAGCCGATATCATCGTGGCGACTTCCAGCGCCGGAGGCGGGCTGCAGATGATGGTAACGGGGTTGGTGGGCACCATGACGGCGGAATCAGCCCACCGGGCGGCCCTGGGAGCGGGTGCCGTGGTGTCGGATGTGGTGTCTCTGGACGACGACCGCACCCTGCTCGAACGGCTTGAGGCGATAAAGGCCGTGAAGCCCGACATGATCCTGCTCACAGGCGGTACCGACGGAGGAAACATGAGCGACGTCGCGGCCATAGCAGAGTATATCTCGATGGCACGGCCCGAACCCAGGTTTGGTCAGGATTTCCGCATCCCGGTGATCTACGCGGGCAACGTCCACGCCAGGGACATGGTGGACGAGGTCTTGAGGGAGTCCAACCCCGTCACATACACGGAGAACATCAGGCCGGTCCTGGAAAGCGAAGTCCTCGGTCCGGCGCGAGAGGAGATCAGCCGGATCTTCTTGGAGCACGTGATGATGAGGGCACCCGGCTACGAGACGCTTGTCGCGTGGGCGGGGGGCGCGGTGAGGCCTACGCCGATTGCGGTAGGTGAAGCGCTCAAGTACGCGGCGGCGTCTTTCGGTACAAACGTCCTGGCGGCCGACATAGGAGGCGCCACCACAGATGTCTTCTCAGTCATCGACGGCAGTTTGCACCGAACGGTGTCTGCCAACCTGGGCATGTCCTACAGTATGGCAAACGTCCTCAGCGAGGCCAAACCCGAAGCGATCCTCAGATGGCTTCCGTGGGAGGCCGATGAGAACCTGGTCCGCAACTGGCAGTTCAACAAGATGGTGAGGCCGACCACGCTTCCCCAGACGATGGAGGATCTCATGCTGGAGCAGGCCATGGCGACCGAAGCCTTACGGTTGTCTCTCGAATATCACAAATCCCTCATCAGGGGCCTCAAGGGAGTCCGCAAGAGACGGACCGTCGGGGATGTATTCTTCCAGACCGGCACAGGCGAGACTCTGGTGCGGATGTTGGAGACGGGAGCGATCATCGGCTCAGGAGGAGCTCTTTCCCATGCGCCGCGCCGCGGCCAGGCGGCCTTCATCATGCTGAACGCCTTCCAGCCCGAAGGTGTGACCGAGCTGTGGGTAGACAACATGTTCCTGCTCCCACACTTGGGAGTATTGCTGGATACGGCGCAAGACGCAGCCGACGATGCGATCGGAGAGCTTTTCAGCCGTGAGACGCTGGTTCCCGTGGGGACCGCCATCTCGCCGGTGGGACCCGCTGCGCGCGAGGGGACGGTCATCGCCGACGTGAAGGCAGCGGAAGAGTGTCCCGGCGTGGTTGCGGGTGAGTTGACCGTCATTGGGGTACCCGGCGGTGGGTGCGAGGTGGAAGTCCTCCCCAGGAAGGACTACGATGCCGGAAACGGTCCCGGGAAGGCGCTCAGGCACAGGGTCAGGCCGGGAATGCCGTTTCTCATCCTGGATGGGAGGTCAAGGCCGCTGGAGTTGCCCCGCGACTCCCGCAAGAGAATTGAGAAGGTCAGGAAGTGGCACAAGGCTTTGTCAGCGTACCCGGAAAGCCAAGACGCGCCCCCGGTCGCGGTTCTGGCCAAGGAGGTGAGCTGAGATGGCGGTGAGCTCCAGTGTGAAGGTCCTGGAGAAGGCCTTTCTTAAGAAGACACGGAAACTGGCCGTGCCAGGCGAGGTACTGGTCTCCCGGGGACAGAGGGTAGGTCCTGACGACATAATCGCCAAGACCGACCTCGTGCCGGGTGGCCCAAGGGTTATAGACATCACCGCTGACCTGGGCATAAGGCTCACGCCCGAGCAGCTCGACAAGGTCCTCACCAAGAAGGTGGGCGACAAGGTGACGCGGAGAGAGGTGCTCGGGACGTATCAGAGATACTTCTGGGAGCCTTCGAGAAGTCTTTACTCTCCGTGTGACGGGACCATTGAGTACATCTCCAAGACCCAGAGGCGGATTGTCATACGCGAAGACCCGCGTTCGGCCACCCCCGTCTCGGTAGTGGCCGTAGCCACCAAACTGTCCATCTGGCCTTGGACCATCAGGATGTACACGGCTGTCACTGAAGGGGATTCGGTCAACGCGGGACAGGTCTTGGCGTCGGCGATGAACATTGGACAGGTGGAGTATGTGTACTCGCCCATGGCAGGGCTGGTCGAACGGATATGTCCCAAGACCGGTACCATAACCATAGTCCGACCGGTGAAACCGAGCCAGGTGAAAGCTCACATGGGTGGGGTGGTCACCGAGGTCCTGCCCGAAACCGGAGCCGTAGTCGAGGCTACGGGCTCGTACATTGAGGGAGTCTTTGGGGTGGGGGGCGAGCGCTTCGGCGAGATCGTGCTCGCCACAGACGGTCCGGGGGGTGACCTGGGCGACGCGGGAGTGGACGTCGCCCATAAAGGCAAGGTTCTCGTCGCCGGACGGTCTGTCTCGCTGGAGGCCCTGAAGAAGGCAAGCATGATCGGCGTACGCGGCATTCTGACCGGCGGCATCAACAACCTGGACCTGGTCCAGTTCTTGGGCAAGGAGATCGTCGTAGGCATCACGGGACAGGAAGACACCGACCTCACCATCATAGTGATGGAAGGGTTCGGTCCCATGCCGATGAATGAGAAAGCCTGGAACCTCTTGGCGTCAAGAGCAGGGAAGACTGCTTCCATAGACGGAACGACCCACATCCGGGCCGGAGCGGTGAGGCCTCAGGTCCTTTTGAGCGATGGAGTCTTGGAGCCGGACGCCTCTACGGCGCCCTGGCCGGTCGAGGACGTATCCGGGTCAGACCGCCCCCTCATAACGAACCTCACCGTAGGTGACAGGGTAAGGTGCATAAGGCAACCGTACTTCGGGCTATGGGGGGTAGTTGAGGAACTGCCCAAGGACCCTGTGGAAGTCGAGTCGGGCTCCTTGATGGAAGTTGCTCTGGTACGGCTAGATGACGGCAGGGTGGTAACGGTGGCCGAAGCGAACCTGGAGGTCTTCCGGGAACTGGCATCTCCGGCTTAGGGCCGAGACGATACTCCTAGCACAGGATGTCACTGAACCGGCGCAGAGGGGCAGTCCGTCTGAATCACACGGGTGTCAGCGCTTGTCCCTCACGGTGGTACTGACCCGCGCCGGTTCACTTCGTAGTGGAAACATCCTCCGGGTTCTAGGCCGGAGCCTCGGGCATGATCACTGCCGCCACGAAGTAGAAGAGGATCCCGGGAAAGATGGCGGTGACCACTGAGAGAAATGCGACACCCAGCCTCACGATGGTCTCATCTACGTCGAAGTATTCGGCGATGCCTCCGCACACACCCGCGATCATCTTCTTGGTCCGCGAGCGATAGAGTCTCTTGTTCATCCATGTGTCCTCCTGCTTTGATTTTCTCTCGACACAGTTTCTCTAACGTCCAATCAACCATATGATACGCAGGCAAGCCTCTCCAGTAACAGAGCCCCCGGAGGATTCTTACTAGATCAAGTAGGATCAACGCCAACATAAATTGTTACACAATTTACCCGTGTTGATATCCTTCTTGCGTCTAGGGAATTGTGATGATAAGTTGGAGCCAGAAGAATATTTGGCGAGGTGTAACCGATGGCAGAGTCCCGCGAGAAGGTAAACGTCCTCATAAGCCAAGTTGAGCTTGAGAAGCGCATCAAGGAGCTGGCTCAAGAGATAAGCAGGGATTACGCAGGAAGAGACCTGCTTCTCATAGGGGTCCTCAAGGGCAGTTTTATGTTCCTCGCCGATCTCTTGAGGCACCTGGGTCCTGAGACGGCAGTCGATTTCATGGGCACCTCCAGCTACGGCGCGTCGACCCAGTCGTCAGGCGAGGTGAGGATAACCAAGGACTTAGAGCATAGTCCCGCTGGCAGGCATGTGCTCTTGGTTGAAGACATCGTCGATACCGGTCTTACCCTCAGATACCTGGTGGATACCCTCCGGGCACGCCAACCTGCCAGCCTGAAGGTATGCGCTCTCCTGGACAAGCCGGCCAGGCGCAGGGTCAGAATCGGGCTTGATTACTATGGATTCATCATCCCCAACGCTTTCGTGGTCGGCTACGGCTTGGACTATCAGGAAAGATATAGAGGCCTGCCTTTCGTCGGCGTCGTCGAGGAGATCAACGGGGCCGCGAGCAGCGCCGAGGATACCACCGGGAGGGGGGGGTGACCGTCTGTGAATACAGGCATGGAGAATGGGACCGTAGGAGCGCCCTTGGTCGGTGTGGTCCTCGGAAGCGCGTCGGACCTGGATAAAGCCCGGCCGGTTTTTGACACCCTGGAGGAGTTCCGGGTCCCATACGATGTAGCCATCATCTCCGCGCACCGGACGCCAGACCTGGTAGAGGAGTACGCCCGCAGTGTTTCCGGCCGGGGAGTCAAAGTTGTCATCGCTGCCGCCGGTCTCGCGGCTGCGCTCCCGGGAGCTATTGCCGCGTTGGTCGATATCCCGGTTATCGGCCTTCCCCTTGGCGGCGGGCCTGTAATGGGCGTTGACGCCCTTCTATCGATCACCGATATGCCCCCCGGAGTTCCCGTGGCCGGAGTAGGTATAGGCGGGGCGAAAAACGCGGCGCTCCTGGCCGTACGGGTCCTGGCCGCATATGACCCCTGCCTCAAGGCCAAACTTGCGGCCTTCCGAGAGAAGATGTCCCTGGACGTGCGGGACAAGGCCGCTCTCATTCAAGAGAAGGGTCTCCCTGTCTGGCACCGAACGCGATAACAATAGTCCAGACCGCGGAGCGTTTCCGGTCGGGGTTGGGTGTACGACAAGCCTTGTGCTCTACGAGTACATTTTGAACTCAAGACGTTAGGCTTTTCCGATTGGAGTTGAGAGGGATGAGTGGGGAGGTCCGCGAGGAATGCGGCGTCTTCGCCGTGACGGGACACCCGCGCGCGGTTGAGCTCTGTTATTACGGCCTTTTCGCCCTTCAACACCGGGGGCAGGAATCTGCCGGGATAGCGTGGAGGCAAGGGTCACGACTTAGAGTGCACAAAGGCATGGGGTTGGTGTCGGATGTCTTTCCGCCTGAGCTCGTGACCTCCATGAAGGGTGACATGGCCCTGGGTCACGTGCGTTACAGCACTACGGGTGACAGCAGTATCGAGAACGCCCAACCTCTGGGTGTGAAGATGTGGAGGGGCCAGGTGGCTCTGGCTCATAACGGGAACCTGACAAACGCCGCTATCCTCAGGAGGGATTTGGAGCGCGAAGGCTCCATATTTCAGACGACCGCGGACACCGAGGTGATCCCCCACCTGGTGGCCAAGTCGGGCGAGAAGGATATGCTCGACGCGTTCCGTTCGGCCCTTGACGAAGTGCGCGGGGCCTACTCTCTTGTCGCGCTGACCCCGGAGAGCCTCATAGCCGCCAAAGATCCCATGGGGTTCCGACCTCTCTGCCTCGGCAAGCTCGACGGAGCTTACGTCATCTCGTCCGAGACGTGTGGTCTCGATGCCGTTGGAGCCGAGTTCGTGAGAGAAGTTGAACCGGGCGAGATGGTCGAGATAATGTTCCCGATTGAGAGCAAGGACAGACAACCGGCCCTCAGAACGGTTCTCAGAGAGAAGAGCGACAGGCAGTATCTGTGCGCCTTTGAGTTCATCTATTTCGCCAGGCCGGACTCGGATATCTATGGCTTGAATGTCCACCGGGCCCGCAAACACCTGGGGCGGAGGCTTGCCCGGAAAGATCCCATTGAGGCCGATCTCGTCACAGGAGTGCCCGACTCATCGCTTTCGGCGGCGTCAGGCTTTGCCGAGGAGGCGGGAATTCCTTTCGAGACGGGGCTCGTTAAGAACCGGTACATCGGGCGCACGTTTATCTCGCCCGAGCAGTCGCTCCGGGAGCTCGCCGTGAAGATAAAACTCAACCCGCTGCGAAGCCTCTTGAAGGGCAAGAGGGTTGTACTAGTGGACGACTCCATTGTGAGGGGCACGACCTCCCGGTACATCGTCGGCCTGTTGCGCAGCGCCGGCGCCAAAGAGGTCCACGTGAGGATCAGCTCGCCGCCCTACAGGTATCCCTGTTACTACGGTATTGACACGTCATCCAAGGGAGAGCTGGCCGCCGCGTCGATGACCGTCGAGGAAGTGAGAGAGGCCATCGGTGCCGACAGCCTTGTGTTCCTGGACTTGGACGATCTGTATGAGGTCCTCGGCACGGCCACTAACGGCCTCTGTTACTCCTGCTTCACGGGCGACTACCCCGTACCCATTGAGGGATGTCCCAAAGGAGGCTGCAAGCAATGATCTATTCCAAGAAGCCCGGTGTGGATGTAAAGAGGATCGCAGGGATCGCCTCACGGTCATACGGACCGGGTGTAGTCTCGGGCGTCGGGGGGTTCTCGGGGCTCTTTGACCCTTCGGTCCTGGGTTTCAGAGAGTTGGTTCTGGCTGCCGGAGCCGACGGAGTCGGCACCAAGGTGAAGATAGCCCAGGCTCTGGATAAGCACGATACGGTAGGTATTGACCTGGTCGCCATGAATGCCGACGATGTCGTAACGTGTGGCGCCCGGCCCCTTTTCTTCCTAGACTACATCGCAGTCGGCAAGGTGAGGCCGGGTGTGGTCGAGGAGATCGTGGAAGGGGTAGTAGAGGGCTGCCGGATGGCAGGTTGCGCCCTGCTTGGCGGTGAGACGGCCACGATGCCCGCCATGTATGAAGAAGGAGAATACGACCTGGCAGGTTTCTGTGTAGGGGGAGCCGAGCGGGGTGAGGTCATCGATGGCTCTACAATAGTCCCCGGCGATGTCGTTTTGGGTCTAGAGTCGTCCGGGATCCACTCCAACGGCTACACGACCGCCCGCAGGGTCTTGCTTGACGAAGGCAAGATGAGGCTGGAAGACCATGTCGCCGAGCTCGGCAGGACTCTAGGGGAAGAACTCCTGGAGCCTACCCGCATTTACTCGAAGGCGTTGGTAGAAGCGATGAAGCATGTCCGGCTGAAGGGTATGGCCCACGTCACTGAAGGCGGGATCCCGGGAAACATCCGGAGAGTGCTGCCTCAGGGCACGGAGTTCCTGAAGACCGGGCGCTGGCCGGTCCCTCCGATCTTCGATATCATCCGGAAGACCGGCAACCTGGATGACGAGGAGATGGACCGGGTTTTCAACATGGGTATCGGCATGGTCGTCGTCATGACCGGGGCCGACGCCGGCAAGCTCCCGTCCCTGCTTGAGGAACACGGGATAAAGGCCCACCTCATCGGAGAGGTAGTGAAGGCATGAGCGCCGCCAAACTGAGGCTCGGGGTTCTCGTCTCCGGGCGGGGGACAAACCTTCAGGCGATATTGGACGGGTGCTCTGACGGACGGATTCCGGCTGAAGTGGCGGTCGTAGTGTCAAACCGGCCGGGGGTACCCGCGTTGGACCGCGCGAGAAGGCACGGCGTACCGGCCCTGACGGTGTCCCACGCAAGCTACGGCAAGTGGCCTCTCTGTAGAGCGGCCTACGAGCGGGACCTGGTGCGAGCGCTCACTGAGTACGGCGTCGGGCTTGTCGTCTGCGCGGGATACGATCGCCTGGCCGGGGAGACTCTGATTGAGGCTTTTCGAGGCCGCATGATCAACATCCACCCTTCTCTATTGCCTTCATTTCCGGGCCTTCACGCCCAGGCGGACGCCTTGGCCTACGGCGCGAAAGTGACCGGCGCCACGGTCTTTTTCGTGGATGAATCTCTGGACGGCGGGCCGATCATAGTGCAGGAAGCGGTTCCGGTCGAGGAAGGAGATACGGTCGAGTCACTGGCGGCGAGGATACTCGTCGTGGAACACCGCCTCCTCCCCCGGGCCATCACCCTGATAGCCCAGGGGCGAACGGTCTTGGAGGGGCGACGGGTAAGGATCCTCGATAGAAGCGGAGGTGCATCGCAATGCGTCGGGCAATAATGAGCGTGGCGGACAAGACCGGCTTGGTGGATTTCGCCGCCCAACTGGTCGAGATGGATTGGGAGATCGTCTCGACGGGAGGAACGGCCCGCTCTCTGAAGGACGGAGGAGTGCCTGTCAGGGAAGTCCAGGACTTGACGGGGTTTCCGGAGATCCTGGGGGGACGGGTAAAGACCCTTCATCCAAAGATTCACGGGGGTATCCTGGCCAGGCGGGACAAATCATCCGACATGGCAGAGCTCACGTCACACCATATCACTCCGGTAGATATGGTGGTCTGCAACCTGTATCCTTTCGTGGAGGCGGCCAGAAGGCCGTCGGCCACCCTTCAGGAAATCATCGAGGAGATCGACATCGGCGGTCCGACGCTCCTCCGGGCCTCGGCAAAGAACTGGAACTGGGTGATCACCGTATGCAACCCATCGAGGTACAACGAGATCGCCAGACAAGTGAGGCTCACCGGTGATGTAGACAAGCTTACCCGGCGCCAGTTGGCCGTCGAAGTTTTCAACCATACGGCTATGTACGACGCTGCGATAGCGTCTCACTTGGGGTCCCTATGGAAGGGTTGGCCCTTGGACTTCCCGGAAGAGCTGGCTTTCGGATACAAGAAGGTCTTCGCCTTGAGGTACGGAGAGAACCCGCACCAGAAGGCTGCGTTCTACGAACCCGTCATGGGGAGCGATGTCCCTTCCCTTGCGGGGAGGCAGATCCAGGGGAAGGAGCTCTCATACAACAACATCCACGACGCCGACAACGCGTGGAGGACCGTTTGGGATTTCCCGTCTCCGGCATGCGTAGCGGTCAAGCACGCCACACCCTGTGGTGTAGCCATGGGCGCCACGGCAGCCGAAGCGTTCCAGCGCGCCTTTGATGCCGACCCCGTATCCATTTTCGGAGGAGTCGTGGCTTTCAACTGCCCGGTGGACCGAGAGGCGGCAGAGGCGATGAAGAAGGTGTTCTTGGAGATCCTGATGGCCCCCGAGTTCACAGAGGAGGCCTTGGATATCCTTCGAGGCAAGAAAGACCTCAGGGTAATACCCATCGCGCCCCTGCGCCCCGGGGGAGGCAATCCGGCGCCGGCCAGGTATTCCGTGCGATCTGCAATGGGCGGGCTCCTGGTACAGGAGCAGGACACCCTCTTGCCCAGCGAAGAGGAATGGCAGGTCGTCTCCAAACGATCGCCCACCGACCAAGAAATAAGAGACTTGCGCTTCGCCATGACTGTCTGCAAGCACGTGAAGTCAAACGCCATCGTCCTGGCCAAAGATGGCGCTACTGTAGCCATCGGCGGCGGCCAACCCAACAGGGTCGACTGCGTGAGGATCGCCGTTGAACGGGGAAGGGAAAAGGTGCGGGGGTCTGTCATGGCCTCGGACGCGTTCTTCCCGTTCCCTGATTCGGTGACTGAAGCGGTCAAGGCCGGAGTGTCGGCCATCGTCCACCCGGGAGGTTCCATACGGGACGCAGAGTCCCTGGCCGTGGCGGACGCTCACAATGTAGCGATGGTCGTAAGCGGCAAGCGCCACTTCCTGCATTAGGAGGGGGACGCCAATGAACGTCCTGGTGACCGGCTCGGGTGCCAGAGAGCATGCCTTGGTCTGGCGGATCGCCCTGAGTCCTTCGGTAAAGCGGGTTTTCGCTGCCCCGGGTAACCCGGGGACCGCCGCTATGACGGATGTAGCGCGGAACGTACCACTGAACCCAAATCCGGAGGCTTTCGAGGAGACAGCCCGTTTCTGCCGCCAAAATGACATTGAACTCGTTGTTGTGGGCCCCGAAAACCATCTGGCGGCCGGGTTGGCCGACTATCTCAGGGATATGGGCATTCACGTGTTCGGGCCGGGTAAGCGAGGGACCATGCTTGAGGCCAGTAAGGCCTACGGGATGGATTTTGCCCGGCGCTATAGCATCCCTCATCCCCGGTTTGAGAGTTTTGAGACCTGTGACGCCGCGCTCCGGTACGTGGAAAAGACGCAGGGTCCGTGGGTCATCAAGACCGACGGGCTTGCTCTGGGCAAGGGGGTCACCATCGCCAGAGACCGCGGCGAGGCCCTGAGGACCGTTCGCGAGTACATGGCTGAAGGCGCCTACGGTGAAGCAGGCCGCCGAATCGTGTTTCAGGAGTTCCTTGAGGGCAGAGAAGTCACCGCGATGGCCCTCACCGACGGCGACTACATGATACCCCTGCCTCTCGCGAGAGACCATAAGCGGGTGGGCGAGGGCGACCTCGGGCCTATGACCGGCGGAATGGGGGCCTTTTCTCCGGTCGACCTCACCGGTGAAGGGTCAGGTCTGGAGGACCGCATTCGTGAGGAAGTGCTGGAGCGTGCCGTAGCCGGACTCAAATCAGAAGGAATTGACTTCAGGGGGC
Organism: Candidatus Fermentithermobacillaceae bacterium; assembly: GCA_012841375.1. Lineage (GTDB taxonomy): Bacteria > Bacillota > Sulfobacillia > Fermentithermobacillales > Fermentithermobacillaceae > UBA3951. The sequence goes on from DUUV01000155.1 coordinate 33,910, forward strand.
TCTTGTACGCAGGGCTTATGATCACAAAGGACGGTCCCAAGATACTGGAGTTCAACGTGAGGTTTGGCGACCCTGAGACCCAGTGCGTGCTGCCGAGGATCGAAGGCGACTTCGCCGGCGTCCTAATGGCGTGCGCCGGGGGAAGGCTGCGGCGCTATGTCGAAGAGTCCTCGTCTGCGGGCGGCGTCCCCCTCAGTGTCAGACGGGAAGCCTGCGTCACGGTGGTCATGGCGTCCGGAGGGTATCCGGGCGCTTACCGGAAAGGGATCCCAATATCCGGTCTGGATGACACTGGTCTGGACATCCAAGGGGCCGTTTCAGGCCCGGAGGGCAGACGCCAAGGGGAGGACCGGCGCCAAGGGGAAGGAGAGGTTCTGGTCTTCCACGCCGGAACGAAGACTCAAGACGGCGCTCTCGTCACTTCGGGCGGGAGGGTCCTGAGCGTCACCGCCCTGGCTTCCTCTCTGGACGTCGCCCTGGGGCTTGCGTACCGGAAGGTGGAGTCCATCCGGTTTGACGGAGCGTTCTACCGGAGGGATATAGGAAAGTAGGTCGTCCGTTGTCCGTAAGGGAACTGGCAAGAATCTCGATCTTCGCGGCGGTGTACGCCCTGCTCACCGTTCTGCCGCCGCTCAACGCGTTAGGATACGGGCCTCTGCAGGTCAGGGTCGCCGAAGCGTTGGCCGTTCTTCCCTTCATTTTCCCGTGGGCGCCGTGGGGGCTGTACCTCGGCTGCATTCTGGCCAACTTGGGGAGCCCGTTTCTGGCTTGGGACCTATCGCTTGGGGCTTTCGCGAGCCTGGCGGCAGCTTTCCTCACAAGGAGGATGCCCCGCCCAATACTGGCACCCCTTCCTCCGGTCATCGTGAACGCCGTCTTGGTCTCCATGTACGTGGCGCCGCTTTCCGGGTTGCCCTACGTTTCGGTGGCTCTGTATATCGCAGCCGGTCAAGCGGTGGCTTGCTACGGTGTAGGGTACCCACTGCTTCTGTATCTCTTGAGAAACGATGGGGCGCGTAACGTTTTGGGCGGAGAGAGGAGCGAGGATCTCGCCGGGTGACGCGCCGGCCCGGGCTACCGGATGATCGAGTCTATTTCCTCCCCCGACCCTTCCAATGTGATCGTCGTGTGATTGGGCACGCAGACTATTGACTGGCCAGGCCTGGAAATCCAGCCGGTTTTCCAGCATATGCCGTTGGGGCAGACGTGGGTGGGAAGGGGAAGAATCCTGATTTTCCCCTGACCGAACTCGACGGTAGCGGTGCCGTTCAGGATCTCCACTTCTTTTCTCTCGACATCCGGGCCGTCTACCCTTACGCGGAGGGCTTCTTTCCCGTCTACGCGTACCACGGCCGAAAGGATACCGGCCTCACGCGGGAGAAACCTAAACCCCGCCCATATAAGGAGGGCAAGCCCCAGGGCAATCGCGATCACCGCCACGTCTCCTCTTGTCATGCCGCGTCTCCTTTCCAAGGATGATTATAGCAGCTCTCGCGAAGCCCAATTTATGGCTATCCCCACCATAATCGGCTTCTTCAGCGGTTGAGGTAAGGCTCATACATAGGGTACAATTAAAGTTTAGACTTACGTGCACCCATACGAGAAGGATTTACGCATACAAGGACGAATATGATTGCACCAAGGGCACGGAATGACTCTCCGGATGCACCGGAGCCAGACCTACGAACGCAGCCTAGACGCAACACCTCACTTTGTACTCCTTCGTGTGTTTCCATTTGCTTGCGCCGTGCTCGACCACACGGTTAGGAGGTGAAACAGAGTGTCAGAGTTTCTGCTTGCTGCTGCTGAAGAAGTCGTGGCTAGGCTAGGCATCTTCCGTCCTGTCGCCAACTGCATCTTCTCGATTCTCATCAGCATCGTCATGATCATCCTGGTCTACGTGATGATCAGCCGGGCCAGGCGGGGAGAGAAGATCCCGGAGATCCGAAAGATCCCCGGCATCGAAGCTTTCGAAGAGGCCATCGGCCGCGCCACCGAGATGGGCAAGCCGGTCCACATGACCGACTACAGCACCGCCCTCGGTTCTGACTCCACCTTCGCTTACTGGTCGTTCCTGGCATACATCGCCAAGCAGTGCGCCCAGTACGACACGAGGTTCATCGCGACCGACGCAAACTACCTGGTAAACGTCGTTAACCAGGAAATCGTGAAGCAGGCCTATTTGGAGGCCGGCAAACCCGATGCGTACAACCCTGACGATGTAAGGTTCATCGCGGGTTCCCAGTTCGCTTGGGCGATGGGTGTGGCCGGTCTGGTCGGACGTGAAAAACCGGCGGCTCAGTTCCTGGTCGGTTACTTCTACGCTGAGTCTCTGATCCTCGCCGAGGCAGGAAACCTCGTAGGAGCCATCCAGGTCGCCGCTGCCAGCTCTCCGGCCCAGATCCCGTTCTTTGTCGCCGCTTGCGACTACACCATGATCGGTGAGGAGCTTTACGCAGGCGCGGCTTACGTCTCGAGAGACCCGGTCATCATGGGTACCGTGGTAGCTCAGGACATCGTCCGAGTTTCGCTGTACGTGATCGTGCTTCTCGGCGGCATTGTCCAGTGGATGTCACCGGAGAACAACTTTATCACGACGTTCATCAATTTCTAGCGTCTCCGACACGCGAGCCCTTGTCGGAAGGAGGTGCAGTCGGTGAGAAAGGAAGTCCCGTTCATCATAAGCTTGGTCTTCGCGGCGGTCAGGTTTGCCCTTGAGGCCTTCCATGGCGCATATGAGTACACCATGGCATCCGGTGACAAGCTTCTGAACGCGTTGTCTTGGGCGATGACCTTCATGGCCATGGCCGCCATTTTCCTGGGGGCGCTAAACCTATTCAGGATACACGGCAACAACATCCGGAGGAAGAGGCCACACTGGCAGTTCAGCGTCTACCTCCTGGCCTTGCTTGCCTACCAGTCCATTATGGGCCTGGTGCAGAGCCATACGGGCACCATATATCTCTGGCCGTACAACGCGGTATACCTACCTCTGGACGCCACCATGTTCTCGATGCTGGCGTTCTATATCGCATCCGCGGCCTATCGAGCCTTCCGCATCAGAAACGTTGACGCCGCTGTCATGCTGTTGGCCGCGTTCATCGTGATGATGGGGAACGTTCCCATTGGCGAAGTTATCTGGGGCCCCGACTCATTCCTGGGCGGGTTCCAGGGCGTTAAGGAATGGATCCTGAGAGTACCTAACGCTGCGGGTAACAGAGCCATCACATTGGGCATTTTCTTGGGAGTCATGGCCACTCAGAGCCGAATACTTCTCGGCATCGAGAGGCGTCACCTTGGTCAAGATTAGCCTCGCTCTCACACGGTAGTGGAAAGGAGGGAATAGTTGTGAAGTTCCTGGAGAGGTTTGATCAGATAAACCCCCAGATCGTATATCTGATTATGGCAATTGCCTTGATAGGTCCCGTACTGAAGCCCATCGGCATGCCCATCAGCATTGACGAGGACCTTACGAGGCCCGTCTATAACTGGATCGAAAGCCTTAACCCGGGCGACATCGTCATCTTCGATGCCGCTTACTCCGGCGGTTCGTCTTCGGAGCTGGGTCCCCAGCTTAAGGCTTGGTTCACCCACTGCATGATGAAGGGTGTCAAGGTTATTGGGTTGGCACAGTGGGAGGCCGGAGCCACTCTGGCCTTTAACGACCTGAAGGCTTTGGCCCCGCAGCTTGAGGCTGAAGGCATCTCCTGCAAGTACGGCGAGGACTGGGTGTTCCCTGGGTACAAGGCAGGCGGCGGCCCCACTTGGCGCGCCATGCAGGACGACTTCTGGTCCGCTTGCGGAAACGTTGACTGGGAGAAGACGGATTTCAGCCAGCTCCCGCTCTTGCAGAGGGTCAAGAAGTGGACTCCCGAGAC
>DUUV01000119.1 GCA_012841375.1 Candidatus Fermentithermobacillaceae bacterium
ATCTGTAAGCGTCAAGCTGCGCACACCTAGCGTGGCGTCCGCCCCAGGAAGATAATCTCCCCAAACGTCCTCGGGGAGGTTTTTTTGTGACTAAGGCTGAGCAGTTGCAGCGGCGCCAGGAGTGGGAGGAACGGCTGGCCGCCTATCACGCCAGCGGCCAAAGCGCCCGGGCCTGGTGTGAGGCCAACGGAGCAAAACTGCACCAACTCCGGTACAGACTCGAACGGGAAAGGACGAACAGCGCCGGCGAGCCCGCATCAACCGTATGGTGCGTAATCCGGTCGATTCGACCAGCTGATCCGTTTTGAGCCGACCACCAGATCCGGTCCTGCGCGACCACCAAATCCGGTTTGTTTCGACCACTGAATCCGGTTCCAGCCGACCACTTTTCTTGGTCTTGCGGCGCCGGCACCACATCAGTAACACACTGGTCGGTTCGGCTTCAAGCTTCACCCCCTTTCTCTACGCCGGTGTTGGCGATCTTCCGCATCGACTCGCCCCGGAGGGCGATCTTGTGGGCGTTGTGGACCAGGCGGTCCATGACTGCGTCGGCCACGGTGGAGTCAGGCATGAGTTCGTACCACTTCTCCACAGGCACCTGGCTCGCCACCACGGTGGACCTGGTCTGGCACCTGTCCTCAAGTACTTCGAGGAGCTCGCGGCTCTCGATAGCGGTGAGCGGCCCGAGGCCCCAGTCGTCCAGGATGAGTACGTCGCTCTTGGCCAGTTTCCGCATGAACGAAGGGTAGGAACCATCGCCGCGGGCGATGCCGTGTTAGCGCCGGTGGTAAATTGACCCCATAGCGCCGGAATGGAATTGACCCCCCACCCAAGAAGCCTTTCCTTAGCACGCCAACGCAAAGGAGAGGTCGAATGCTGGGAGGAGGGTCTGTCTTGAGCATATTTGAGCTTCACGGAAGTGGCAAGGGCATCAAGGAAATCTCACGTGAACTGGGTGTTTCTCGGAACACGGTGAGGAAGTACCTGCGGGTCAGGGAGGTACCGGAGCGAAAGCCGGCGCCCAAGAGGCCGTCGTTGCTCGATCCATACAAGGAAAAGGTCCTGGAACTTGTGGGTAAAGGCGTCTTGAACTGTGTGGTAATCCTTCGGGAGATTAGGCAGTTAGGTTACCCGGGCGGGATCTCCATTCTTAAGGAGTTTGTGCACCCGTTCAGGGCGCTCCGGCAGCCTGAGGCTGTGATGCGTTACGAGACCGGGCCCGGTGAACAGGCTCAGGCAGACTGGGGCGAGGTCAAGTACATAGAGAACGGTCGGAAAAAGAGGTTGTACTTCCTGGTCCTCACGCTGGGGTACTCCAGGGACATGTATGTGGAGTTCACGACCAGGAGCGATACCACGTCGCTCATCAAGTGTCTGATCCACGGCTTCGAGCACTTCGGCGGCGTTCCCCAGAAAGTGCTCTTTGACAGGATGAAGACCGTGGTCTTGGATGTCGACAGCCAGAAGAACCCTATCTGGAACCCGCAGTTCCTGGACTTCGCCCTAACGTTCGGCTTCATCCCCGAACTCTGTCACGCCTACAGGGCTCAGACCAAGGGCAAGGTTGAGTCGGGGGTCAAGTACGTGAAGAGGAACTTCTGGCCGGAGAGGAAGTTCCGCGACCTCCTCGACCTCAACGGGCAGGCGCTCACGTGGTGCGCTGAAGTCGGGCGCCGGGTGCACGGCACGACCAACGAGAGGCCCGTGGACAGGTTCAAGGAGGAGAAGTTGAACTCTCTGCCCAGGCCAGACACCCTAGTACGTTACCTAACCGAAATGCGCAAGGTAGCCAGGGACGGCTTCGTCTCCTTCAACAAGTCCTACTACGGGGTACCCTGGCAGTTGGCGAGGAAAGAGGTCGCGGTGGTGGACCTTGGGTTCTCGGTAGAAGTTCGCTACCAGGACAAGAGAGTGGCGCTGTTCGAGAAGGCCAGGACGCCCGGCACCAGGCAATCTGTCGAGGGCCAGTACAGCGGGATCCCCATGTCGGCTCCGGTGCCTCGGCGCGAGCCCCTGGGCATCCGGGTGCAGGAGCCGGTGGTAGAAACCAGACCCCTATCGGTGTACGCGGCGGTGGCGGGAGGCGATGGCCGGTGATCGCCCTGGAGAAGGCGCGGGCTTGCCTCGAGACTCTGGGGCTCCTGCAGGCTTCGGAGATCCTTGATTCCAGGCTGCAGAAGGCCGCGGCCGAAAACGCCACCTACGCCGACTTCCTTTCTGACATCCTGGGAGAGGAGATCGCCAAGAGACACCAAAGGAACGTCGAAGCCAGGAGCAAACTGGCCCACTTCCCCTTCAAGAGGACGCTGGAGGAGTTCGACTTCGAGTTCCAGCCCAGCGTGGACAAGAAACTGGTCATGGAGTTGGCCACCTTGTCCTTCCTGAACGAAGCGGTGAACGTGGTGTTCCTGGGGCCGCCTGGGGTGGGCAAGAGCCATCTCTCGATAGCCCTCGGCATGGAGGCGGTCAAGCACGGGATCAGCGTGTATTTCACCAAAGCCCACGACATGCTGGCTGACCTGAAGAAGGCGCACGAGGAGGGCAGGATCCGCCGGAGAGTGGCCATGTACCTTCGGCCCAAGCTGCTGATCTGCGACGAGGTCGGCTTCCTTCCACTGGACAGCCTCGAGGCCGACTTGTTCTTCCAGGTGGTGAGCGCCAGGTACGAGAGGTCGAGCACAATCGTGACCAGCAACAAGAGTTTCGGGGACTGGGGCGAGCTGATGGGCGACGCGGTCCTGGCCAGCGCCATTCTCGACCGGCTGCTGCACCACTCACACATCATCAACATCCGAGGTGAGAGCTACAGGCTAAAGGAGAAAGCGCGCGCGGGAGTCTACTCGGGTCCGAAGGTCTAGAGGTAGGGGGGTCAGATCCCGGCCGGCGTTAGGGGGTCAAAATCACGTCGGCGTTGACAGTCTAGTATCGTGTCTCAAGTAAAGGTATACAAGAAATACAGACAGGACCGCGATCGACACAACAGAGGCTCCGATGAGCTCTCTATGGTACACCATGGAGCGTACAAAAACCGAACCTAAGATAGAGTAGACCGAGAACAGCACACATGCCCAACGATAATTGCGTAAGTCTGTCCTAAACTGAGTAAACTCTATCTGTATCTTGTCTTTAGTTAGAGCTAGTACTCCAAATGATACGAGAACAAAGACCGCGTGAAACATGTCACAGCCACCTTAGTAGTGTCGTGAGACGAGTACAATCTCCCTGGCCATATGTCATCGGGAGTGCCAGATACCCCCGCTTGGCTCAGGAAAAGTGATTGCATGCTTG
>DUUV01000140.1 GCA_012841375.1 Candidatus Fermentithermobacillaceae bacterium
AGAAGCCGTCTACACGAAGACACTCAGCACCACCTCCTTTCCTTGATGGCAGGATTCTCCGGACGCCGGAGGCATTCCTGCCTTCGGTGCAGGATCTTGCCGCAAAAGCGGGAATTTCTAGAAAGCACGCTTTGCTCGCCGGTGCGGGATGACGTGAGGGAGCGGATCATGGAAGCGAGATACATTTTGGAACAGGCCTACAAGATGTCCTGGGATGAAGTTGACCGGGTCTGCCGCGAGATAGCCCTGGAGGCGGAAAGACACTTCGGGCCGGAGGTTGTCGTCGGCATAGCCAAAGGAGGACTCATCCCTGCGGCCATAATTGCCTCACTCCTCAGGATAGAGGTCTTGCCGTGCGTGGTCTCCAGGAGGCACAAGGGCGAGATCGTGAGCGATCGTCCAAGGGTGCTGGCGACCGTCGTAGACAAGGTGGCGGGGAGGAGGGTCCTTCTCGTCGACGAGATGGTCCTCACGGGCGAGACCATGCGCATCGCTTCCATCGAATGCGCCAGAAAGAAGGCGCGTGTAGTGAAAACCGCGAGCCTGTGGGCGAGGGACGAGAGCTGGAAACCCAACTGGTACGGTTTCGAGACTTCCGGCCATATAATGTTCCCTTGGGACTATGAGATACTCTCTCGCGGGCGTTTCATCTTGAACCCCTCATACAGAGAGTATCTAGACTCTTTGGAGATGATGGACCGGTGGAGAAAATGAACAAAATCGTAACGCTTCAGGACGTAAAGGCAAACCCGTATATAAGGGCCTACATCGACGGGGGCAATGATACGACAGGCGCCTTGGGGTACACGGACCACGGGACGAGACATGCGTCCATAGTGGCGGCCATATCAAGGAATCTGCTCCAGAGGCTTGGGTACCCGGCCAGAGACCAGGAGCTTGCCGCCATAGCGGGTTATACCCACGACTTGGGCAACGTGGTTTCCCGCTACTTCCACGCCCAGGTAGGAGCCGTTCTTGTGGAACGGATATTGTCCGAAATGGGCATGGATCCCGCCGAGATAGCCGTGATCATGGCAGCCGTCGGGAGCCACGATCCGGAGGAGTCCAGTGTGGCGGTGTCGCCGGTATCGGCGGCCTTGATCATTGCCGATAAGTCAGACGTGCACCGGAGTAGGGTAAGGAACCCCGACATCACCAAGTTTGATGTGCATGACAGGGTGAACTACGCGGCGACCAGGTCATTTGTTGACGTCAACGCGGAGACAAGAGTGATCACTCTGAAGCTTGACGTCGACACCGACATATCTCCTGTAATGGAATACTTCGAAATATTCCTTACAAGGATGCTGGCCTGCAAGCGGGCAGCCGAGTTCTTGGATACCCGTTTCGAGCTAACCATCAACAACGTGCAGCTGCTCTAGGTTACGTGCTCCCTAGGTTAAGTGCTCCCTACGTTCTTCCGGCGCCAAGCGATGTTGTTGTTTCTTGAACTGTGCTTCATAGAGGGAAGCGTACTTGCCCTTCGCTTGAACCAGCTCGTCGTGTGTCCCCTCCTCGGCTATCTTGCCGTCTTCGATGACCATGATCCGGTCTGCCGCTCTCACGGTCGACAACCTGTGGGCGATGATGAACGACGTACGTCCTTTAAGAAGGGCCTTCATCGCCTGCTGTATGAGTCTTTCGGTTTCC
>DUUV01000069.1 GCA_012841375.1 Candidatus Fermentithermobacillaceae bacterium
ATAGCAGCGTCCACCGCAAACCTCCCGTGCTCGCTCTCAGTTACCTCGTTGAACTGGCTCATGGCAGCGTCGTAGTAGGCCTTGAGCCTGGCCATCGAAGCGTTCATTGGGTGGCACCTCCTCGTAATCGTTCTGCAAGTCGCGAATTCCTATGGGCGATCTTGTTGTTGCGGACGGCCGCGGGGATGCAGCCGGCCTGGTGGATGATGACGAGGCGCTTCTTGGCCCGGGTGACGGCCGTGTAGAGCATGTTTCTCGCGAGCATTATCCAGTGCTGCCTCGTGAGGACCACGATGCAGACGGGGTACTCTCCGCCCTGGGACTTGTGAATGGTCGAGGCGAAGGCGAGTTGCAAGATGTCCAGGGGGGCTTCGTCCTCGCCGGTGCCGAAGGTCACCCACTGGTCGCCGAAGTCGACTTCGATGCTGCCATCCTCGTCGTTGACGGACCTCACGATCCCGAGGTCGCCGTTGAATACGTCATGTTTGTAGTTGTTCTTGATGACCATTACACGATCTCCGGGGCTGAAAGACTTGCTTGCGTGTGGGTTGATGGTAGATCGGACACCGTTGTTAAGAGCCTTTACCCCGGCGCTCCCACGATGGCCCGGGGCCAGAACGCCGAAGCCGAGGAGTCCAAACTCTCCGTAAGCCTGCTTGGCGTACGTCATAGCCATTGGTAATGCTTCATCGGGGTTATCAATTTGTACGACAAAGACGTCCGCTTTCTTTCCGTCTTTGAGTTCAGAAGACCAGACTTTACCGAGGTTAGAAGGTAATTCACCCTGGTTTACCTGGTGCGCCAGCGCCGAGATTCCACTACCTTCTTCCTGGCGGTAGACGTACTCGAGGCGAGTCACTGGCACGGTGCTGGACTCGATGATGTCTCTCAGCACACTCCCGGGGCCGACGCTGGGGAGCTGATCCACGTCACCTATGAGGACGACCTGCATGCCTTGCGAACACGCCGCCAAGAGAGATCTGGCCAGGCGGATGTCCATCATACTCGCCTCGTCTGCGATCAAGAGTCCCGGCTTCAGCGGTTCTTCTTCATTGACCATGAACCCCAACTCAGGGTTGTACCCGAGGAGCCGATGGATGGTTGAAGCCGGCGCACCTGTAGCCTCAGACAAGCGCTTGGCAGCGCGCCCCGTGGGACTGCATAGGTATACGGGTTTGTTCCTATGTTCCGTCGTGTAAATATGCACAATGGCTTTAGTTATTTGCGTCTTGCCAGTCCCAGGCCCTCCGGTAATCACGCTGAACCCCGACGTTAGTGCCATCCTGATGGCGTCTCTTTGCTTCGGGTGATACGTGATTCCGGCGTTGGTCTGGTATGCGTCGATGAGGCCTTCCAGATTCGGTATAGGCGCCGATCGCTCCATGGCCGTCGCCCTAACCCACTCAGCCACCTCGCACTCAGCTTCGTGGAGTTCCTTAAGGTAGATGTCGTCGCCGTCCCTCACGAGCACCTCGGCCTCGATGAGCGCCTTGACCGCCTCGGCTATCTTGGAGACTCCGACATCAGTCCCGAGGAGCGCCGGGACCTCGCGCACCAAGTCGTTGGGTCTGAGGTAGCAGTGCCCCTCGTTCTCAGCCTCGCTCAGGACATGCCGGATAGCCGCCTGTATCCTGGCAGGGGCATCGGGCTTGATGCCCACGGCCATCGCAATGCGGTCCGCAGTCAAGAAGCCGATACCCTCGATCTCTGTGAGACGGTAAGGCTCCTCTTTGACTATCCTCACGGCGTCCTCGCCGAAACGTGCCACAATTTTGGCCGCAAGGTTAGGTGTGAGCCCCTCACGGCAGATGAGCCCCGAGACCTCGGCCACGGTTCTGTGCTCCCGGAGGTGGATCTTGATCTCCTCGCGCTGCTGCTCTGTGAGGAACGTAAGACCGTCGAGGAGCGAGGGATCCGCCTGGAGTCTCGCAAGGCAATCATCACCTAGGACTCCGACTATCCGCGCGGCACGGACCTCCCCTACCCCGTAGGCGATTGACGCGAGATAGCGGATGACGCCTTTGCGGGTGCAGGGCAAAAACACTTCGGCCTGTGAGAACTTGAACTGTCTACCCCACTTAGGGTCCGTGACGAACGAACCCCGAAACTCGTACTCGTCACCCTCGCGAGGATTGATTACCGAACCGACCGCGGTCACGGATTCACCGTCGGCATGGATCGAGAGGACCGCCCAGCCGCTTTTCGGATTGTAG